>NZ_JBEZZW010000003.1:0-329198 GCF_040639415.1 Micromonospora sp. NPDC023888 | reverse complement strand
CAACGGCAGCGCACCGAGCGTCTGCGCCAGCTCATCGCCACCCGCCGTCGAGTAGCCGGCTGATCCGACTTTGTCAGGAATGACCGACCCTTCGGCCCAAGGACCCCCCGATTTCAAGGAACGCGAGTGGACCAGCCCGGCCGCGCCGGCATCACCAAACGTCGAATGTTATCGATAACACAGGCCCCGTCGCGGGGCCGCGAGGTGAGCCCGTGGCCCTCGGGGGCGCTGGCTCATGAGCACTCGCGACGACCGACGGCCGGGCCAGAGGTCTGACCATGGGAGCGTGGCGGCTCGGTGATGTTATCGCCAACATCATCAGGCGCCGGTGCTCGGGCGACGTCGGGCGGGCGTCTCGTGGTGGGGGAGGTGCGGTACCTCCCGCCCGGCCGATCGAGGGGCGTGCGGTAGGGGGCCGGTCCGTGCGGTAGCCCTCGTCCGCCGCGCCCGATCGGTGGCTGACACCCGGATCCGCGTGCTTTGTGCCAGTCCGCCAGCGACGCGCCCGAGTCGGCCCGGCTTCCGCGTTCCGTTACGGAGCTGTTGCGCCTAGATGTCTTGACGAGGCTGGATGTGAGCGTTAACACTATCCCCGTTAACGGTGGAGGTGAACATGAACCGTGTGGACGGAGCTGACGACCGCTACGTCGTCGGTGTCGACTTCGGCACCCTGTCCGGGCGAGCTCTGGTGGTCCGTGTCGGTGATGGTGCCGAATTGGGGACCGCTGTGCACGAGTACGGCGACGGCGTCATCAGCACGGCGCTTCCGGGAGGCCGAACGCTGCCCCCGGACTGGGCTCTGCAGAACCCGGACGACTACCGCGACGTGCTGCGTCACGCCGTCCCGGCGGCGGTGTCCGCCGCGGGCGTGGACCCCGCCGCGGTGGTCGGCATCGGCATCGACTTCACCGCCTGCACGGTGCTGCCGACGCTCGCCGACGGCACCCCACTGTGTGAGACGCCCGAGTTGCGCGACCGGCCACACGCCTGGGTCAAGCTGTGGAAGCACCACGCCGCCCAGCCGCACGCCGACCGGATCAACGCGCTGGCCCACGAGCGGGCGGAGCCGTGGATCGGCCGGTACGGCGGCAAGATCTCCGCCGAGTGGCAGTACGCCAAGGGCCTGCAGATCCTCGAAGAGGATCCCGAGGTCTACGACCGGGCCGAGCGCTTCGTCGAGGCGGCCGACTGGATCGTCTGGCAGCTCTGCGGCACCGAGACCCGCAACGTCTGCACCGCCGGGTACAAGGGCATCCTCCAGGACGGCCACTACCCGTCCGAGAGCTTCCTGACCGCGCTCAACCCCGACTTCGGCGACTTCGTGACCAAGCTGGACGGTCCGTTGCTGCCGCTCGGCGCCCGGGCCGGCGCGCTCACCGCCCAGGCCGCCGCGTGGACCGGCCTGCCGGAGGGGATCGCGGTGGCCGTCGGCAACGTCGACGCGCACGTCACCGCGGCATCCGCGCAGGCCGTGGAGCCCGGCCGGCTCGTCGCGATCATGGGCACCTCGACCTGCCACGTCGTCAACGGCACGCAGGTCGCCGAGGTGGCCGGGATGTGCGGTGTCGTGGACGGCGGCATCAGCCCCGGCGCGTGGGGCTACGAGGCCGGGCAGAGCGGTGTCGGCGACATCTTCGGCTGGTTCGTCAAGCACGCCGCCCCGGCCGGCATCGACTCGCACGAACAGCTCACCGAGCTGGCCGCGAGCCAACCGGTCGGCGCGCACGGGCTGATCGCGCTGGACTGGTGGAACGGCAACCGCTCGCTGCTTGTCAACCACGACCTCAGCGGGATGATCGTCGGAATGACCCTGGCCACCCGGCCGCAGGACATCTACCGGGCGCTGCTGGAGTCCACCGCCTTCGGCACCCGGATGATCATCGAGGCGTTCGTCGAGGCCGGTGTGGCCGTGAACGACCTGGTGATCGCCGGTGGTCTCACCAACAACGCACTGCTGATGCAGATCTACGCCGACGTGACCCGGCGGCCGCTGAACATCATCGCGTCCGCGCAGGGCCCGGCGCTCGGGTCGGCGATCCACGCCGCGGTCGCCGCCGGTGAGTTCCCGTCGATCCACGAGGCGTCGCAGGCGATGGGCCGGGTGCACGAGGCCGTCTACCGGCCGGACCCGGACCGGGCGCGCGCCTACGACGCCCTGTACGCCGAGTATCGGACCCTGCACGACCACTTCGGTCGCGGCGGCAACGACGTCATGCTCCGCCTGCGGGCGATCCGCAACGCTGCGGCCGAGACCGCCGCTGCCACGCAAGAGCCCGCGCTGGAGGTGGTGGCGTGACGATCACGCCCGCCGGCATCGACGCCCTTCAAGACCGTTGCCGGAACGTCTACGGTCGACAACCAGTCCCACCGGCGGGTTACTGACCCTACGGCCAAGCCCGACCCGCCGGTCTGCACCACCCCGAAGTAGCAGCACGCAACACCCGCGTACGCCGCTCCTTGCACATCGGCGGTTGGCGCGGTTCCCCACCACACCGAGCCAAGGAGATTCGATGCGAAAGATGCGAATGCACTCCGCTCCGTGGCGCGCTGCCACGGTCCTCGCCAGTGTGCTGCTCATCGGCAGCATGGCGGCCTGCGGCAACAGCGACACCGGCGGCGACGGCGGCACCAAGGACGACGGCAAGATCACGATGGGCTTCTCGCAGGTCGGCGCGGAGAGCGGCTGGCGTACCGCGAACACCACCTCGATCAAGGAGTCCGCGGCCGCGGCGGGCATCGAGCTGAAGTTCGACGACGCGCAGCAGAAGCAGGAAAACCAGATCAAGGCGATCCGCAACTACATCCAGCAGAAGGTCGACGTGATCGCCTTCTCGCCGGTGGTGGAGTCCGGTTGGGACACCGTGCTCAAGGAGGCCAAGGACGCCGGCATCCCGGTCATCCTGACCGACCGCTCGGTGGACTCGGCCGACAAGTCGCTGTACAAGACGTTCCTCGGCTCGGACTTCGTCAAGGAGGGCAAGCTCGCCGGTGAGTGGCTGGTCGAGCAGAAGAAGACCGCCTCCGGTCCGGTGAACATCGTCGAGCTGCAGGGCAACACCGGTGCGGCGCCGGCGAACGACCGTAAGAAGGGCTTCGGCGAGGCGATCGCCGCCAACCCGAACCTGAAGATCATCGCCTCCCAGCCGGGTGACTTCACCCGCGCCGGCGGCAAGCAGGTCATGGAGCAGTTCCTCAAGGCCAACAAGCAGATCGACGTGCTGTTCGCGCACAACGACGACATGGGCCTGGGCGCGCTCGAGGCGATCACCGCCGCCGGCAAGGTGCCGGGCAAGGACATCACCATCATCACGGTCGACGCCGTCAAGGATGGTATGCAGGCCCTCGCCGACGGGAAGTTCAACTTCATCGCGGAGTGCAGCCCGCTGCTCGGCCCGCAGCTGATGGACCTGGCCAAGAAGGTCCACGCGGGTGAGACGGTGCCGGCTCGGATCGAGACCCAGGAGACCACCTTCACCCAGGCGCAGGCCAAGGAGGCTCTGCCCACCCGCAAGTACTGATCGACGTCGGGGGGCCGCCGCGCTCGCGTGGCGGCCCCGCCTCGTCGCCCCATAAACCCGAACGGACCGGGCATGACCCGCGATGACCCGCGCCACGCCCGCCCGAGCCTGCCCGCAGGGGCGGCCGGGCGGGTGCGGTGGGAGCGCAGCGGCCCTTCCGCGTCGACAACCCCCAGAAGAGGTCTGATGGGATGACGGATAGCCGTCCGGTCCTCACGATGACCGGGATCAGCAAGTCCTTTCCCGGGGTGCGCGCACTCCACGACGTCAACTTCCGGCTCTTCCCCGGCGAGGTGCACGCCCTGATGGGCGAGAACGGCGCCGGCAAGTCGACCCTCATCAAGGTGCTGACCGGCGTCTACGACACCGACGAGGGCACCATCACGCTGGACGGCGAGCCCGTGTCCTTCAGTGGGCCGATGCAGGCCACCGCGGCCGGCGTGAGCACCGTGTTCCAGGAGGTCAACCTCTGCACCAACCTTTCGGTGGCGGAGAACATCTTCATCGGCCGGGAGCCCCGGCTGCTGGGCGCCGTCCGCTGGGGTGAGGTTCGCCGTCGCGCCCGAGCTCTGCTCAAACGCCTCGACCTCGACCTCGACGTCAGCGCGCCGCTCGGCTCGTACTCGTTGGCGATCCAGCAGATGGTCGCCATCGCCCGCGCCATCGACATCCAGGCCCGGGTGCTGATCCTGGACGAGCCGACGTCCAGCCTCGACGCCGGCGAGGTGGCCCAGTTGTTCCGCATCATGCGGCAGCTGCGCGACGAGGGCATCGCGATCCTGTTCGTGACCCACTTCCTCGACCAGGTCTACGAGATCGCGGACCGCATCACCGTGCTGCGCAACGGTGGGCTCGTCGGCGAGTACCTGACCGCCGAGCTGCCCCAGCTCTCCCTGGTCGAGAAGATGATCGGTAAGGAACTCGACGTCCTCGAGGGCATCGAGGAGCACTCCCGACGGGACCTGGCAGCGGTGGAGGAGGGCACCCCCCTGGTGGCGGTGTCGAACTTCGGCCGGGCGGGTGCGGTCGAGCCGTTCAGCCTCACCATCCACGCCGGCGAGGTGGTGGGCCTGGCGGGTCTGCTGGGCTCCGGGCGTACCGAGGTCGCGCGGTTGTTGTTCGGCGCCGACCGGACCGACGGCGGTCAGGTCGCGGTCGACGGCACGTCGAGCAGCCTGCGGACCCCCGCGCAGGCCATCGACCACGGCGTCGGCTTCTGTTCGGAGAACCGCCGCGCGGAGGGCATCGTCGCGGACCTGTCGGTCCGCGAGAACATCATCCTCGCCATGCAGGCGGCCCGCGGCTGGCTCCGGCCCATTCCGCGTCGTCGCCAGGACGAGCTGGTCGACAAGTACGTCAAGGCGCTCAACATCCGGCCCGCGGACCCGGAGGTCCCGGTCCGCAACCTCTCCGGTGGCAACCAGCAGAAGGTGCTCCTGGCCCGGTGGCTGATCACCGAGCCACGGCTGTTGATCCTCGACGAGCCGACGCGGGGCATCGACATCGGCGCGAAGACCGAGATCCAGAAGCTGGTGACGCAACTGTCCGACGGTGGCATGGCGGTGCTGTTCATCTCTGCCGAGCTGGAGGAGGTGCTGCGCCTCAGCCACAAGGTGGCCGTCATGCGGGACCGCCAGATGGTCGCGCAGCTCGCCAACGACGACAGCCTCAACGCCGACCGCATCATGCAGACCATCGCGAGTGGATCCCACCGCGAGGAGGCAGACCGATGAGCGACACCGTGAGCCGCTACCGGACGATCACCGGTCACCGGCTGTTCTGGCCCGCCGCCGTGCTGGTCGCCATGCTCGCCGCAAACACGATCTACCGGCCCGGGTTCCTGTCCATCGAGCTCAAGGACGGGCACCTGTACGGCTCTCCGATCGACATCCTGCGGTTGAGCGCGCCGTTGATCCTCGTCGCGCTGGGCATGACCCTGGTCATCTCGACCGGCGGCATCGATCTGTCGGTGGGCTCGGTCTGCGCGATCAGCGGCGCGATGGCCTGCATGTACATCAGCAAGCAGCCCGACCAGAACAGTCTCACCGTGGTGCTGACCGCCCTCGCCATGGCGTTGGGGGTCGCGCTCGTGCTGGGCGTCTGGAACGGGGTGCTGGTGGCCGTGATCGGGATCCAACCGATCATCGCCACCCTGATCCTGATGGTGGCCGGCCGGGGCCTCGCCCAGCTCATCACCCAGGGGCAGATCATCACCATCAACTCCGGGCCGTTCCGGACGATCGGGCTGGGCCACCTGCTGACCCTGCCGCTGGCCATCTTCATCGCCCTCGCCGCGGCAGTGCTCGTCGCCGCGTTCACCCGGCGCACCGCACTCGGCATGATCATCGAGTCGGTGGGCGGCAACGCCGAGGCGAGCCGACTCGCCGGCATCCGCTCCGGCCGCGTCATCTTCCTCGCGTACGTCGTCAGCGCCGTGTGCGCGGCGGTCGCCGGCTTCATGATGACGGCAAACGTCTCCAGCGCCGACGGCAACGCCGTCGGACTCTGGGTGGAGTTGGACGCCATCCTCGCGGTCGTCATCGGTGGCACGTCCCTCGCCGGCGGCCGGTACTTCCTGAGCGGCACCATCCTCGGCGCGCTGATCATCCAGACACTGACCACCTCGGTGTACGCCATGAACATCTCGCCGCAGACCTCGCTGCTGTTCAAAGCGGTCGTCGTCATCGCCGTCTGCCTCATCCAGGCACCGGCCTTCCGGGCCCGGTTCGCCCGCCGCAGGCGCAGTGTTCCGCCGCCCGCCCCCATCGCCGACAAGCCGAAGGAGCAGGTGCCGGCATGACCACTGGAACGCTTACCGCCGGTCGGACCCGGTTCCGGCTGCCGAGGAAGCAGATACCGGTCCTGGCGACGCTCGCCCTGCTGCTGGTCATGTACGGCATCGGAGTGTCGCAGTACACGGCGTTCTCCAACGTGCAGGTCATCTTCAACGTCTTCATCGACAACGGCTTCCTGCTCGTCGTCGCGGTGGGTATGACCTTCGTGATCCTCACCGGTGGCATCGACCTGTCGGTCGGGTCGGTCGTCGCCATGACGGCGATGGTGTCGGCCGCGCTGCTACAGGACGGCATGCCGGCGGCGCTGGTGCTCGTCATCGCCCTGCTCATCGGCCCGACGCTCGGTCTGCTGATGGGTTGCGCCATCCACTTCTTCGAGATCCAGCCGTTCATCGTCACGCTCGCCGGGATGTTCTTCGCCCGGGGCATGTGCACGTTCATCTCCGGCTCGTCCATCCCGATCACCGACGGGTTCTGGACCTCGATGTCACAGGAGCGGATCGGCAACCCGCAGGGCAACTTCGTGTCGATCAGCGTGCTGATCGCCTTCGTCGTGGTCGCCGTCGCCGCGTACGTGCTGGCCTACACCCGGCTGGGCCGCAACGTGTACGCCATCGGCGGCAACCCCCAGTCGGCCCTGCTGATGGGCCTGCCGGTGGGCCGGACCCGGATCGCGGTCTACACGATCAGCGGTCTGTGCTCCGCGATCGGTGGGATCCTGCTGTCCTTCTACACCCTCTCCGGTGCGCCACTGATCGCCGTCGGCATGGAGCTGGACGTCATCGCCGCCGTCGTCATCGGGGGCACCGTGCTCACCGGGGGCGCGGGTTACGTCTTCGGAACGGTGCTGGGCGTGCTGGTCCTGGGCGTGATCCAGACCCTCATCACCTTCGATGGGAGCCTCAACTCCTGGTGGACCAAGATCGTGATCGGCGGCCTGCTGTTCGCGTTCATCCTCCTCCAGCGTCTCATCGGAATCCGTTACAAGTGACCGCCCCTCTCGCGGAAGGCAACTCCATGGCACCACAAAACGCACCCGAGATCTGGTTCCTCACCGGCAGCCAAGGCATGTACGGCGAGGAGACGCTCCGGCAGGTCGCCGAGCAGTCCCGTCAGATCGCGGCCGCGCTCGACGACTCGCCGCAGATTCCCGCCCGGGTGGTCTGGAAGCCCGTCCTGACCAACAGCGGTGAGATCCTGCAGGTCTGCCGGGACGCCGCCGCCCAGGGTGCCATCGGGGTCATCGCCTGGATGCACACCTTCTCTCCGGCGAAGATGTGGATCGCCGGCCTGGACGCGTTGCAGACGCCGCTGCTGCACCTGCACACCCAGGCCAACGTCGTGCTGCCGTGGAACGACATCGACATGGACTTCATGAACCTGAACCAGGCCGCCCACGGCGACCGTGAGTTCGGGTACATCCAGACCCGTCTCGGTGTGGCCCGCAAGACGGTGGCCGGGCACGTCAGCGACCCGCGGGTGTCGGCCCGGGTCGGGGCGTGGGCGCGTGCCGCGCTCGGCTGGTCGGCGATGCGGTCGCTGCGGCTGGCCCGCTTCGGTGACAACATGCGCGACGTCGCGGTGACCGAGGGCGACAAGGTCGAGGCGGAGCTGCGGTTCGGGGTTTCGGTCAACACCTACGGTGTCAACGACCTGGTCGAGGTGGTCGGCGAGGTCACCGACGCGCAGGTGGACGACCTGGTCAAGGAGTACGAGGACACCTACCGCATCGTCGGCGAGCTGCTGCCCGGCGGCGACCGGCACGATTCGCTGCGGTACGCGGCCCGCCTGGAGCTGGGCATGCGCGCGTTCCTGGACGCGGGTGGGTTCCGGGCGTTCACCACCAACTTCGAGGACCTCGGCGGCCTGCGTCAACTGCCGGGCATCGCCGTGCAGCGGCTGATGGCCGACGGCTACGGCTTCGGCGGTGAGGGCGACTGGAAGACCTCGGTCCTGGTGCACACGCTCAAGGCGATGTCGGTGGGCGTGGACGGCGGCACGTCGTTCATGGAGGACTACACCTACGACCTCACCCCGGGCGAGGAGTTGGTGCTCGGCGCCCACATGCTGGAGGTCTGCCCGACCATCGCGTCCGACGTCCCCAACGTGGAGATCCACCCGCTGAGCATCGGCGGGCGGGAGGACCCGGTCCGGCTGGTGTTCGACGCCGCGCCCGGCCCGGCGGTGGTGCTGGGGCTGGCCGACATGGGGGAGCGGTTCCGGCTGGTGGCGAACGAGATCGACGTGGTGGCGCCGCCGCAACCGTTGCGCCGACTGCCGGTGGCCCGTGCCGTCTGGCGTCCGCGGCCCGACCTGCCCGGCTCGGCCGAGGCGTGGATCACCGCCGGGGCGCCGCACCACACGGTGCTGTCGCAGGCGGTGGGCGTGGAGGAGTTGCACGACCTGGCCGAGATGAGCCGTACCGAACTCGTCGTCATCGACGCGGACACCAAGCCCCGCCGCTTCGCCGACGAGATCCGCTGGAACCAGGCCTACTACCGGCTGGCCCGCGGCTTCTGACCCGCGCCGTCGGGGGTTACTGAAACGGGTGGTCCATCCCTGCCTGCGGGCCGGGGTGGGCCACCCGTTCGCGTGCGCGTCAGCAGGACCACGGGGCGGTTGTGTTACGACTTGACGAACAGCATGTTATCGCTCACAGTCTATAGCCAAGATGGTCGATGTCGTTGGCTGGTCCGGCCGCGCGCGCGTCCTACCCCGCGGTTTCGACACCTCGTCACCGCGACGGTCGGACGATCGGTGTTAGCGATCACATGGCCGGGCGTGGTCAGCTCGGTACCCCGCCCGGTGCCGCGGACGCCGACCCAGACCGCACGGTTCGCGTCAGCAGAGGAGGATCATGCTTTCCATCGGTCGGGTTCCCCGGGGTGCGCCACGACGGCGCGGGTGGCTGTCGAGACTCGCCGTCGCCGCGATGGTGCTTGTGGTCGGTGGCGCGGCCGCGGCCGTCGCCTCGTCGCCCGCGTCAGCGGCAACGGTCGACACGAGCGCGTGGTACGTGTTGGTGAACCGCAACAGTGGCAAGGCAGTGGACGTGTACAACTCGGCCACGAACGACGGTGCGCGGATCACCCAGTGGACGCGCAACAACGGTAACCAGCAGCAGTGGCAGTTCGTCGACTCCGGAGGCGGCTACTACCGGCTCAAGTCGAGGTTGTCGGGCAAGGTGCTGGACGTCTCGGGCCGCTCGACCGCCGACGGCGGGGCGATCGTGCAGTGGTCCGACAACAACGGCACCAACCAGCAGTTCCGGTTGGCCGACTCGGACGGCGGCTACGTCCGGCTGATCAACCGCAACAGCAACAAGGTGATGGAGGTGCAGGGCGCCTCGACCGCCGACGGTGGCAACATCGTGCAGTACGCCGACTGGAACGGCACCAACCAGCAGTGGCAGCTCGTCCGCGTCGACGGCGGGACCGACCCCACGACGCCACCCCCCACCACGCCGCCCCCGTCGAACGGCACGTACTCGAACCCGGTGGTCTGGCAGGACTTCGCCGACGTCGACATCATCCGGGTGGACAACGTCTACTACATGTCGGCGTCCACCATGCACTACTCGCCTGGCGCGCCGGTGCTGCGCTCGTACGACCTGGTGAACTGGGAGTACGCCGGGCACTCCGTACCCCGGTTGGACTTCGGGTCTAAGTACGACATGAGCGGCGGTAACGCGTACGTCGACGGGATCTGGGCGTCGACCCTGAACTACCGGCCGAGCAACAAGACGTACTACTGGGCCGGGTGCATCGACTTCGCGCAGACCCACATCTACACGGCGTCCGCCGTCGACGGCACGTGGAGCAAGCACACCACGATCCCCAACTGCTACTACGACGCCGGCATGCTGATCGACGACAACGACACCATGTACGTGGCGTACGGCAACAGCACCATCAGCGTCGCGCAGCTCTCCGCGGACGGGAAGACCCAGGTCCGTAACCAGCAGGTCTACACGACGCCGTCGAGCATCGGGACGCTGGAGGGCGCGCGCTTCTACAAGCGCAACGGCGCCTACTACATCTGGCTCACCCGGCCGGCCAACGGCCAGTACGTGCTGAAGTCGACGAACGGCCCGTTCGGCCCGTACGAGCAGCGTCAGGTGCTGCTCAACCTGCCCGGCCCGATCTCCGGTGGCGGCGTGCCGCACCAGGGCGGTCTGGTGCAGACCCAGAACGGCGACTGGTACTACATGTCCTTCGTCGACGCGTACCCCGGTGGTCGGATGCCGGCGATGGCGCCGATCACCTGGACCGGCGACGGCTGGCCCGTGCTGCAGACGGTCAACGGCACGTGGGGCACCACGTACCCGAAGCCGAACCTGCCCGCGCCGCCGCGAGCGGTCAAGCCGCTCACCGGCACCGACACGTTCGCCGGCACCACCCTCGGCCCGCAGTGGGAGTGGAACCACAACCCCGACAACAGCAAGTGGTCGGTCAACAACGGGCTGAACCTGCAGACCGCCACCGTCACCGGCGACCTGTACAAGGCGCGCAACACGCTCACCCACCGCATCCAGGGCCCCACCTCGACGGCCACCATCGAGTTGGACTACTCCACGATGCGCGACGGTGATCGCACCGGCCTGGCGGTGCTGCGCAACTCGTCGGCCTGGATCGGAGTCCGGCGGGACAACGGCTCCACCCGTCTGGTCATGCAGAACGGGCTCACGATGGACGGTAGCTGGAACACCACGAGCACCGGCAGTGAGGTGGCGAGCACCGCCGTCTCCGGTGGCCGGATCTGGTTGCGCGCCAACGCCGACATCAGACCGGGATCCGGTCGGCAGGCCCGCTTCTCGTACAGCACGGACGGGGTCAACTTCACCTCGTTCGGCAACGCCCTGACCCTGGCGAACAACTGGCAGTTCTTCATGGGTTACCGGTTCGCCATCTTCAACCACGCGACGTCGGCACTCGGCGGCGCGGTAACGGTCCGCCGATTCGACCTGACGACACCGTGACCCCAGTCACACCGCGATCGGTGTGACAGGTGGCGCCGACGAGCATCTGCCCACCGGCACATGGAGTCGGCGCCACCACGTCATGTTCCACTCGACCTGCTCCACGCTCTGTCCAGGAGCGTGGAGCAGGTCGGCGCGCCACCGCGGCCGGTGGCCGCACGCCGGTTGGCTGCGTACTCCGGGTGGGAAACCCGTTGTGCGGCCTCGGCAGGTTCCACAGTCCGGCCACAGCCATGCCGTATTCGAGGCGGTTGCTGGCGTAGACTAACGGCGATTCAGCGCTGGTCACCTGGGATTCAGCACCGGCGTGGTGGCTGAGCGAGGGCGATCGGGCCGGGCCGGGCCGCTCCAGTCGACGTCGACGGGCCGCGGGCCGCAGACGTAGCGGGGAGAGTGAAATGGCCGTCCACGGTCCCGCGATGACAGACGTCGCTCGTCTGGCCGGTGTCTCCCACCAAACGGTGTCGCGGGTGCTCAACGGGCACCCCAACGTTCGTGAGCAGACCCGGCTTCGGGTGCGGGCGGCGATCGCCGAACTCGGCTACCGCCCCAACGGCGCGGCGCGTGCCCTGGTGACCGGTCGATCCCAGGTCATCGGGGTGGTCGCGCAGAACACGACGCTCTACGGTCCGGCGTCGATGTTGGCCGCGTTGGAGCAGACCGCCGCCGAAGAGGGTTTCGCGGTGAGTGTCGGCAGCGTCCGAAACCTGGACCACCGCTCCATCTCGGCCGCCGTCGAGCGACACCTGTCGCACCGGGTCGCCGGCATCGTGGTCATCGCGCCGGTGGAGTCGGCGGGCGAGGCGCTGGAACGCCTGCCCCAGGATGTCCCGCTGGTCACGGTCGACGGCGACCCGAGCCGGCCGGTGCCGTTGGTGACGGTCGACCAGGTGGCGGGCGCCCGGGCGGCGACCCAACATCTGCTCGACGCGGGGCACCGCACCGTCTGGCACGTCTCCGGGCCGTTCGACTGGTTCGACAGCGTCGGCCGGATCGACGGCTGGCGGGAGGCGCTGCTGGCGGCCGGGGTGGACCCGCCGCCGCTGATGCCGGGGGACTGGTCCGCCGCGTCGGGTTACCAGTGCGGGCAGATGTTGGCGAGGATGCCGGAGGTCACGGCGGTCTTCACCGCAAACGACCATCTCGCGCTGGGCGTGCTGCGGGCGTTGCACGAGTTCGGCAGGCGGGTGCCGCACGACATCAGCGTGGTCGGCTTCGACGATGTGCCGGAGGCCGCGTACTTCATTCCGCCGCTGACCACCGTCCGCCCCGACTTCGACGCGGTGGCGCGGGCGAGTCTGCAGATGCTGCTGACGCAGATCGAATCGGGCACGGGCGGGGCCTTGCGACAGACCATCGCTCCGACGCTCGTCGCCCGCGGGAGCGTCGCGCCACCGCAGCGCTGACAACCGGGGCCAACCAGAGGCTGCCGGGCGCACCGCTCGCGAGCGTCACCGCCGCCCCGGTGCCGACCTCACCTCGTCACCATACGGGCTGTGACGGTCGGTAAGACGTAGCTCAATAGAGCCGGGGCATTTTGTCATCGACCGGTGACGATGCAACTGCCGGGGAGGTATTGAACCTCGTGAAATCTCGCCGTAACATGATGGACGTCTCTGTTAACGCTAACAAGAATTGGCGTCCAACTTCCGGCCCACCAGTCAGATCGTAGTCGCGGGCGGGCGCCACCGACAAGGAGGCTCGATGAACCGCATCACCCGAGGTCGACGCTGGGGGAGCGTACTAGCGGCCGGAGTGCTGGTCGCCGGCGCTCTGGTCGGCCTCCGCGCCCCCGTGGCGCAGGCACTGGACAACGGGGTGGCACGCACTCCCCCCATGGGGTGGAATTCGTGGAACTCGTTCGGTTGCAACATCAGCGAATCCCTGATCCGGCAGTCAGCGGATGCGATCGTCAGCAGCGGGATGCGGGACCTCGGTTACCAGTACGTCGTCGTCGACGACTGTTGGTTCAACCCGAACCGGGACAGCGCCGGCAACCTCCAGGGCGACCCGGGCCGGTTCCCCAGCGGGATGAAGGCGCTCGGCGACTACCTGCACGCCCGGGGCCTGAAGTTCGGCCTCTACCAGGTGCCGGTCGACAAGACCTGCGCCCAGTACTTCAACTCCTACCCCGGTGCGACCGGCAGTCGAGGGCATGAGGCGCAGGACGCCCGCCAGTTCGCCGCCTGGGGCGTCGACTTCCTCAAGTACGACTGGTGCTCCCCGGAGGGCAGCATCAACGACCAGGTGACCACCTTCGCCCGGATGCGGGACGCGCTGGCCGCCACCGGCCGACCGATCGTCTACAGCATCAACTCGAACAGCATCCACGCCAAGACCGGCCCCCAGCGCAACTGGGGCGACGTGGCAAACATGTGGCGTACCACCGAGGACATCACGAACGCGTGGGACACCGGGCAGACCAACGGCTACCCGATGGGCATCCAGAACATCATCAACGTGACGGTTCCGATGGCCTCGTACGCGCGGCCGGGCGGCTTCAACGACCCCGACATGATGGAGATCGGTCGCGGCGGCATGAACGACACGGAGATGCGCAGCCACTTCGCGATGTGGGCGATCATGGCGTCTCCACTGATCGCCGGCAACGACGTCCGGAACATGAACACCGCGACGCAGACCATCCTGAAGAACGCCAACCTGATCGCGATCAACCAGGACTCGCTCGGATTGCAGGGGACGCAGGTCTCCTTCGACGGCACCCGTCGGGTGCTCGCCAAGCGGCTCGCCAACGGTGATGTCGCCGTCGCCCTGTTCAACCAGGGCGGCTCGACGACGACGATCTCGACCACGGCCGCGGCCGTCGGCAAGTCCGGAAGCTCGTTCACGCTCGTGGAGGCGTGGTCCGGTGCCACCAGCTCCAGCAGCGGCACCATCAGCGCCAGCGTTCCGGCGCACGGCACGGTGGTCTACCGGGTCAGCGGTGGCGGAACGACCCCGCCGACGACCCCGCCGCCGACCACCCCGCCGCCGACCACGTCGAGCGCGTTCGCCAGCGTCGCCTCCGGCCGCTGCCTCGACGTGCCGGCGAGCAACACCACCAACGGCACCCAGCCGGTGATCTGGGACTGCAACGGCGCCGCCAACCAGCGCTGGACCATCAACGGTCAGACCCTGCAGTCACTCGGCAAGTGCCTGGACGCGCCCCTGAACGCCACGGCCGGCACCAAGGCGCAGATCTGGGACTGCAACGGCGGGGCCAACCAGCAGTGGACCGTCAACACCAACGGCACCATCAGCAACGCGCAGTCCGGCCTCTGCCTCGACGTCAACAACAACGGCACGGCCAACGGCACCACGGTGCTCCTCTGGACCTGCACCGGGGCGGCCAACCAGCGGTGGACGCAGCGATGACCGACCTGGTCCGTCGACCGACCAGGTCGCGGCAGCCCACCTGATCCGACCGCCCGCCAGGTGCCCGCGGACGACACCCGTCGTCCGCGGGCACCGTCGCGTCAGCCGGCCGCGCCGCCCGGGCCGGCCGGCGGTGGTCCGCGTGACGGGCGGTCGCCTCCGGGCGGTGTACGGGCGCGGCGGTTCTGCCCCGTCCACGGTCCCGGCCGGCGGCCGTCCGCGCCGTCGTCGTTCGCCGCCGTCAGCCCAGGTCCGGGGCGCTTCGACCGCTGGCTTCGGGCGCCGGGACATCTCCGTTACGAGACCGTGACACCGGTATTTCGGATCAAGTGTTGACGTGCCGTATGTGAGCGCTAACACTACCCCGAAAGGTGACAGTTTTGGCCCCGGCACTCGACGGGGGAGTCCAGAGAGGAGAAGCCCGTGGGCAGGAGATTCCTGGTTGCTCTCGGCGGCGCGATTCTGACGCTGAGTATGGCAGCGTGCAGTGGCGGGGGTGCGGGCAGCGGCGACGACAAGAGCGCCGACAAGCCTGGCGACCTGACCATCGGTGTGTCGATGCCGACCCAGACCTCGGAGCGGTGGATCGCCGACGGCAACGCGGTGAAGTCGAAGCTCGAGGCGAAGGGCTACAAGGTCGACCTCCAGTACGCCGGCGACGACATCCCCACCCAGTCGCAGCAGGTCGACCAGATGATCACCCAGGGCGCCGACGTCCTGATCATCGCCGCGATCGACGGCACCGCGCTCAGCAGCCAGCTGCAGGCCGCCGCCGACGCGAAGATCCCGGTCATCTCGTACGACCGGCTGATCCGCGGCAGCAAGAACGTCGACTTCTACGTCAGCTTCGACAACTACAAGGTCGGCGTCGCCCAGGGCACCGGGCTGCTCGTCGGTCTCGGCCTGCTGAACAAGGACGGCTCGAAGGGCACGGCCAAGGGTCCGTTCAACATCGAACTCTTCGCGGGCTCGCTCGACGACAACAACACCCAGTACTTCTTCGGCGGCGCGATGGACACGTTGAAGCCGTACATCGACAACGGCACCCTTGTTGTCAAGTCCAAGCAGACCACCCCCGAGCAGGTCGCCATCCTGCGGTGGCAGCAGGAGACCGCGCAGAAGCGGATGGAGAACCTGCTCACCTCCAGCTACAACGACGGCTCGAAGGTCGACGGCGTGCTGTCGCCGTACGACGGCATCTCCCGGGGCATCATCACCGCCCTGCAGAACGCCGGCTACGGCACCGCCGCCAAGAAGCTCCCGCCGGTGACCGGCCAGGACGCCGAGATCGCCTCGATCAAGCTGATCAACGACGGCGTGCAGAGCTCCACGGTCTTCAAGGACACCCGCCTGCTGGCCGACCAGGCCGTGAACGCCGCCGAGGCGTTCCTGCAGAAGAAGGAGCCGCAGGCCAACGACACCAAGACGTACAACAACGGTGTCAAGGTCGTCCCGGCGTACCTGCTCCCGATCGTCACGGTCTACAAGGACGACATCAAGACCGCGCTGATCGACTCCGGCTACTGGACGGCGGAAGAGGTCGCCGCCGGTCAGGCCAAGAAGTAAGCCAATCGTCGGGCCCGGCGGTCACCGCCGGGCCCGACGTCTGGGCGTACCGTGTCCAGACCTGACGGAGGACAGTGACCATGGACGACACCATCCTCGAGATGCGTCGCATCACCAAGACCTTCCCCGGCGTGATCGCGCTGGAGGACGTCACCCTCGCAGTGCGCCGCGGGGAGATCCACGCCATCTGTGGTGAGAACGGCGCCGGCAAGTCCACCCTCATGAAGGTGTTGTCCGGCGTCTACCCCTCCGGGTCGTACGACGGCGAGATCTTCTTCGACGGCAAGCCGATGCAGTTCCGTGGCGTCCGGGACAGCGAGGCCAACGGCATCGTCATCATCCACCAGGAGCTCGCCCTGGTGCCGTACCTGTCGATCGCGGAGAACATCTTCCTCGGCAGCGAGCGGCGCAATCGCCTCGGGCTGATCGACTGGAACCTGGCGAACGCCGATGCGGCAAAGCTGCTGGCGTCGGTGGGGCTGCACGAGAACCCCGTCACCCCGGTCATCCAGCTCGGCGTCGGCAAGCAGCAGTTGGTGGAGATCGCCAAGGCGCTGTCGAAGAAGGTGCGTCTGCTCATCCTGGACGAGCCGACGGCCGCGCTCAACGACATCGACTCGGCGCACCTGCTCGACCTGTTGCGGGCACTGCGCGACCAGGGCATCACCTGCATCATGATCTCGCACAAGCTCAACGAGATCACCGCCATCGCCGACTCGACCACCGTCATCCGTGACGGGCGCGCGGTGGAGACCCTCGACATGAGGGCCGACGACGTGACCCAGCAGCGGATCATCCGGGGCATGGTCGGGCGCGACCTGGACAGCTTCTACCCCGACCGTGAGTCGTCCCCCGGCGAGGAGGTCCTCCGGATCGAGGACTGGACGGTGCGGCACCCCGTGCAGGACCGGATGGTCGTCGAGGACGTCGCCCTGTCCGTCCGCGCCGGCGAGGTCGTCGGCATCGCGGGCCTGATGGGTGCGGGGCGCACCGAGCTGGCGATGAGCGTGTTCGGTCGGTCGTACGGGCGCGACATCCGGGGCCGACTCTTCGTGCGCGGTCGGGAGGTGCAGGCACGCACCGTCGCCGAGGCGATCGACAACGGCATCGCCTACGTCACCGAGGACCGCAAGAGGTACGGGCTCAACCTCATCGACGACGTCCGCCGCAACGTCTCCGCCGCCGCGTTGGACCGGTTGTCCCGCCTGGGCTGGGTGAACGGCAACGAGGAGATCAAGGTTGCCGAGGACAGCCGGCGGGAGATGAACATCCGCACGACAAGCGTCATGGCGGTGGTCGGCAAGCTCTCCGGCGGCAACCAGCAGAAGGTCGTCCTGTCGAAGTGGCTGTTCACCGACCCGGATGTGCTGATCCTGGATGAACCCACCCGGGGCATCGACGTCGGTGCCAAGTACGAGATCTACACGATCATCAACCGGCTGGTGGCCGCCGGCAAGGCAGTAATCGTCATCTCTTCGGAACTGCCGGAGTTGCTCGGGATGTGCGACCGCATCTACACCCTCGCCGCCGGCCGGATCACCGGTGAGATGCCGGTGGCCGAGGCGACTCAGGAGAGCCTCATGGAGCTGATGACCAAGGACAAGGAGCTCGTGGCGTGACCACCATCAAGACCCCCCCGACGGAGAGCCCGACGCCCTCGGACAGCACACCCGCCGCCGCTCTGCACAGCGGCACGAACGACCTGCGGGCGCTGGTGTTGAACAACCTGCGGCAGAGCGGGATCTACGTCGCCCTGGTCGTCATCGTCGCGCTGTTCGCGATCCTGACCGACGGGGTGTTGCTGAGCCCCGGCAACATCACCAACATCGTCCTTCAGTACTCGTACATCCTGGTGCTCGCGATCGGGATGGTCATCCTGATCATCGGCGGGCACATCGACCTGTCGGTCGGATCGGTCGTCGCGCTGACCGGAGCGGTGTCCGCCGTCCTGGTGATCCAGCAGGGTTATCCCTGGTGGGTCGGCGTCGTGGCCGCGCTCGCGGTCGGCGTCGCGGTCGGCGCGTGGCACGGCTTCTGGGTGGCGTACGCCGGCATTCCGGCCTTCATCGTGACCCTGGCCGGCATGCTGCTGTTCCGGGGTCTCACCCTCCGGGTGCTCGACAACATCTCGCTGTCGCCGTTCCCGGCGGAATACCAGAAGGTCGCGGCGGGCTTCCTGAACGGGCTGCTCGGCGGGCAGGGCTTCGACGCCTTCACGCTGCTGATCGGTGCCATCGCCGTGGCCGGGTACGCGGTGAGCGGCTTCCGCACCCGCGTGGCGCGCATCCGCTACCAGCAGCCCGTCGAGTCGTTCCCGCTGTTCGTCGCCCGGGTCGTGGTGGTCGGCGCGGTCCTCATGTACTTCGCGTGGCAACTGGCGCACGCCCGCGGCCTGCCGATCGTGCTGATCATCCTGGCGGTTCTCGTGCTGGTCTACGGCCTGCTCACCCGGCGTACCGTCTTCGGTCGCCAGGTCTACGCGATCGGCGGCAACCTGTCGGCGGCGGCGCTGTCCGGGGTGAAGGTCCGCACCGTCAACTTCTGGATGTTCGTGAACATGGGCTTCCTGGCGGCGGTGGCCGGTGTCATCTACTCGTCGCGGTCGAACGGCGCTCAGCCCGCCGCCGGCAACATGTTCGAGCTGGACGCGATCGCCGCGGCCTTCATCGGCGGTGCGGCGGTCACCGGCGGTGTGGGCACCGTGGTGGGCGCGATGGTCGGCGGTCTGATCATGGCGGTGATGAGCAACGGCATGCAGCTTATGGGCATCGACCAGTCGACCCAGTCGGTGGTGAAGGGCCTCGTCCTGCTCGTCGCTGTCGCCTTCGACGTCTACAACAAGCGCCGGGCCGGCACGGCCCGCTGACGTCTCGACAGTACGTATGCGTGCCCCTGTCCGCCCTGCGGACAGGGGCACGTGTCGGTGTGGCCGGCATGCCAGCCACACCGGGTCGGCCACGCGCCGCCGCCCGTCGTGCCCCTTGCGCAATGAGCCTTTTCCAAGCTGATCTCGCAGCTCAGTGCGGGTGCAGCGAGCCCGGAGATCGATGAGGGCGAGGCTCCAGGTAAGACAGCCGGTCCGCCGCGGAGGAGCCTCGCCGCTCGCCACGGGGGCGGCCAACGGCGAGGCTTGTGCGGGGTGCGGCACTGCTCAGTGATGCGCCGGGGCGGTGGCCCGGTCACCGTTGCGGGACAGGATGAACCACAGCAGCAGTGCGCCCGCGAAGGCCGCCATGCCGGTGCCGGCCTGCCAGGTGAAGGCGACCCGGAAGGCATGATGCGGGCCGGCCGGCAGGGCGCGGGCCAGGACCACGGCGTAGATCGCCGCACCGAGCGCACCGCCGATGCGGACGATGATGTTGATCTGCGAGGTGGCGTCGGGCAGCCGGTCGCGGGGCACCGCGGTGAACGCCGACACCATGAGCGGGGTGGACGCCATGCCGGTGCCCATCCCGAGCAGGAAGATCATGGCCTGCTCGAGGACCGGCTGCTGGTCGAGTCCGAGGGCGAAGGCGCCGGTGGCGACGGCCGTGCACAGCGTGCCGATGGCGGCGATCGGGCCACCGCCGTACCGGTCGGTCAGCCGGCCGCTCGGCGGCAGCATCAGCGCCGTGCCGGCACCCAGCGCGAGCGTGCGCAGACCGGTCTCGACCACGCCCTCACCGTGCAGCAGCTGGAAATAGAGCGGGATCAGCAGCGCGCAGCCGAAGGTCAGCGCCCCGTTGAACACGAACGCCACGCTCGCCGCCGTGTAGACCGGCGCCTGGTAGAGCGTCACGTCCAGCAGCGGATCGGTGCGCCGCAGCGCGTGCACCACGAACGCGGCCATGCCGGCGCAGCCGAGAGCCAGCGGCAGCAGCACCCGGGCGGGCTCGGGCGTGCCGAGCGCCCCCCAGTTGGTGAGGCCGTAGACGGTCAGCGGCAGGCCGAGTCCGATGTAGGCGAACCCGGCCACGTCGAGTGGGCGGGTGTGGGTGCCCTTCTCGTGCGGGATCCACCTCAGCCCGGCCAGGATGGCGAGGATCCCGATCGGCACGTTGATCAGGAACAGCCAGCGCCAGGACAGGCCGTGCAGCAGCAGCCCGCCGAGGACCGGGCCGAGGGCCGGCGCCAGCACCACGGCGATGCCGATCCGAGCCATGACCCGTCCGAGCCGGCCGGGACCGACGGCTTGGCCGAGGATCGTCTGACCGGCTGGCACGAGCAGGCCCGCGGTCAGGCCCTGCAGCACCCGCAGGCCGATGAGCACCGGCATCGACGGGGCCGCCGCGCACAGACCGGAGACGACGGTGAACGCCACCAGCGCCCCGAGCCAGAGCCGGCCCACCCCCAGCCGCCGCCCCAGCCACGCGCACACGGGCAGGGAGACGGCCAGGGCAAGCAGGTACGCGCTCGAGATCCACTGAGCCAGCTCGAGATCGGCCTCGAAGTCACGCTCGATGGTGTTGAGCGCAATGTTGATCAGCGAGGTGTCGAGGCCGCCGGCGAACGCGCCGAACGCGATGACCCAGGCCAGGCGCCAGGTCTCGGGGCTGATCTCCAGCGGCGGCGCGGACCGGCTGTCGACGCGGGTCATACGAGGGCTGGGCTGCGCAGCGACTCCAGCGCAGTGGACCAGGCGACGATCTCGCCGAGCATGGTGACCAGGGTCGGCTCGTTGTGGGCCCCCGGCGTGAACGAGCCGGTCTCGGTCGGCGCCGACATGGTGAAGTCGTTGAAGATCGACAGAACGACCTGCGTGCGTACGGTCGGGACCTTGAGCTCGGCCAGGATGAGCCGCAGGTGCTCGACGGCGCGAGTGCCGCCGTGCAGCCCGTAGCTGACGAAGCCGGCTGGCTTGTGGTGCCACTCGGCGAACAGGTAGTCGAGGGCGTTCTTGAGCGCGCCCGGGACGGAGTGGTTGTATTCCGCCGTCACGAAGACGAACCCGTCATACGACGCGATCGTCTGCGCCCAGCGCCGGGTGTGGTCCTTGCCGTACTTGCCGAACAGGGCCGGATGCTCCTCGTCGAGGAGCGGCAGGTCGAAGTCGGCGACGTCGACGATCTCGTAGGTCACGTCGTCCTGCTGCTTGGCGGCGACCTCGGCCACCCACTCGGCGACCTGCTGTCCCCGGCGACCCGGACGGGTGCTGCCCAGGATGATCCCGATCTTGGTCATGAGGTGCTCTCTCTCAGTCGAGGACTTCCGCGAGGACCAGGTTACAACGAACGTTACTCAAACAACGACGATCGTTGTAATGGCGCTAGACTCGGGCCGTGACCGAGAAGTCGAACAGCAAGTCAGGCGGCGGTTCCCCGGACAAACGGCGGGCCATCATCGAGGGCGCGCTGGCGCTCTTCTCGCGGGACGGCTACACGCGATCCGGTCTGGACGCGATCGCCGCCGAGGCCGGCGTGTCCAGCCGGACGATCTACAACCACTTCAAGGACAAGGCGAGCCTGTTCGAGGCGGTGATCGAGGAAAGCTCGCGCCGGCTGGTGGAGACCCAGCTCGCGATCATCGATCGCCACCTGCACAAGATCGTCGAGCTGGAGGGCGACCTCGTCGCGTTCGGCATCGAGTGGATCTCAGTGCGCAACTCGGCCAACGCCCCGCATTTCGCGCTGGTTCGGCAGATCCACGCGGAGGCGGAGCACATCCCCGCCGCGGCCATCGCCGCCTGGCAGGAGAACGGGCCGCAGCGGGTACGCCGGGAGCTGGCCGACCGGCTGTGCGCGATCGCCGAGCGGCACCCGCTCAAGATGGACGATCCGGAGCGCGCCGCGGGCCATCTGATGGTGCTGATCTCGTCGGACAATCTGCCCTACCTGGTCGGTCCGCCGGCCGAGCGCGAGGTGGCCGCGATGGTGGCGGCCGGGGTGCGCACCTTCCTGCACGGCTACCAGGCGTGACCGGGCGGCGGCCTTCCCGCCGCCCGGTCACACGCGTCAGCCCACCGACCGGATGCCCGCGTCGGGGTCGATGTTGAAGCTCAGGATGCGGCGGGGGTGGATCCGGATGAGCGCGCCGGTAGGCTCGCCCGCCGCGTTCGTCGCCTCTGGCAGGGCCTCGGCGCTGCCGCGGATCTCCAGGCAGCGCACGCTCCACGGATTGGTCGAGGTCACGTCGTCCACCACCAGCGAGACGCTGGAGCCGGCCGCTACGTTGCGGAACTTCTGGCTGCTCTCCATGCCGTGGCCGTCGATGTCGATCGTGTGCAGCGCGGTGTTGTACCCGAACGTTACCGGGTTGTTCTGCACGGTGCCGTTCCGCTGGACGGTGGCCAGCCTGCCCAGAAGTTGTTCGCTCAGGAAGGCCAGCTCCCGCTCGGTGAACACGGTCATGTTTCCTCCGCTAGCTTGTCGAACGCCCCGTGAGGCGGTTGGCAGGTGTCCAGTGCGGACGGACAAAACGCTCGGACGGTCACCTGACGGGCGTCGGCACTGTACCCGATGTCACGAAGTCGCTCCGATCGCGAACTTCGGGCCGCCCCAGCAGTCAGGACAAGTCAAAGAACTGTCAAGGAAAGTCAAACCATCGACAATGGATTGTCATTTATCAAAGTCAAAGCACACTTGATTGAAACCCGGCGTTTGCCATACTGCGTGCGGGCGGTTTCGACGTGGTGCAGGACGAGGATGGCCGGCACGATCGCGGCTTCTGCTCTGCCACGCGGTCGATCGGAATCAGCGTGCCGTCAGGATCGCGTACGCCAGGCGGTGGCGACACCGATCTCGAACCCGGCGGCGAGCCGGGTGTAGGTGTCGCCGTTGCGCAGGTGGGCCACGGCGAGCAGCGTCTGCCGGCCGGGACCGATACGCCGCCAGCCTCCCCTCATCGATCTTCGTGCTCGCTGCACCGGCTCTGAGCTGCAGGATCAGCTTGGAAATGGCTCACTGTAGAGCTGCCCCAAATACGGACCACGACCTGCGGCGGTGACGAGGGTGCGTCCTGCCGGTCTTGGTCGCCGCCGGGCAGACCGTATGGGTAGGGTGCTCGCCATGATCGAGGATTCCGCATGCCGTTGACGAATCCTTGGCTGACCGAGCCCACGCCGACGAAGCGGCTCGATCGTGAACGGCTTGAAGAGCGCATTCTCAATCTGCTGTCGTCGCAGAACATGTGCGTGCTCGCGACCACGGGTCCGGACGGGCCGCTGGCCACTCCGGTGCGGTACTACTCGCTCGGCTTCACGGTGCTGTTCACGGCCGCGTCGCGTTCGCCGAAGATGCGCAACGTCGCTGCCGATGCGCGGGTGTCCGTCGGGATCTTCGCGCCGCTGGTCGGGCTGGCCAGCAGCCGCGGAGCCCAGCTGTTCGGAACTGCCAGGGCGCTTGATCCGGGGCATCCGGACCGTGCGCACTACTGGGAGGCATTCCGATGGGAGAACGAGCACGCCGAGCGGGGGCGATTGCTGTCCGAGCCGCCCGAGGACACCCCGGTGGTCGTTGAGGCCGAGCGGATTGTCTATACGGAGCACTGGCTGCGACGTGAAGGGTTCGCGCCCCGCCAGTTCTGGCGTCGCTGAAGCAACCAATCAAGATCGGCAGGACACGCCCTGGCGCCGGATGCACGCGACAACAGCGGTGGTTCCTGTGCCGGGGCCGCAGTGGTGCTGCCCGGGGCTGTGTCTGTGGCCTGGGTTGTGGTGGTGCTTGCACCCGGGTCCGCGGTGTCCATGGCCGAGGGCTGCGGTGGTGCTCGCGCCCGGCTCGCGATTGTGCCCCAGATCTCGGGCAGCTCTACAGGGAACCGAACAGGCAACCGAGGCTCGCCAGGGCGAGCGGTCGCCCGCGGCCCGGTCCGGTCCGGCCAAGTCCAGCCGACTCCAGCGCAACCCGGGGCGGGGCGGGTGGGAGAGATGGTCCCGCTGCGCCGCGGACGGCGCAGCGGGACCATCCGGTCAGTGGCAGGTACCGGTGCCGCTGTCGTTGTAGGTCTGCCCGGCCACCGGCACGAACTGCCAGTCGTAACTGCCGGAGTGCAGGGTGAACTTCAGGACTCCCCAGGCCGAGCTGTTGCGCGCCTCGCTGTTGGGCTGGATGGTGCCGAAGCCGTAGTGACCCGCGCCGCCCATGCCGGCGACGAAGCTACGCACACCCCGGCTGGTGTCGGCGCCCCCGGACGGGTTCATCGGCGCGAAGCGCTCGTACACGTGGTTGTGTCCCCACACCACGACGTCGGCGTTGTAGTCGTAGAGCGCCTGGTACAGCGGACGCGTGGACGTCGACGGCGCGTGGTTGGAGCTGGACGTGAACAGCGGGTGGTGCCAGTACGCGAGCGTGCACGGCTTGCCGCTGGCGGCCAGGTCCGCCCGCAGCCACTGCTCCTGCGTCGAGCCGGCCGACATGCTGATGTTCGAGTTCAACGACACGACATGCCAGTTGCCGAGGTCGAACGAGTAGTAACCGCGCCCGCTGGGGCCGGCGGACGTACCGAAGTAGTTGTAGTAACCGGTCGCGCCCGACGTGTTGTAGTCGTGGTTGCCCGGCGACGGACGGGTGCGCGTCTTGTGCCGACCCCAGGTGGGCTCGTAGTAGCTGGAGAACTGCGACGCGGTGCCGCTGTCGTAGACGTTGTCGCCGGTGGTGAAGACCGTCCCCGGGATGCTGTCGAGCAGCGTCGCGGTGGCGCTGTCACCGGAGCCGGAGTCGGCGATGTCGCCCGCCCCCACGAACACCGGGTCCCCGGACGTGGGCGGCGTGGTGGTCCCGGTGCTGACCACCAGTTGCGGGGCGTCCGCGCCGCTCTCGCGCGTGTCGTAGTAGGCGCCGTCGCCGCTGGCGGAGGTCGCACCGAAGCTGTACGTCCCGTTGCCGGTGACGGCGGCCGTGACGTCGACCTCGTACCAGGTGTCGCCGCTGACCGCGCCGAGGGTGCCGAGCGTGGCCCCGTCGATCGCCGGCTGGTTGTTCCAGGTGGTGCCGGTCTCCGACCACGTCGTGTTGGACACCCGGCGGAACGTGCCACCGGCATCGCTGCCGCTGTTGCCACTGATGGTGCGCAGTCGCAGCTTGGCACCGGTCACCGTGCCGCTGACACCGCTGACGGTGAAGCGCAGGAACGAGCGCCGTACGGGCGAGTTGTCGGCCACGATCTGCGTGGACGTGCCGTAGTTGGTGGAGGCGGTGTCACTCTGGACGTAGGTGTCCGCGACCGGCGTGAACGTCACGCTCGCCGCCGACGCCGCGTCGGCGCCGGTCACCACGACGGCGGCGGTCGCGGCGACGAGCACCAGCACCGCTCCCGTCGTGACCGTCGGACGGGGGAATCGAATGTCCATCCAGGACTCCTCTGCTGCGGGTGTGAAACCCAAGGAATGTAGGAAGGTCGATGAGCCGGCGGGCGACGAGCGGATGAACACCGCATCCCGGCAGGCAAACACCTCGATGTTCGCGGCACGTTCACCGGCACCTCGCCCGGCTGCCACGCGCGGTCCGTTGTGCCCTCCCCGACGAGTACGGACGATGGCTGACCGGCAGTTGTCGACCCGAGGAGATGCTCGTGTACCTCTCGACCGTTTCCCGGCCGGTCGCCGACCCACCCGGATCCGGACCACGACGTCGACGGCTCGCCCTGGTCAGCGGCAACGTCGTCGCACTCGGCACGGTCAGCCTGATCACCGACATCTCCGCCGAGATGGTGGCCGCTGTCCTACCGCTCTACCTGGTGCTGGGCCTCCAGCTCAGCCCGGTGGCCTTCGGCGTGCTCGACGGCGTCCACACCGGTGCCACCGCGCTGCTGCGGGTCGTCGGTGGGTTCGCCGCCGACCGGTTCCGGCGGCGCAAGCTGATCGCCGGCGTCGGCTACACCCTCTCGGCGGTCGCGAAGCTCGGTCTGCTGCTCGCCGGCCGGTCGATACCGGCGATCGGCGCGGTCATCGCCGTCGACCGCCTCGGCAAGGGCGTGCGCAGCGCCCCGCGCGACGCGCTGATCACGCTCTCCACGCCGCCCGAGGCGCTGGGCCGGGCCTTCGGGGTGCACCGGGCGATGGACAGCGTCGGCGCGTTCCTCGGACCGCTCGCCGCGTTCGCGGTCCTGCTGGTCGTCGGGCAGTCGTACGACGCGGTCTTCGTCACCAGCTTCTGCGTCGCCGCGATGGCCGTCGTCGTACTCGTGCTCTTCGTCCGGGAACGCCCCGCCGAACAGGCGGCGGACGGCCCGGACGACAAGGCGGTCTCCGTCCGGGAGGCGTTCGGCCTGCTCCGCGCGGGACCGGCCCGCCGGCTCGTGCTGGCCGCGGCGATGCTCGGGCTGGCCACCATCGGCGACGGTTTCGTCTACCTGCTGCTGCAACGCCGCGAGGACCTCGGCCTGCGCTGGTTCCCCCTGCTCGCGGTGGGGACCAGCCTGGCCTACCTGCTGCTCGCCGCCCCGCTCGGCGTGCTCGCCGACCGGATCGGCCGGCTGCCGGTGGTGCTCGGCGGCTACACCGCGCTCGGTGCCACGTACCTGCTGCTGGCCGGACCGGTCGACGGGTGGCCGCTGATCGTGCTGACCCTGCTGCTGTACGGCGCGTTCTACGCCGCCACCGACGGTGTGCTCATCGCGCTCGCCGGACCGGTGCTGCCGGCGCGGCTGCGGACCACCGGGATCGCGCTGGTGCAGACCGGGCAGGCCCTCGCGTACCTCGTCTCCTCGGTCCTGTTCGGTCTCGGCTGGCAGGCGTGGGGGCCGGAGGCGGCGATCCGCGCGGCGGCCGTCGCCGTCGCCTGCGTTCTGGTCGGCACGCTGCTCCTGCTGACCGCCCCGTCCCGTCTCGTCACCCGGAGGGTGTCCCGATGACCGTGTTGTCGACCCGAGCGAAGCTCGGCGTGGTGGTCGCCTCGGCCGTGCTGCTGGGCAGCGTGGCGGCCGGCTACGTGGCCATGGCGGCGGAACCTGCCCGGACACCGCCATCCACCACCGGCGACCAGGCGGTCACCCTGACACCCGGCCCGCGCCTGCTGGCCCTCACCGACCGGCACCTGTCCACCGTCGCCACCGCCGACCCCGCAGGGCCCCGCACCGTGTCCGGCCTGGAATGCCTACGGGTGTACGCCGCGGCCGGCACCGGTGTCTGCCTGAGACCGGAGACCGCCTGGTCCTACCAGGTCGTCGTGCTCGACGCGGCGCTGCGCCAGACGCGGACCGTCGGCGTGCCGGGCCTGCCGAACCGGGCCCGGGTCTCGGCCTCCGGCCGGATGGTCTCCTGGACGACGTTCGTCGGCGGCGACTCCTACACCGCAAGCGGCTTCTCCACCCGCACCGGGATTCTCGACACCGCCACCGGCACCACGGTGACCTCGCTCGAAGAGTTCGCGATCACGCGGGACGGCCGGAACTACCGCAGCCCGGACGTCAACTACTGGGGCGTCACCTTCACCGCCGACGACAACCGCTTCTACGCGACCATGTCCACAGCGGGCAAGCGGTACCTCGTCCGCGGTGACGTCGCCGCGCGGACGGTCGAGACGGTGAAGGAGAACGTCGAGTGCCCGTCCCTGTCACCCGACGGCACCCGGATCGCCTTCAAGGAGGCGATCGACGCCGACCCGGCGAAGGGCTGGCGGCTGTCGGTTCTCGACCTGGCGACCATGCGGGTCACCGCGACCGCCGAGACCAGCAGCGTCGACGACCAGGCCGCCTGGCTGGACGGCCGGACACTCGCCTACACGCTGCGCCAGAGCGACGGCCAACCCGACGTCTGGAGTGTCCCGGCCGACGGGTCCGGTACGCCGAAACTGACGATCCCCGGCGCGGAGTCCCCGGCACCGCTCACCTGAGGAACCGGCCGTCGGGCGGCCAGGACACCTGACCGCCTTGGCGCCGACAGCTTCCCGTCATGCGGGATTACACGCCGCACCCATCGCCGTTCATCGACGGTCTCAAGGCTGTTGACCATGACAAGGCTGAGCCGTCGCATTTTCGTCCTCAGTGGACTCGCCGCCGCTGGCGTCGCGGTGACCCCCCGCCAGGGTGCCCGCGCCGCGGTGCCGTATCCCTTCAAACTCGGTGTGGCGTCCGGTGATCCGGCGCCCGACAGCGTGGTCCTGTGGACCCGGCTGGCACCATCCCCGCTCAACGCCGACGGTCAGGGCGGCATGGCGAACGCCGACGTGACAGTCGAGTGGCAGGTGTCCACCACCGACCGGTTCACCTCGCTCGTCGCCTCCGGGTCGGTGGTCGCCCGCTACGCCGACGCGCACTCCGTACACGCCATCGCGGGCGGCCTCGCCGCCGACTCCGACTACTACTACCGGTTCCGGGCCCAGGGTCAGATCTCCCCGGTCGGACGGACCCGGACCGCCCCGGCGCCCAGTGCCTTCGGCCGCGACCTGGTGATGGCCTTCGCCTCCTGCGCCCACTACGAGGCCGGCTACTACACCGCGTACCGGCGGATGGCCGAGGACAACCCGGGGCTGATCCTGCACCTCGGCGACTACATCTACGAGGGTGGCGTCGGCACCTCCACGGTGCGGCAGCACGTCGGCGCCGAGATCGTCTCGCTTGCCGACTACCGCCGCCGGTACGCGCTCTACAAGTCCGACCCGGACCTGCAGGCGGCGCACGCCGCGGCACCCTGGCTGGTGGTGCCGGACGACCACGAGGTGGAGAACAACTACGCCAACATGGTCCGCAACGACAGCAGCCCCACGCTCACCGCCGCGCAGTGGACCGCCCGGCGGACCGCCGCCTACCGGGCCTACTACGAGAACATGCCGCTGCGGCCGGCCTCCGCCGCCAACGGCAACAGCATCCCGCTGTACCGGCGGGTCCGGTGGGGCCAGCTCGCCACCTTCCACATGCTCGACACCCGGCAGTTCCGCGACGACCAGGCGTGCGGGGACGGCTGGAAGGTCTGCGCGGACGCCGACCTGGCCTCCCGGTCCCTGACCGGCGCGACCCAGGAGGCGTGGCTGCTCGACGGGCTTGCCCAGCGCTACGGCACCTGGGACATCCTCGGCCAACAGGTCTTCTTCGCCCAACAGCTCGACGCGAACGGGGCGGCGAGCATGGACGCCTGGGACGGCTACCGGGCCTCCCGCAGCCGGATCCAGACCGGCTGGCAGCAGCGCGGGGTGCGCAACCCGCTGGTGCTCACCGGGGACGTGCACCGGTCGTGGGCCAACGACCTCAAGGCCGACTACGCCAACCCCGCCTCGGCCACCATCGGCACCGAACTGGTCTGCACCTCGATCACCTCGACCGGCAACGGCAGCGGCAGCACCACGGTCCCGAACGCGGCGGCCAACCCGCACCTGAAGTTCTACTCGGACCGGCGTGGCTACGTGCGTACCACGATCAGTCGCAGCCAGGTCCGCGCGGACTTCCGCACGGTGAACACGGTGACCGAGCACGGCGCGGCGGCGGCCACCGCCCGCTCGTTCGTCATCCTCGACGGCCAGCCCGGCCTGCAGGCCGGGTAGAAGGAGACCCACCATGACCGCATTCACGACACTGCTCGCCGCCTCCCTGCTGGTCCCGAACCTGGCACCGGCCCCCGTCGCGGTCACCGCCGAGGCGATCACCTGGACCACGGCGAACAGCGTGGCCACCGGCGACCAGGATCTGCCCGGCATCGCCATGAACCGCAACGGCCAGGTCGCCGTGGTGTGGGAGGACGACCGGGACAGCACCGCGCCCGAGGACGACACCCACAGCGAGATCTACCTGCGACTGTTCCGCGACGGCACGCCCGCCTACGAGCTGAAGCTCTCCGGCGGGGGCACCAGCGGGGCCGCCTGGCGCCACATCAGCCCCGACGTGGGGCTCGACGACAGGGGCAACGCCGTGGTGGTCTGGGCCGCCGACGGCGACGGTAACGGCGTCTACAACATCCAGTACCGGGTGGTGTCGCCAAGCGGCACGGTGCTCGGCTCGGGGCAGGCCAACGCCAGCGACGCCGGACAGCAGATCTGGCCGAAGGTGGCCGTCGACCCGGACGGCGCGCCGACCACCGGAGGAGTCGGCTTCACAGTGGTCTGGGAGGACGTCCAGGGGACCGCTCCGGCCACCGTCAAGGCCGCCGGCTACACAGCGGCCACCACCAAGGCGTACGAGGTGACCGCCTCACAGACCACTGGGACGCACCACCGCCCCGACGTGGCGGTGTCCGCCACCGGTGAGGCGCTCGTGGTCTGGGACGAGGACGCCGACGCGAACGGCTCGTACAACATCGGGTTGACCCGCCTGGCCCGGTCCAACGGCGCGGTGGTGCTGTCGCGGCGGACCGCCAACGTGCAGAGCGGCGGGCAGCAGCAACGCCCCTCGGTCGCGGCCAACGTCGCCGGGGACTTCACCGTCGGGTGGGAATCCGACCACACCGGCACCCGGGGCGTCTGGGCGCGGTCGTTCACCTCCGCCGGCACCGCCCGGCACGACGAGGTCCAGGTCTCCGCCGGAGCCGGGGCCGTCGCGCCCGGCGTCGGCATCGACGACCAGGACAACGTCGTGGTGGGCTGGACGGTGTCGGGCACCAACCCGGACGTCTGGGCGCGCGGCCTCAACCCGGACGGCACATCCACCGGCCGGCTGGCGGCCCAGGCGCTGAGCCAGACCACGACAGGTCGGCAGGAGCAGTTGGCCGTCGCCGCGTCTCCCTGGGGCGAGGTGAGCCTGTGCTACACCGACGACAACGACGGCAACGCCTTCGACCAGGTGCTCCTCGGGTTGGGCGCGACGAACTCGACCTGGCTGATGTCCGCCGATGAGCTGCGCCGGCTGAAGGCGCGGGCGGGCACCACGGCGCACTGAGCCGACCGGGCCCGGTCAGGCGGCGTGATCGGGCCCGCCGCCGCCCGTGGCCACCCCGTCGTCCCCACCGACGGACGACGGGGTGGCCACGGCGCGCAGGGTGACCGACTGGTCGGCGTGGTCGACCTCGAACAACGTCCCGGCCGGGAAGGCCGCGAACGTCTCGGGCGGCAACTGGATCGTGCCGTCGCCGGCCACCACGGCGAAGTCCCGGCCGTCACGCCCCTCGGCTCCGACCCGGCCGTCGCGGATGGTGACGGCGCGGCCCAGCCGGGCACCCACCTCGCCGTCGTGGGTCACCACGACCACCGTGGTGCCCCGCTCCGCGTTGACGGTGGCAAGCGCCGTGAGCACCTCGTCCCGGCCGGACGCGTCGAGCTGGCTGGTCGGTTCGTCGACCAGGAGCAGCCCGGGCCCGGCCGCGAGACCCTGCGCCAGGGCGGCCCGCTGACGCTGCCCCGGAGTCAGGTCGCCCACCCGCCGTGCGCCCGCACCGCCGAGGCCGACGAGGTCCAGGATCGCCTCCGGCGGGTCGAGCCGACGCCCGGCGATGCGGGCCGCCGGTCGCTGCGCCAACCAGACGTTGCGCGACAACGACACGTACGGCAGCAGGTTGCGTTCCGCGCCCTGGAGCACCGTGCCGACAGTGGCCCCGCGAAGGGCCGCCAGGCCCTTGGACGAGAGCCGGGACAGCTCGTGGTCACCCACCTGCACCCGCCCGGCGGACGGTTGCATGAGCCCACCGAGGATCGCCACCAGAGTGGACTTTCCCGAGCCGGACGGCCCCACCAGCGCCAGCATCTCGCCCGGTGAGATCCGCAGGTCCACGCCGGAGAGCGCGACGACGTCGCCGGTGCCGGTGGAGTAGATGTGGATCAGCCGGTGGCAGGTGACGGCCACACCCCCGGCCGGCCGGGCGACGGTCGGCGGCTCGGCGGTCGTCGGCCGCTCCGGCGGCGTACCGCGGCGGCGACGACCCGACCGAGGACGAGCGCGGTGACGGCGAACAGGGTGACCGTGGGCACCGCGAACACCAACAGACGGCCGACGTCCGGCCACTCGGGTATCGGAACCGGGGAGCGGCCGTCACCGAACAACCGCTGCCCGCTGCGGGTGAGCAGCCAGATCACCAGGGTGACGAGACCGCCCGACACGGCGGCGAACGCCACCGGCCACCCGTAGCCGCCACGGACGGCGCGTGGTGGCAACCCCTGCCGACGCAGCGCCACCAACATGGATACCCGGGCACGCTGCTCGGCCGCCGCCATCGCGATCAGGCCGGCCGCCCCGATCAGCACCCCGGCCAGCGCGGCGAACAGGTTGAAGCGCAGCGCCAACGCCGGAGCCTGTCGATCGAAGTCCTGGCGAACTCCGGTGATCGTCCGCTCACCGACGACCGCCAGACCCTGGGCGCGAAGCCGGTCGAGGACGTCGGCGGGCGCGGTCGCGGCCAGCCACACCTCCTTGGTGCCGCTCTGGCCGGAAACCGCGATCCGATCGGCGTATTCCAGGTCGACGATCAGGCCGGCACCACCGAGCTGCGGCAGACCGTCGGCCACGCCGGCAATCCGGGCCGTGGTCGGTGCCCCGTCGATGCCTTCGTGTGGATGAGTCCCGCCGAGCAGCGTCCCCTCCGACCGGGTCAGGTAGACGGGCAGCGGAAACGGTGAGTCGGCAACACTGATGCCGGCTGGCGTCGAACGCCCGTGCGACATCTGGACGGCCAGCGCCGGGGACGCACCGCCCGTGGCGCTGATCTCCGAGTCATCCGTCGGCACGGAGCGTCGCCACCGCTTCAGATCGGCGAACTGCGTACCGGTCAGCACCACCGTCTCGGCGTTGTCATCGCCGATCCGCAGCTCCTCGAAGTGCACCGTCAAGTCCTGCCACCTCACCGGAACGACGACTTCTATCTTGACCAGGCGGCACTGCGGTACGCACTCGGGCACCTGAACGACGTACTCGTCGCGCCCCGGCCGAATGTCCGGGCCTGCGGCTACCACCCGGGTGCCATTGGCGCTGGAGACGGTTACTGCGAGTTGCACCTGATATCCGCTGAAGGCCTCGGCGTCGAAGTTGGCCGACACGACGACGGTGAGCAGTCGCCCCCGTAGCAGCACCGGCTCTCCGGGCGGGGCGGGGCGGATGGCACGCGTGATGTCCGCGAAGGACACTCCGTAGGACGGATGCGGCGCGGCCACCGCCGCCAGCCGGGCGGAGTCCACGGCGAGCACCGGTGTGCCGCCGTCAGGGAGCCTTTTCGTCACGACCGCGGCCATCGCGAAGCGACCCTCGGGATCAGCCTTCCGCACGGCCGTCAACAGGTGCGAACGGGACGGCGCGTCGACCTCCACGACACGCGGCGCGCCGACCTCCACGACCGCCCGGTCGCGGTACGCGGCCGCGGCGACCTCGCTCGTCGCCGCCGTGAAGGCGAGCATGGCGACAGCGACGGTGAGCAGCGCGATCAGCGGCCGGAACCGTGGTTGCCGGGCCACCTGCACCAGGGCGAGGCCGACGGCGGTGCGCCCCCGCGCCAGCAGCGCCGCACCCACCGCGGCGCCGGCCATCATCGCGACCCGTGCCAGCACCACACCCGCGGCGAGCGCCCCGGCGACCGGTGCCACGAGCGCCAGCCCGCTGGGCGAACCCCCTGAGCGCAACTGCACCACGGCAGCCACCGCGATGGACACCGCGACGACGTCACCGATTGTCGCCCGCCATCCCCGTACCCGAGCCGGCACCCGACGCAGCAGGTCGACGACCGGTGCGGACAGCATCCGCGCCTGGGCCAGCAGCACCGCGGCGAGCGCGCCGGCGGCGCCGATGGCGGCGAATGCGACAACGCTGGCGTCAAGCGTGACGTCGGCGCGGGCCGGGAGGGTACGCGCGGCGAGCAGTGTGGCAGCGGCGAGGCCACCCAGGCAGCCGAGGGGGATCGCGACCAACGCGGGTACGGCGTGTTCGCCGATCGCCAGCGCCCACAGTCGTCGACGTTGCACCCCGCGGAGCAGGAGCAGGCCCTGCTCAGGTCGCCGCTGGTCCGCCGCCGAACCGACCGCGACGAAGAGCACCAACCAGCAGAGCAGCACGAGCAGCCCGGCGCCCAGCGTGACGCCGTCGGCCAGCTGCCCGCGTTGCCGCTCGATGCGATCAAACAGGGTGGTCGTGGTGGTGCCGGCCCCGAAGCCCTCGCGGTTTCCGTCCCGCTGCAACCGCATGACCGCGGCCCGCAGCTCCGGCATGGACCGGCTGTCCAGCAGCTTCTCGCTGACGTAGAGGTCGGCCGTCGACCGGTGCAGAATGACGTCGTCATCGGGCAGGGGAGAAGCCTCGGCGGTGAAGATGGCATCCTCGGCGCTGCCCGGGATCGACGTGCCGGGGGAGCCTCCGGTGGCCTGCCGAATGAGTTCCCCACCGAGCCAGAACGGATCTGTCACGTCCAGCGGTCGGTAGATGCCGGTCACCCGCACCGGCACCGCGCCGAAGGTGAACCGATCCCCGACGGCGACACCCAGCCGCGCAGCGGTGTGCGTGCTGACCATGACCTCGGGGGGCTGATCCCGCGAGGTGGCCCGGGGGCAGGCGCCGACCACGGCGACCCGCTCACACACCCCCGCTCGGAAGATCAGGCTGGAGGTCACGGTCCCGGCTCGACCGGCGGCGACGCCACCGCTCTGAGCGCCCAGGACGATGTCGAACCCGGCCGGCGTCAGTCGCTTGACCCTGGTGGTGAAAACGGTGCGGGTGGGGTCGGTGGGCAGCCCCGGATATTCGGCACCCTCGGCGAGCCGGACGCGCAGCTCGTTGGGCTCCGCGGTGGACATCTCATACCGGGCCAGGGCCTGCCCGGCCGCGGCGACGTAGCCCGGTGCGGCCGCCGCGGCGGCACTGGCGAGCACCGCGAGCAGGAGCACCGCCAACGCCTGTGCCCGGCGGGCCGCGATCGCACCCCAGATGACGGTCAGCATCGACGCCGACGGTATCGACCCGGCCGCCGGCCCGCCGCCCCGTGCGGGTGGACCGAGACCTGCCGGTTATCCGGGGCTCAGTCGCGCAGGATCTCCGCCCGCCCCTCGACGAGGTGCAGCTCCGCTTCGCAGGCGGCGGCCACCTCCGAGTCGTGGGTGGCGAACACGACGGCCGCGCCCCGCCGCGCCTCGTCGTGCAACAGGTTCAGAACCCGCTGCCGGTTACCCGCGTCCAGCTCGCTCGTCACCTCGTCGGCAAGCAGCACGCCTGCGCGCAGGGCCAGACCGCGGGCGACAGCCGTCCGCTGCTGTTGGCCGCCGGACAACTCCTCGACGAGTTGGTCGGCCTGGCTGGCGAGGCCCAGCAGGTCCAGCATCGCGGAGGTCTGCCGGCGGGCCTCGGGTGGTGTCACGCCGTCGGCCACGAGCGCGACCTGAAGGTTCTCGGCGGCGGTGAGGATCGGGGCCAGGCCGTTGTCCTGTGGGATGAGCACGATCCGGTGCTCGACGGCGTGATCACGGTCGCGCAGCGGCTGCCCGTCGACGGTCACCGACCCGTCCCGGGGTCGCAACAGCCCCGCCATGGCGTGGAGCAGGGTCGTCTTGCCCGCGCCCGACGACCCGGTCAACGCCAGGACCCGACCAGGTCGGACCGTCAGCGAGATCTCCCGGAGGACGGCCGGCGCGTCGCCGTAGCCGACTGACGCCCCGTGCATGCTCAGCATGTGCCACCGCCCCTTTTCCAGCACCCAAGGATCCGCAGACTGCCACGGCGGGCGGGACCCGCACAATCCCGTCGATGCGTCAGCGATCGCGAGGTGGTCAGTCGACCCGGGGTCGCCGCTCGTAGCCGACCAGGGCGGCGAGGAAGGCCGTCAGCAGCCCGAGAGCGGCCAGCGCGGGCAGGGTCCGGGCGAGGGGGATCAGGACCAGGACGATGCCGATCGCCACGAGGTGGCCCGGCGAGCTGCGTACGGTCAGCCGCAGGAACAGCAGGCGGCCGGTGAGATAGAGCGCGGCGCCGCCGTAGAGCACGAGGATCGCCGACCAGCTCATCGGCTCTCCGCTGGCGTGCCAGGGTCGTGTCTGCTCCGTCGGGTTCGCGAGGATCAGGTGGATGCCCAAGGCGAAGTAGACGACCCCGGCTACCAGCGGCAGGTGCGCCAGCGTGTACGCGTCCGACGCCAACTGCTGGCGACGCCGGGAGCGCGGCGAGGCCGAGGTCAGCACCTTCGCTGCGGCCGGCGCGACGCCCACGAAGTAGAGCCACCACAGGCAGACGGTCGCGGCGAAGCCGAACAGCGCAGCCAGCAGCACCGGCCAGGCGATCACGGCCAGACCCGCGCCGGCCCCGGCCGACAGCAGAGACTCACCGAGCACGATGATCAGCACCAGACCATGGCGTTCGGCGAAGTGCGCCCCGCTGCGGACCTCCCCGAAGCTGGCGGCGGTGGCGATCCGGCCGACGCCGTAGTCGACGAGGAACGCCACAGTCCAGAGCACGGTCTGCGCGGTCCCGCCGAGGATGGCGCCCACCAGCAGCGGAACCCAGGCGATCGTGGTGGACACGGCAAAGCGCATGGTCTGCCGGCGGTACTGCCGGTTGCCCGATGAGGAGTAGGTCATCAGGCCGAGATGCAGCCCGCGGACCACGATGTAGGCGATGGACAGGGTGAGGGGCGGGCTCAGCGCGCCGTCGTGGCGCTGCCACGCCTGCGGGATCGCCAGCGCGGCCACGAAGATGGCGCCCATCGCCGCGAGCATCCCGGCCAGCACCGGACCGTTGTCGGCGCGGACCTGATTGCCGAGCCAGGCATAGCAGCTCCACGCGTACCAGAACCAGAGCAGGAGCAGTAGCCCCTGGTAGAGGGTGAGCGGCCCCAGCGACTCCGCCATGAAATCGATGAGCCGGGTCAGCGCGAACACCAGGACAAGGTCGAAGAAGATCTCGAAGGTGGTGGCCCGGTGTGCCTCCTCGACCAGCACCGGCCGAGACCGGTGGACGCGGCTCATCCGCTCATCCTGGTCTGTTTCGCACCGCGTCCGAGGGGTAACGCCCAGCTCCGACGGAGTCAGCCGAAGAGCAGGTCGAGGTGGGCGTCCAACGCGGCCAGTGCCTGCTCGGCGGTGTACTGCCCACCCAGCAGGTAGACACCGAGCCCTTCCATCAGCGCCAGCAGGCCGGCCGCGGCGGCGTCGCCGTGCCGGTCGGGCAGGACGCTGGCGATGAACCCGGTGAGCTGCCCGGTGCCCTCGCGGAGGCTGGGCGCGGCGGCCGGACGCACCGCCGTGTAGGCGAGGAACGCGAGCGCCACCCGCCCGTCGTCGCGGGTCCCCTCGTCCAGGGGCAGCAGTGCGGCGATCATCGTCCGCAGCAGCAGCCGGGGCGGCGGGTCCGCGCCCAGTCGCGCCAGCGCCTCGGTGACCCGGATCTGGCTGCGTTCCCGCACCACGCTCAACGCGAACGCCATCATCTCGTCCTTGGTCCGGAAGTAGTGCTGGACCATGCCGGCGGACACGCCGGCCTCGGCGGCCACGTGGCGGAGGCTGACGGCCTCCAGGCCCTGATCCGCGGCGACCCGCATCAGCGCGTCCGCGATGAGGGTGCGTCGCTCCTGGTGATCGACCTTCTTGGGCATGGCCTCGATCGTTTCACAGTGGGTGACCCGGACAGTCCGCCAGCGGCGGCGGCTACCGGCTGGCGGCGGTGCTCGCGGGGGCGCCCCGCGCGCTGCGCAGGAGGCCGTCCGGGTCGTCGGCGTACAGGCGCAGCTCGTTCACGGGCAGAGACCCGGTCTTCGCCAGATCGAAGGTCAACGGCCGGCGCAGCAGGACGTCGATGCTTGTCTGGCTGCCGACCGAGATGGACACCACCCGGCGCTCACCCTCCTGCTCGACCTGCACGGACCTGCTCGACGGCAGGGAGCGGTACCGCTTGCGCAGGGCCTCGATGTCCGTCCACGGGATCCAGATGTCGATGCCCCAGCTGAGGCGGACGCGCAGGCCCCGGTCGCCCACCACGTGGGGGTGGATCGTCATGCTGGCGAACAGGCCGATCATCCAGAGCAGCCCCCAGATGCCGAGGCCGAGCACGATCCAGCGGGCTGGCCGCCACGGCACCACGTGGGTGACGACGACGTCGAAGATCGGGATCTCCACGACCGACAGGCCGATGAAGATGCCCAGGATCGGCTTGACCACGCCGAGGTAGCCGAACGGTTCGTCGCCCGGCCCCAGTGGCAGGGGGCGGCGTCGGGTCCAGACGTACAGGCTGCGCCACGTCGCGGCCTCGGCCTCGGCGGCCCGGCGCAGCAGTGGGCCCACCCGCGCCCCGGTCGGTGCCTTCGTGTCGGTCATTGTCATCCTTCTCGTTAGCGGGCCGACGGTCAGTGGACGGTGATGGTTCCGGCGCCACCGTCCACGGTGACGAGCTGCCCGGTGGAGATCGTCCGGGTGGCGTCCGGGACGCAGATGACGGCGGGGATGCCGTACTCCCGGGCCACCGTCGGGCCGTGCGCCATGATCGCGCCGGTCTCGGTGACCACCGCCGCGGCGGTGAGGAACAGCGGGGTCCAGCCCGGGTCGGTAGTCGCGGCGACCAGGACGTCGCCGGGTTCGACGTGGGCGGTGGCCGGGTCGTGGACGACCCGGGCCGGGCCGGTCACCCGGCCCGCCGACGCGCCCACGCCGACAAGCGTCCCGTCGGCGGCGGGAACCGCCGGCAGGACTGTCTCGACGTCGGTGCCGTCGGAGAGCAGTGCCACCGGCACGCTTCGGCGGCGCAGCTCCCGGTGGTGCGTCGCCCGTCGGGAGGTGACCGTCGCGCGCGGGTCGACACCCTGGTGTACGGCGGCGTGCACCTCGTCGAGGGTCAGGAACATGATGTCGTCGGGCTGGTCCAGCAGCCCGGAGTCGTGCAGGTCGGCGCCGACGAGCAGCAGTTGGCGGCGCGTCTCGCGCAGTGGGTACAGCCCGGCGAACTTGCCTGCCTCGCGCAGGCCGGCAAGTGCCCGCGCCCGGCGCAGCAGGAACCCGGCGATGGTGCCCCGCACCGGCCGCCGACGGCGGGCTCGCCCGACCAGCTTTTCCAACGCCACCTCCGCTGCCGCGCTGGCCCGTTGGAAGCGCTGGTCGGGGCCCTGCTCCGGATCGGTGACCCGCAGGTAGTTGGCAACCGCGGCGAAGACCGGGGTGGGGTCCTCCGCCCAGCGCGGCACGCCGAGGTCGACCTCGGCGACGCCCCGGTGACCGTAGGCGTCCAGGAAGGCGGTCATGCCGATGTCGGGCAGCGTGCCGTGGAGGTGGCGCGCGGCCAACTCGGTGGGCGGGGTGTCGAGCAGGAGTTGACGGTGCTCGCCCGCGTCCTGGGCGAGCCGCCAGAGGGCCAGGTCCATCTCGATGGTGACGTTGTGCGGCATCCCGCCCAGCACGGTGTGGATCTCGTCGGGGCCGGCGATTCCCTTGAGCAGCGCGCCCGGCAGCGTCGCGGCGAGCATTCCCGCGACGATCGGCCACATGATCGCATCGGCGCTGTCGTCGGCGTCCCGCGCCTGCACGAACCTCAGCCGGTCGGCCGCGGTTCGCAGGTCGCCGGGGGCGGCTGAGCGCACCCTCATCTGCTCGATCGTCTCGAACATCCGGATCCGCGCTGCCTCCGGGCGGGCCAGGGCCCGCAGGATCCCCACCACCGCGCGACCGGCCGTCCGCAGCGACGCGGCGCCCTGTGCCCGGTCGCGGCTGGCGCGGCCACCGGTCGCGGCGAACCGGGGGTCCGCCAGCACGTGCTGCATCACCGCCTGGGCACGCGGACCGAAGTCGACAGCCATGAGCTTCACCAGTCGCCTGCGGGCCGAGGAGTCCCGCGCCAGGTCGGTCAGGTCGCCGTAGAGCCGGCCGCCGATGTCGACGATCTCGACCCGGATGCCGAGCGCGGCGAGCATCCCGGCGATCTGCGCCCGCAGGGTCGACATGCCCATCGGGGTGACCGGTTGCAGCATGCCCTGGACGTGACCGAACTCCAGGTAGACGCGGGGGAGGGGCTTTCCGCTCGCTGGCGGGAGGGGGAACAGGGTGGTGATCGGCCGCGACTGTAGAAGCCACCGGACGCCGTCCGCGTCGATCGCCCACTCCACGTCCTGGGGGCAGCCGAAGTGGGCCTGCAACCGTTCGCCGGTGGCGCGCAGGTCGGCCAGGTGTGCTGACGTCAGGCAGCCCGTGTCGGCTCGGGTGACCCCGTCGAGGATGTAGTGGTCCACGTTCGCCGCGCCGTCCACCACTGTCGTGCCGAGGCCCGCGGCGGCGTCGACGGCCATCTCGTCGCGGCGGCCGGTCAGCGGGTTCGCGGTGAACAGCACCCCCGCCACGGTGGGTGTGATCATGCGTTGCACGATGACTGCCATCCGTACCGTCTGGTGGTCGATCCGGCGGGCGTCGCGGTACGCGGTGGCGCGCTCGCTGTGCAGCGAGCCCCAGCAGGTCTCGATGGCCGCGATCAGGTCGGCGGTGCCCGTGACGTCGAGGATGGTGTCCTGCTGCCCGGCGAAGCTCGCGTCCGGCAGGTCCTCGGCGGTGGCGCTGGAGCGGACCGCGACCGGGCCCGCCCCGAGCCGCTCGTACGCGGCGACGACCTCGGCCGTGGGGATGACGCCGAGTCGGTGCGCCTCGGTGGTGACGCAGAAGCCCGCGGGCACCCGTTCGCCGTGCCGGATCAGCTCGCCCAGCCCGGCCGCCTTGCCGCCGACCAGGTCGACCATGTCGGCGGTCGCCTCGGACAACGCGATGACCTGCATCGGGGCCTTCTCTCTTTGCAATGCAATCGTATTGCATCCACCGTAACGCCTTTACGATGCAACTGCAATGTCACGGTGGTACGGGTGTGACCCGGCACCGGGGCGTTGCCGGCGTCTGCCATCCTCAGGACGGTGACGACCGGCCGCCCGACCACCGCCCGCTCCCACCGCCGCGCCCGCAGCCGCAGCGTCCGTGTCCTCGTCGCGCTCGTCGCGGCCGCTGCCGTCCTCGGCATCGCACTCGTCGTCGTGCCGATGCTGCGACCGGCCGGGCCGCGCCCGCTCTTCCAGTTGCCGGTCGCCTGCGGCGAGACGTGGCAACTGGGCACCTACCCCGGTCACGACGACTACGACGTCGACCTGTTCCCCACCGAGGGCGAGGCGTGGGGGCGGCCGGTGCTCGCGTCCTACGGCGGCACGGTCACCGAGGCGGGCATCAACGGGTCGCTTGGTGGCCGTACCCCGGACAACCCGGAAGGCCCGCGCGGGCGGGGCGGCGGTTACTGGGTGAAGATCGACCACGGCGGCAAGTGGGAGACGCAGTACCTGCACATGCTCGAACCGCCGCTGGTCACGGTCGGGCAGCGGGTCGGTCAGGGCGACCAGATCGGGCTGCTCGGCAGCACCGGCAACTCCGGCGCGCCGCACCTGCACTACGAGCAGCGGCGCGGCTGGGAGAAGGTCGAGACCCACTTCGACGGGGAGCCGTCGGGCATCACCACCGACGAACGCGAACACACGGTCAAGCGGACGAGCGGCAACTGTCGCCCGGGGGTCTCCTGAGGACGGCGTTTTGCCCGACCCGACTGCGGGCACTGAGGTGAGGAACACTTCGGACGCAGGGAGGAGCCGGCCATGGTCAAGGGTGACGTCGACACGTACCACGAGGACGGGCAGTGGAAGAACAAGGCGGAGGGCAACGAGCGGGCCAGCAGCACGCATGACGTGAAGGCGGACGCGCAGGCCCAGGGCCGCGAGATGGCCGCCGACCGGGGCGTCGAACACGTGATCAAGAAGCAGGACGGCACGATCGGGGAGAAGAACACCTACCCCCGCAGTCGGGACCCCCGCGACATCGAGGGCTGACCGCTTCCAGTCTCAGCGGACCGACCTCCTCGGCGTGACCGAGGAGGTCGGTCCGCTTTATGCGGTCGGACCAACCCAGCCTGTCCCCCCGGCAAGATGCCAGCTTGTCTCCTTGAGCGGCATATGCGCCCTTTGAGGAATATAGTCCGGATCGGGACTGGAGTGAACGTTGGGAGTGCGCATGTCGTTTCGGGGCCGTCGTCGGCCGATCAGGAGCGCGGGGCTGGTCGCGGCCGTGACCGCGGCGGCTCTCGCGTTCGCGCCGCTCCCCGCGTGGGCTGCCGGGTCCGTCCTGTTCGACCAGCCGTTCCACAACAACACCCCGGACGGCGTCGGCGCGGTGACGGTGCCGGGCGTGCCGGTCGCTACCGCGACAAACGTCGCCTGCCTGAGCGCCGCCGGCAACTCGACAACCGGCCCGCTGCTGAGCTGCCCGACGGCAACCGACCCACAAGGCTCGGGCAAGCTACGCCTCACCCCGGCCGTCGCGAACCGGCAGGGCGGCGTGTTCGGCGCGGTGAGCGTGCCCACCTCCCAGGGACTGCACGTCTCCTTCAACACCTATCAGTACGGCGGTATCAGCACCGGAGCTGACGGTCTGGCGTTCGCGCTGGCCGCGGTGGACCCCGCCAACCCGCGGTCCCCGGCGGTGATCGGCCAGTCGGGCGGATCGCTTGGCTACTCGGCGGCGTTCAACGGTGGCTCGGTGGGTCTGTCCAACGGCTACCTGGGCATCGGGCTGGACGTCTTCGGCAACTTCAGCAACAGCCTCTACCAGGGCACCGGTTGCACGAATCCGCCCTACATCTCGACCACGAACACGCGGGTCCCCGGCCAGGTGGTAATCCGGGGGCCGGGCCGCAACGGGGTCGGCTACTGCGCGATCAACAGCACCGCCACCACCACCTCGTCGCCCGCCGTGGCGTTGCGCGCCAGCACCAGGGCCGCCTCGGTGGTGCCGGTCGAGGTGGTTGCCAACACCACCTCGTCCTCGTTCACCACCGACACCGGCATCACCGTTCCGGCTGGGGAGTACCGCGTCCGGTTCACCCCGGTGGGCGGTACGGCGCGAACCTTGGCCGGCAGCCTCCCGGTCGTGTCGCCGAGCCTGTATCCGTCGCCGACCTGGTTGAACGCCAACGGATACCCCCGGCAGCTCGCCTTCGGTTGGGTAGGCTCCACCGGCTCGGTCACCGACTTCCACGAGGTCGACAACGCCCGCGCGGTCACCTTCAACCCGGTGCCGGACCTGAACGTGGCACAGACCAGCGCGGTGGGGGCCAGTCCGCAGCCCGGCGACCCCGTCACCTACTCGATCACCGCCGGGGTCGATCCCGGTGCGACCGAGACAGCGCCGATCTCGGTCACCCAGACCGTGCCGACCGGAGTCGTGCCACGGGCCGCCTTCGGCTCCGGCTGGGTCTGCGCCGTACCGTCCGGGCAGAGCATCACCTGCACCAACAGCAACGGGCCCTTCGCCGGTGGAACCTCCCTGCCGCCCATCACCGTCGTCGCAACCGTGACCGGGACCGGTGTGACGCCGGCACTGATCCAGACGGCCACGGTGGCGACCTCGTCCTCCATCGACGCGAACCCTGGTTACTCCACTGTCACCACACCCGTGGCACCGGCCGCCGCACCGAGCGGCGTCACCGTCACCCCCGCGCAGAGCGCCATCGCCGGGGGCGTCGCGGTCACCGTTGGCGGCAGCAACCTCACCGGCGCGACAGCGATCACCATCGGTACGGCCGCCGAGCAGCAGGCCGGCACCTCGGTGCTGCTGCTGCCCTGCACGTCCGGCCCGGCCGCCGGCTGCTTCACAGTGAATCCGGACGGCACACTCGGCATCTCCTCGATGCCCGCCCGGTCCAGCCCGGCGACCGTCACCGTCAGCGTCGTCACCCGGGGCGCGGCCGGATCGGCGACCTACGTCTACGCGTCCGCGCCGGGCACGCCGGCCACGCCCACGGCGGTCGCGGGCATCACCAGCGCCACCGTGAGCTGGACCGCGCCCGCGAGCAACGGCAGTCCGATCACCGGGTACCTGATCACCCCGATCCGGGACGGGATCACCCAGCCGACCCTCTCCTTCGACGCCTCCACGACCAGCCGCACGTTGACCGGGCTGACCGCCGGCGCCTCGTACGCCTTCCGGGTGGCGGCGGTGAACGCGTACGGCACCGGCGCGGCCAGCCCGGCGTCGGCGGCGGTGGTGCCGTACACCCTGCCGGGAGCGCCGACGATCACCTCCGCCACGGCGGGGACCAACGCCGCCACGCTGAGCTGGACGGCCCCGGCCAACGGCGGCTCGGCGATCACCGGCTACACGGTGACGCCGTACCTCAACGGGGTCGCGCAGACACCGCAGACCTTCACCGGGACCGCCACCACCCAGGTCGTCACCGGGCTGACCGGCGGCGCCACGTACACGTTCCGGGTGGCCGCGAACAACGCCGCGGGGACCGGCCCACAGTCGGCGCCCTCGGCGTCGGTGACCGTCAATCCGCCCCCGACGCTGACGTTCGCGCCGCCCCCGCCCGGCCGGGCGTACGACCCGTACCAGTACCAGCTCACGGTCGCCGGCGGCACGGGTCCCTTCGCCTGGTCGGTAAGCGCCGGAAGCCTGCCCGCCGGGCTGACCCTCGACCCGGTCAGCGGTCTGCTCTCCGGCACGCCCACCGCGTCCGGGACCTTCTCGTTCACCGTCCGGGTGACCGACTCGTTCAACCAGTCCGCGTCCCGGCCGGTCGAACTGGTCATCAGCCCGCTCGGCGGGCTCTCGATAAGCGTCCCGGCGATCTCCGCACTCGGCACCGTCACCTCGGACGCGACAGGCGTCTCCGGCCAACTCGGCCCGGTGACAGTGACCGACGACCGCGGGCCGTTCTCCGGAAACTGGGTAAGCGTCGTGTCCAGCACGAACTTCACAACGGGTTCCGGCTCGGGTGTCGAGACCATCCCCAACAGCAACATCACGTACGCCTCCGGGCCGGCCCTGGCCACCACCGGCGTCGGAACCTTCCTCCCGCAGCCCGGCGCGGTGCTGGACACCCCACGCACGGCCGCCGGGTGGTCCGGCCAGACCGGGGGCCCCAACTCCGCCACCTGGAATCCGACCCTGTGGGTGACGATCCCGTCCGGGGTGGTGGTCGGCGACTACGTGGCGGTCGTGACGCACTCGGTCATCTAGGGTCGGGGCGCTGCCGCTCGCGGACCGGTGGCCGCCGGGTAGGGACGGACCGGTGACACGTCACTGCCCGGCCGTACCCCTGACGGGGACGGCCGGGCAGTCTGTGCGGCCCGCCTCGGTCAGGCCAGCCGAGGGCGTTGCCGGCGGACGAGATACCAGCCGGCGAGGGCGATCAGCGCCAGCAGGGCGATCCCGCCGACCGCGTAGACCAACCAGTTCGGCCCGCTGGCCGCGACCGCCATCGGCGCCGCGACGGGCAGGCTGATCTTCCCGGTGGCGGTGCGTTCCACGATGCCGCTGGCGAGCTTCGCGTGCACGTCCCAGACGCCCGCCGGCAGGGCCTGGTTGATCTCGATCCGGACCCGGCCGCTCTGGCCGGGCAGGATCGTCACGCCGTTTGTCACCTTGAACGGTCCGGCCTGGACCGCCTCCTTGCGCAGCGACAGCGTGCCCGTCATGTCCAGCGCGCGCTGGCCGGTGTTGGTGACCTTCGCAATGACCACGGGAAACTCGCCGGTCCCGGGCTCCGCGACCAGCCCGTCGACGCGGAAGTCCGTTGGTGGCTCACCACCCGGACCGATGTCGAGGTAGACCCGGATGCCCACCCGGTGGACCTGGGTGACATTGCCGGTGCGCTCCTTCGCGCTGGTGACCTGCGCCCAGATCGCGCCGTACCGCTCGCCCTTCGATGCCTTCTTCGGTACGGCGATCTCGACCTCGACCGGCCGTCGCTCGCCCGGATCCAGCTCCATCGCGGCGGTCTTCAGCCGGATCCACCCGCTGAGTTCGTTGCCGGTGCGCCCGTCGGGCACGGTGAAGGCGTTGTTCTCGACCGACGCCGCGCCGGAATAGAACTCGATCTTCTGTGACTCACCCGAGGTGTTCTGCACCTCGACCCGGCGGTTGATCGTCGTTCCGGGCTTCAGGTGGTCCACGATGTAGACCCGGGCACGGGGGTCCTGCACCCGACTGGCCGGGATGTCCAGCATCCGGATACTGATCGCGGCTTCGTCGGCGGGCTCCTGGCGCTGCTCCCGCACGGCAACGGCTGGCGCTGCCGAAACCCCGAGCGCCACGAGGGCGACCGAGGCCAGCAGCACCAGCCGGCCGAGCGGGTCAGAACACCGAATGTGTCACCGTCCCGGTGTAGACACCCTCGACGGTGCCGACCGGAATGTTCACCGCCAGGGTGGGGTTCCAGGTGGCGAAGTTGTTGCCCGTGCCGCCGGTGTGGCTCATCGCCGTCCGGGGCACGTTGATGATCACCTGCTGGGCGGCGGTGGGCTGGCCCGGCGTGAAGGTGCCGCCACCGGCGGTCCCCGTCGCGGGGCCGGACCAGTACAGGACGTTGATGGCCGGGATCGTCTCCCCGGAGGTGCCACCGCCCGTGGTGAAGTCGGTGGAGACGACGGTGGCGGTCCAGTTGGGGGTGAGCGAACCACGCTGGTCCAGCACGGTGACCGGGCCGAGCTGACCGGTGACGGTGGAGCCCTCCACGCCGTGCCCGATGTTCGCGGTCGCCGGCACGGTGATCGAGAGGCCGCCGGCGGCGTCGACGGTGAGGGTCACGATCGTTTCGCCAGTGGTGTCCGCGGCGGCCGGCCCGGCGAGCGCCAGGACGGCGGCAACGCCGGCCAGGCCCGCGAGAATCTTTCTACGCATCGAGTCTCCCTTGTCCTAAATGCCCTTTGCTAGCAGCTCAGAGCCTATCTAGGGCGAAAGGGTCATATCGGACGAACAGCGCGATCGTTGCGATCTCCACCTGGGCTGACGCCTGGCTGCGGGCGACGCGTCGGTGGATCGCTCAGGCCGGCACCACGTACGGGAAGCTGGCGGCGCGGGCGGCCTTGGTGACCTCCGAGGTGAGGCCGGACGTGGTGCCCGTGTTGAGCACCAGGGAGAACATCACCTCGGGTGCGTTGTCGGCCATGCTGCGCCCGTTGCGGACCGCGAAGCCGTAGTTGGCAGCCGTGCCGACCTGGTAGGACAGCAGGTCGGGGTAGAGCTGTCGGGCGACGCTCCACCCGTACGCCTGCGGGTCGGGGGCGGTGCCGTTGGCGGCGACGACGCCCGCGACGGCGCTGGCGATCTCCTCGCCGTCCTCGGAGAGGTCCCTGCTGGGGTGCCGGAAGTTGGCGGGGTCGGAGAAGTCGGTGTCGTGGGGCCAGAACAGCGGCCACATCATGGGGTGGCCGGCGCGGTTGATCTGTCGCCACCCACCGGCGTCGGTGGCCAGCATCGTGCGGCACCAGACGCCGATGTCGGTGCCGTCGCGCAGCAGCGGCTCGTCGTGGGAGACCTCGAGGACGATCGACTCGACGGTCGTGCCGGCGAAGCTGTTCTTGGCCTGGTCCATCCGCCACGCCGAGCGGTCCACCCGGGCGCCGTCCTTGAGCGCGCCGTTGATGGTGGCGAGTTCGTCGAGGTCGATGTAGAACGGGTCGCTGATCCGCCCGGCCCAGATCCGGACGTTGCCCCCGGTCGACACCTCGCCGGTGTGACCCTCGGCGATGGGGGTGCCCATCGCGGCGTCGTCGCGGGCATCCTCGCCGGCGAGTTCGTACAACTGGAAGGTCTGCTTTCCGTCGCCGTCCGTCTCGCCGAAGGCGAACCGGTAGGTCAGCCCCTCCATCTCCGCGCCGTTGAAGTGGATCTTTATCTCGTAGCGCGCCTCGGCGTGGAAGCCGCGCTTGATGTCCGCCTTCGTCACCGAGCTGTTGACGTCCATCACGAACACCGTGGCGCGGTCGCCGTTGAAGACGTACAGATCGTCGATGTAGAGCTGGCCGCCCTGGGCGGCGAGGGGGGTGTCGAGATGGTGCGACATGAGCTGACTCCCGAATTGCCGGATTCTGGACGTATCCGAACATAGCGGGCGTCGGCCTGCTCTCCCTGCCATCGGACTAATTCGGGCTCGCCCCGAGTGCGGCGGGGACAGGGTGCGGGGCCGCCCGACGCTGCTGCCGCGGGCGGCCCCCCATCCGTGCCGGGTGTCGCTCAGACGCGGGACCACTTCTGGTTCGCCGCACCGATGCAGTCCCACAGGTGCAGCTTGCCGCCGTTGTTGGGGTTGGCGTCCCGCACGTCCACGCACCTGTTGGCGTTGAGGTTGACCAGGTCGCCGGCGGCGTTGAGGGTGAAGCGCTGCGCGGTGTTGCCGTTGCAGGTGACCAGGTTGACCTCGGTGCCGTTCGCCGTGCCGGCCCAGGCGGGATCCATGCACTTGCCCATCGCGCGGACCGTCCCGTCGGAGGCGAAGGTCCAGGCCTGGGCCGCTGTGGTGTTGCAGTCCCAGATCTGCAACTTGGCGCCCTCGACCGGGTTGGCGCTGGGAATGTCGATGCACCGCCCGCTCTGCGCGCCCCGGATCCGGCTGGTGCCGGGTGTCGGCTCGCCGCCGCCTCCGGAGGTGTAGCTGGACACTCGCACGTAGTCGACGAGCATCTGCTGCGGGAACTGCGTGGAGCCGTCCGGGTAGCCGGGCCAGTTACCGCCCACCGCGACGTTGAGGATCATGAAGAAGGGGTGGTCGAACACCCAGCGGTTGCCGCCGAGTCGCGCGGGATCGACCCGGTGGTACTGGACCCCGTCCAGGTACCAGGTGATCACGTTCGGCTCCCAGTCCACCCGGTAGGTGTGGAAGCCGTCGGCGAGTGGCGCCCCGATGCTGCGACTGCCGGTGATGCCGCCGCCGCCGGAGTAGCCGGGCCCGTGCACGGTGCCGTAGACGGTGTTGGGCTCCCGGCCGATGTTCTCCATGATGTCGATCTCGCCGGCGTCGGGCCATCCGCCGCCGGTGCCGAGCATCCAGAACGCCGGCCAGATGCCCTGGCCGCGCGGAATCTTGATCCGGGCCTCGAATCGGCCGTAGGTCTGGGTGAAGGTGGCCGCCGACAGCAGCCGCGCCGACGTGTACTCGCAGCGCCCGTAGTGGCACTGGTAGTTGGCGGGATTGTCCCGGCGGGCCGTGATGACGAGGTTGCCCTGGCCGTCGTGGACGGCGTTGCTGGTGCTGTTGGTGTAGTACTGCCGCTCGTTGTTGCCCCAACCGCCGCCGCCGATGTCGAAGCGCCACTTGTTCTGGTCGACGGGGGTGCCGGCCGGGGAGTTGAACTCGTCCTGCCAGCTGATGGGGCCGATGGCGGCCTCGGCTCGGTCGGGATGCGCCGGGACGAGCGCCGCGGCGGTCGCGACGAGGGCGACCGCCAGGAGTACGAGGGGACGAGACCGGGTGCGGGCTGTGAACACGGGGGGCTCCTCAGCGGGGAGTGGTGGAGGCTGCGCGAGGAAAAGGGCGGAGAGCGCTCTCTGTAGAGAAGGATGTCGATATCGTGTCTTTCTGTCAAGAGTGTTTCCAATGCACCCGCATCGCCCTTCGCGCCCTCCACCCCGCGCGCGGTACGGCGATCGCCAGTGACTCCGAGATGGACGCGACGACCGCAGCGGTCGGGCTCGTCCGGGTGGCCCGCACCGCCCGGACGAGTGTTACTCGATAGCGGTCGAATCGACCCTTCCTATTGCCGTGGGGCGTCCACCCGGGACAGGATGACGAGGCGTGCGGGAAACCTCCTCGTAACCTGCGCGCTGCTGGTCTCTGTCACAAGGAAGTGGGAGTCAGTCATGAGCGACGCGTCGACGGCGCTGGGTGTGCGCCTCTACCCGGACCTGGTCGAGCGAGGTGGTCTGGCCCCCGCGCTCATCGAAACCGCTGCCCGACACGGGCTCGATCTCGGCCGGGTCACCGCCCCCGAGCAGGGGCGGAGCCGATTCACCTGCGCCGAGTTGCACTCCGAGCAGGGCGTGGTCTGCGTGAAGCTGGGATCGCAGGCCCGATATTTCATGATCGACCTGCGGGTGTCGGGCGAGGTGCTGGCCCGCGGCGACGTGATGGACCTGTTGCAGGTCGCCAAGGTGGCCGCGGCCTGGCAGGCCGGGCTGACGGTCGCCGAGCTCACCGCCCGGTTCCCGTTCATGGAGGAGATCAGGCACCGCCCGGCGCCCGTGGCCCAGGTCAGCTGACGCGCCTGCGCGCAAGGGTCAACAGCGCAACCGCGGTGGCAGGGGAGCCTCGACGCCGACCCCACGGTCCAGGTAGGTCGACTGGACGAAGGCGACGAAGCGTTCCGCGTCGGTGGCGGTGGACGCCAGCCCGAACGAGACACGGACCGCCCCACCCGTCGGCAGGCGCAGCGCGGCAAGGTAGCTGTCGATCGTGTCGACCCGCGCCAACAACCGCCGCCGCAGCGACTCCCGGCTGATCCCGAACGCGCCCTCACCCGCGCCCGGGTTGCAGAAGCAGCCAGTGCGCAGGGCGAAACCGGCCGCCGCCGACTCCCGCGCGACCAGCCGCTCATCGACAAGGGTGCCGTCCGGGTCGCGGAGGTTGAACGTCACGGTGCCGCCGCGGCCCGCGCCCGTCGTCGGCCCGTACACCTGGACCAGGGGTTGACCGCTGGCGTGCCGCAGCGTGGTCAGCCGCGCCAGCAGCCACTCGGTGAGCAGACCGACCCGGGAGTGCACGAGGTCCACCCCGATCGAGTCCAGCCACCGCAGCCCGAACTCCACGTCCGGGATGCTCAGGAAGTTGAGCGTGCCGTCCTCGAACGCCGACTCGTCGTCCATCGACCGGTGCCAGTCACCCTGCACGCTTACCGCGCGGATCGTGCCACCGGCGAACCACGGCCGGCGCAGCCGGGCCAGCGCGTCCCGGCGGGCCAGCAACGCGCCAACCCCGGTCGGGTAGCCGAAGAGCTTGTACCAGCTCAGACACACGAACTCCGGCCGGACGACGCTGAGGTCCAGCCGATTCGTCGGCGCGAAGGCGGCGGCGTCGAGCAGCACGTCGTAGCCGTGCTGGTGGGCCAACTCCACCCAGCCCAGCGGGTGCTGCACGCCGGAGAAGTTGCTCTGCGCCGGATAGGCCAACAGCCCTCGCCGACCCCGACCCCACCGCCGGCCACGGCTGGCGTCGAGCACCGTGGACAGGGCCGACTCGGCGACCCGCAGCTCCGGCCCGCTCAGCGGCACGTAGCGCACGGCCGCGCCGGCCGCCCGGGCGTACTCGCGGATGCCGTTCACCGAGTTGTGGTTGTCCCAGGTCAGCACGAGCGGAGCGGCGCGGCCGAAGTCGTACGCCTCACCGACCAGCCGGCAGGCGCCGCTGGCGTTCGGGGTGAAGACCACCGCGTACTCGGACGGGTCCGCGCGGAAGAAGTCGAGCACCGCGCGTCGTGCCGACTCCACCAGGGAACCGGCCGCCGCGCTGCTCGGGTTCTCCGAGTGCGGGTTGCCGTACAGGCCGGCGAGCAGCCGGTCGTGATGTTCGCGTACCTGGGCCTGCGCCGCGACCCCGGCCCCGGCGTAGTCGAGGTACACCTGCCCGCCGCTGTCCAGGTGCCGGTATTCGGTGGCGCGCAGCTCGTCGATCCGGCCGGTGGCGGCGTATCCCGGCAGCGCCGTGGGGGAGGCGTGCGGGATCGGCTCAGGACGCACGGCGGGGGTCCCGTCGGACCAGCACCGCCCAGGCGGCGACGAGGAAGAGCACCGTGAAGCCGCCGAGCACCAGCCAGTTCACCCAGACCGGCCGGGAGAAGCTGTCACCGTACGTGGCCAGCAGCGGTGGACCGAGCGGGGAGCCGCCGTCGCGCCAGAGTCGTTCCACCCCGGCGGTGTGCCCCAGACCCTCGAACGCCCAGCGGTTGGACATCGCGAAGCTGAGCCACTGACCACCGACCGCCATGGCCGGCACCGGCAGGATCGCACCGACGAAGAGCACCTGCGGAAAGCAGAGCATCGGCAGCATGAGCGTCGCCTGGGCCGCGTCGGAGACCGCCGCGGAGCACAGCAGGCCGAGGGTGAGCGCCGCCGCCGAGGAGAGCAGCAGTGTCGCGTACAGGGCCGCGAAGTCGGTGCCGTCGACCGGCGGCAGCCGGTCGATCCCGCGCAACACCCCGAGCAGGGCCAGGTCCACCAGGGCCAGCAGCGGCAGCAGCACCGCGACCTTGCCCATCAGGTACGGCAGCAGCCGGACACCCGCCAGCCGCTCCCGGCGCAGGATCGGCAGCTCGGTGCAGATCTGCAGTAACCCGTAGGTGAGCCCGAAGAAGAAACCGCCGAACGCGATCCAGAACAGGATCATCACGGTCACGGTCGGGCTCGGCCGGGTGGGCTCGAACGCCCCCGGTCGGAACAGCAGGGCGAACATGGCGAGCACCATCAACGGCGAGCCGAGCAGGATCGCCAGGGTCAGCCGATTACGGACGACGATCTCCGCGTCGCGGGCGGTGAGGACGGCCCACTGGCGCAGCCGGCCGACCCGCCGGGGCGCCGGCAGGGCGCTGCCCCCGCCGCCTACCGCACCGGCCGGTCCGCTGTCGTCGCGCTGCGCGGCGAAGCGATCGGGCCACTCGGCCGGATGCGACGCCTCGTCGAGCCGAGGGTGCACCTCGACGAGGGACCGCAGGTCGAAGAACTCCCGGGCGGCGGCGGGCGTGCCGCTGAACGCCAGTCGGCCCTGACGGGTCAGTACGACCACCCGGTCGCAGCGGTCCACGTCGGTGATCTGGTGGGTGGTGAGCACGACCGTGGTCCCGGAGTCGGCGAGCGTACGCAGCACCCGCAGCAGCTCCACGGCGATCGCCGGATCCAACCCCGAGGTGGGCTCGTCCAGGAAGAACACGCCGGGCCGGGTGAGCAGCTCGACGGCGATGCTGGCGCGTTTGCGTTCACCACCGCTGAGCAGGCCCACTCCGGTGGCGGCCCGTTCGGTGAGGCGCAGTTCGGCGAGCACCTCCGCGACGCGGCGGGTGACCTCGGCCGGCCCGGTGCCGGGTGCCAGGCGCAGTCGGGCGGCGTAGCGCAGGGTGCGGGCCAGTGGCAGCTCGCGGTGGATGATGTCGTCCTGCGGGACGAAACCGATCGCGCCCGCCGGGGCGGTGCCGTCGTAGGTCACGGTGCCCGCCGTCGGTCGCCGTACCCCGGCCAGCAGCTCCAGCAGGCTCGTCTTGCCGGCGCCGCTGACGCCGATGATCGCGACCAGTTCGCCAGGCGCGATGGTCAGCGAGATGTCGTCCAGGATCTGGCGACCGCCCCGAACGGTCTGGCCGAGACCACCGGCGGCGATGCCGACGCCGGTACGCGAAGGAGAGGTGGTCTGCTCGGTCGTCATGTCGGCTGCTCGATCCGGTCGGGGAGTGGTCCGCCTGAACATCGTGCCCCGCCGATGCTACTGAGTGGCCGCGCAGTGCGCCCGGAGTGGACGGTCGACGACAGTCGGCCGTTCAGCCGGTGGTGGTCCTGGCCTGCGCCGGCACCTGGAGGAGGTCCAGGCAGTTGCGCCACAGCATCTCCAGCTGGCCGGGGTCGTTGAGCAACTTCGCGAGCAGGACCCGTCCCTCGATCTGCGCGACGATCGATCGGGCGGCCTCCCGGCTGTCGACCGCCGGGCCCGCCAGGCCGCGGTCCTTCGCCTCGACGACGACCTGCTCGATGAGGCTGATCTGCTCCTCGAAGATCTCCTGGAGCCGACCGCGGATCTCCTCGGCCTGGTTGCTGAGTTCGAGGGCGAGGTTGCCGAACAGGCAGCCGGCGACCACGCCGGCTTTCTGCTTGCCGACGCGCTGGATGTCCTCGGTGGCCTCGAACAGGTCCTGCAGCCGCTGTAGCGGGTCGCGCTCGCTGACGAGCACCTGCTCCCACTGGCGGCGCTGGGTGACCCAGTGCTCGTCGATGACGGTGCGGGCGAGTGCCTGCTTGGACTCGAAGAAGTAGTAGAAGCTGCCCTTCGGCACGCCCGCCGCCGAGCAGATCTCGGCCACCCCGAGCGCCGTGTAGCCGCGCTGCTCGATCAGCGCGGCGGCCGCGTCCAGGATCTTGTTCCTCGCGTCACTTGTCCGTCCCATGCTTCGACAATACACGACCGGTCGGCTAGCTTTTAGTAGACCAGTCGTCTAGAGGAAGTTGTCTTCTCATGAACAGCAGTCAGGCACAGAAGGTCGTGGTGATCACCGGCGCCTCCCAGGGCATCGGCGCCGACCTCGTGGACGCGTACCGCAAGCTCGGGTACGGCGTCGTCGCGACATCACGCTCGATCGGCGCGTCCCACGACCCGGAGGTCGTCACGGTTCGGGGTGACATCGCCGAGGCCGACACCGCGGAGCGGGTGGTGCGTGCCGCTCTGGACCGGTTCGGGCGGATCGACACCCTGGTGAACAACGCCGGCGTCTTCGTCGCCAAGCCGTTCACCGACTACACCGACGAGGAGTTCGACCAGGTCACCGCTGTCAACCTCGCCGGGTTCTTCCACCTCACCCGACGCGTCCTGCCGCACCTGCTGGCCGGGGGATCGGGGCACATCGTCAGCATCACGACAAGCTTCGTCGACCAGCCCAGTTCGCACGTTCCGTCGGCGCTCGCGTCGTTGACCAAGGGCGGCATCAGCTCCGCCACCAAGTCCCTGGCCATCGAGTACGCGGCCCGCGGCGTACGGGTCAACGCCGTCGCGCCCGGCATCATCAAGACCCCGATGCACCCGGTCGAGACGCACCAGACGCTCGCGGGCCTGCACCCGGTCGGCCGGATGGGCGAGACCAGCGACGTGGTCGACGCCGTCCTCTACCTCGAGTCCGCCCCCTTCGTCACCGGCGAGATCCTGCACGTCGACGGCGGCCAGAACGCCGGTCACTGACGCCACCGCACACCGGAAAGGGAGTAGACGATGCCGATCGTGACCATCCAGATCACCCGCGAGGGCAGCACCGCGGGGGCGTCCGCGGCGACCGCCGAGGAGAAGGCCGCCCTCATCAAGGGCGTGAGCGAGCTGCTGCGCGACGTCCTGAACAAGCCGTTGACGTCGACCTTCGTGGTGATCGACGAGGTCGAGACCGAGAACTGGGGTCGCGGCGGCCTCCCGGTCGAACAGTTCCGTAAGCAGCAGGTGCCCGAGTAGGGCCGAGGGTGCCCGCCGACGTCCGGGGCAGGATCCGCGCCGCTGGTGCGGATCCTGCCCGGGCGGCGCCCGGCGGAAGGTAGGCCGGAAGAGCCGAGCCGCTGCCGCGCCCTAGGCCGGCGGGGCCTCGACGAAGAACTGCCGCAGCGCGTCGGCGACCAGGGTGGGTGCCGTCATGGTCACGAAGTGCGACTGACCCGCCCAGACGACGTAGCGGGCCGCCGGAATCGTCCGCGCGAGCGTGTTCATCGTCGTGGGCATCGGCTCCCAGGTGTCCGCGCCGGCCAGCAGCAGAGTCGGCACGGTGATCGAGGACCACCGGCTGATGTCCGTGCTGTCCCCGGCGAGGGCCTCGAGGTCGTGCAGCCAGCCGGTCGCCGCCCGCCGCGCCTCGACCGGGTCGGGCGTCCGGTCGCCCGCCGAGGCGGCGAGCGCGGCGACGATCGCCGCCGGGACCCGGGTCACCTCGTTCAACGCCGCTGCCATCGCCGCCGCGTCGTCGCGGGCGAAGGCGGAACGGTACCGGGCCAGCAGGGGTGCGATCTCCGCTCCGGCCGCGAAGAGCGGAGGCTCGAAGATGGCAAGCGAGCGGATGCCGCGCGGATCGGCCGAGGCGGTGTGCAACGCCAGTGTCGCTCCGTACGAGGCGCCGACGACATGGACGGTCCTGCCGGTGGGCTGGCGTGCCGCCTCGACGACCGCGAGCAGGTCGGCGGTCTCCTGGGTGAAGGACTTGGGGCCGGGCGGGACGTCACTGGGACCGTAGCCGCGGCGGGCCGGCAGCCACACCTCGTGGTCACGGGCGAGCTGGTCGGCGACGGTGGCCCAGGAGTGCAGCCCACCACCCGAGCCGTGCACGAGGACGACGGGGTCGCCGGCACCCAGGCGCCGGAGCGCCAGGCGCGTCCCGTCGGAGGACTCGACGTACTGGTCGGGGCTGCTCACTGCTGCTCCTGTTCTCCGGTCGGCCAGTTGCTGAGCGTCGTGTGGACCGCGTCGAGGATCGAGTGCCACGACGCGTCGACGGCGCGGGGATGGCCGAAGCCGTCGACGACTTCGAGACTCGCGAAGCCGTGCAGGGTGCTGCGGACGAATCGCATCGCGTCGGTAAGCGCCGGCTCGTCGAGCCCGTAGCCGCGCAGCATCGCGTAGCTCAGCTCGATCAACCGCAGATGCCCGGCCGAACCCGTGCCGACCTCCGGTGGAAGCGGGAGCTGCGTCGCGGCGTACTGCCCGGGGTGCGCCACGGCGAACGCGCGCCAGGCGTCGGCGAACCCGACGAGAGCCCGGTGGCCCGCCCGCCCGGCCACGGCGATCGCGAGCTCGTCGGCGAAAGCGGCAGCCGCCCGGACCGCGACCTGCTCGATCAACGCGTCGCGGCTGCGGACGTGCACGTAGAGCGCGGCGTCCGAGACGCCGAAGTGCCGGGCGACGGCCGCGACTGTCAACCGGGACAGGCCGACCGCGTCGGCCAGTTCGGCCGCGGCGGCCGAAACGCGCGCGCTGGTCAGTCCCTGCCGTGGCATACCGAACCTTTGTCTCGCTAGGAAGAAACTTAGGGGCCCTAAGATAACACCCCCGTCCGCCCGGTCCACCGGCCCGGGGCATGAACGGCCCAGTCGGGGGAAGACCGCTCTTTCGTCACCGAACAGGAGGCCCGGGATGCGAGCCGTCGTCTACGCCGACGTCCGGACCGTCGCCGTGCGGGAGGTGCCCGACGCGACGCTGGAGGCGGAGACCGACGCCCTGGTGCGGATCACCTCCACCGCGCTGTGCGGCACCGACCTGCACATGTACGACGGGCGGACCGGTGCCGACCCCGGGCTGGTGCTCGGCCACGAACCACTGGGCGTGGTGCAGGAGGTGGGCCGGGCGGTGCAGACCGTCCGGCCGGGCACCCGCGTGGTGATCCCCACGCACCTCTTCTGCGGGACGTGCGTGATGTGCGCCCGGGGGCTCTCGGCCGCCTGTCTGCGGGCGCGGGCGGAGGGGCCGGGCGCGGCGTACGGCTACGCCGGGATGGGCCCCTATCGGGGTGCCCAGGCCGACCTGCTGCGCGTGCCCTGGGCCGACGCCAACTGCGTACCGGTGCCTGGCGAGCCGGGGGACGGGTACGAGGACGACTTCGTGCTGCTTGCCGACGCGTTCGTCACGGGGTGGCACTCCGCCGCCACCCTTGCCGGGGTCGAGGCCGGTGACACGGTGGCCGTCTTCGGCGCCGGCACCATCGGCCTGCTCGGCGCCTACGCGGCCCTGCTGCGGGGTGCCCGGGTCGTCTACTGCGTCGACGGCGTCGAGGCGCGGCTCGACAAGGCCGGGGAGATCGGTGCCGTGCCTGTCGATTTCCGCCGGGGGGACCCGGTCGAGCAGATCCGCGCCGACCGGGCCCGGGTCGGGCTGCCGCTCGGCGAGGAGAAGCTGGGCGGTGTCGACAAGGTGATCGACGCGGTCGGGTTCCAGGCCCGCGACCGGGAGCACCCCGAGCGGGAACGCCCGGACCAGGTCATCGCCGACGCCGCCCGGTTGGTCAACCCGGCCGGCGCGATCGCGGTCGCGGGCGTGTATCCGGAGAAGGACCTGCGTCCCGGGCCCGGCGCGGACGCCCACGAGGATCTCGTCGTCCCGTGGGGGACGTTGTTCGCCAAGGGCGTCGCCGTCCGGTTCGGCCGCACCCACGACCGCCGTTACACGGTGCTGCTGCGCGACCTGGTCGTCGCCGGTCGGGCCCGGCCCAGCGTCGTCGTGACCCACCACGGCAGCCTGGCCGACGCGCCGGAGCTGTACCGCCGCTTCGACCGCCGGGAGGACGGGGTGATCAAGGTGGTGCTGCGCCCGAGTTGACGCGTCGGCGTCGGCGCGGACAGCCTCGATTCGCCCTTGAGGGCCGTTAAGCCGCAGATCCCTCCCCTGGTGGCGGGCGCGACGCGACGATCACTGTCGATCCGACCCGTCGGTAGAGGCGTGGGTCACATCGTCCGTCGAGGATCGTCGTGCCGTCCGGGGCTCGGTGCGGACCCCGCGGCCCGATCAAGATCATTCGATGATGACGAGCGGGCGACGTGGCGTCCCGTCTCCGGCCCGACGCGGATCAGCGCTGGTGGTGGGCCTGTCGGGGATGATGGGAGCCGATCGCGGCGTTGTCTTCCATTTGACAACGTTGCCACCGGCAGGCGAAGGTGCCGGGAGGGGCTGCGGAGGCGGCTGTGACGGGCGAATACTCTGCTTCGTCTATATTGCCGGATTGTTACTTTTTCAACAGTCCCTCGCCTTGCGGATGGCCCTGCGGCCGCAATACGTTGCCGTCAACAACAAAACCAAGTGAAGGTTCAACCTTCCGGAGGCAACCGATGACGTTGGCGAGGTGGTACGAGCGATGAGCGACGTGCCGATCCTCCTTGAGATGCGCTCCATCACCAAGGAGTTCCCCGGAGTCAAGGCCCTCTCCGACGTCAACCTGGTGGTTCGCGCCGGTGAGATCCATGCCATCTGCGGCGAGAACGGTGCGGGCAAGTCCACGCTGATGAAGGTCCTCAGCGGGGTCTACCCGTACGGCAGCTACGACGGCCAGATCGTCTACCAGGGGTCGGAGAGCAAGTTCTCCGACATCCGGGCCAGCGAGAACGCCGGAATCGTGATCATCCACCAGGAGCTCGCGCTCATTCCCGGCATGTCGATCGCCGAGAACATCTTCCTCGGTAACGAACCGCGCAAGCGGGGCGCGATCGACTGGAAGGCCGCGAACCGGATGGCGCTGGACCTGATGGCCCGGGTCGGTCTCCAGGAGGACCCGGACACCCTGATCAAGGACATCGGCGTCGGCAAGCAGCAACTCGTGGAGATCGCCAAGGCGTTCGCCAAGGACGTGAAGCTGCTCATCCTGGACGAGCCGACGGCCGCGCTGAACGAGGCGGACTCCCGGCACCTGCTGGACCTGCTGCGCGGCTTCCGCTCCCGTGGCATCACCTCGATCATGATCTCGCACAAGCTGAACGAGATCGAGGCGATCGCCGACCAGATCACCATCCTGCGCGACGGCCGGACCGTGGAGACCCTCGACGTCAAGGCGGACGGGGTCGACGAGGACCGGATCGTGCGGGGCATGGTCGGCCGGGAGTTGCACAGTCGGTTCCCGGACCACACCCCGAAGGTCGGTGAGGTCTTCTTCGAGGTCCGCGACTGGAATGTCAGGCACCCGATCTCCGCCGACCGGCAGGTCTGCAAGAACGAGAGCTTCGTGGTGCGTCGCGGCGAGATCGTCGGCTTCGCCGGCCTGATGGGCGCGGGCCGTACCGAACTCGCCATGAGCATCTTCGGCCGCTCCTACGGGGTGTACGAGTCGGGCACGATCATCAAGGACGGCAAGGAGATCGTCCTGAAGTCGGTCGCGGACGCGATCGACAACGGGCTCGCGTACGTCAGCGAGGACCGCAAGGCGATCGGCCTCAACCTGCTCGACGACATCAAGTCGTCGACGGTGGCCGCCAAGCTGTCCAAGATCTCGCACCACGGCGTCCTGAACGAGGTCGAGGAATACCAGGCGGCCGAGGCGTACCGCAAGGAGTTGCGGACCAAGGCCCCGACGGTCGACGAGAGCGTCTCGAAGCTCTCCGGCGGCAACCAGCAGAAGGTCGTCCTGGCGAAGTGGATGTTCACCGACCCGGACCTGCTGATCCTCGACGAGCCGACGCGCGGCATCGACGTGGGTGCCAAGTACGAGATCTACGGCATCATCCAGCGGCTCGCCGACCAGGGGAAGGGCGTTGTCGTCATCTCCTCGGAGCTGCCTGAGCTGATCGGGCTCTGCGACCGCATCTACACCGTGTTCGAAGGCGCCATCACGGGCGAGATCGCTCGGGCGGACGCCACCCCGGAAAACCTCATGAAGCAGATGACCTCGACGAAGAAGTTGGCCTCCCGATGAGCCGTATCAAGGACCTTCAGAAGAATCTGTTTGGAGGTACGACCTCCAACGCGCGCCAGTTCGGGATGATTTTCACCCTGGTGGCGATCGTCGTCCTGTTCCAGATCCTGACCGATGGCCTGACCCTGCGGTCGGACAACCTGATCGCGCTGTTCCAGCAGAACTCCTACATTCTGATCCTGGCCATCGGCATGCTCATGGTGATCGTGGCCGGACACATCGACCTGTCGGTCGGCTCGGTCGCGGCCTTCGCGGGCATCCTGGTCGCCAAGTCGATGACCGAGTGGGACCTGCCCTGGCCCGCCGCCATCGTGTTCGGCCTCGCCATCGGCGCGGTCATCGGCGCCTGGCAGGGATTCTGGGTGGCGTACATCGGAGTCCCGGCGTTCATCGTCACCCTGGCCGGCATGCTGCTGTTCCGCGGCGGCAACCAGTACATCGGTAACGCCAACACCATCCCGGTGCCGGAGGGCTTCCGGGAGATCGGCTCCGGCTTCCTGCCCGAGTTCGGTCCGAACACCGGCTACAACAACGCCACGCTGCTCCTCGGCCTGGTCGCGGCCGTGGCGGTGGTGTGGCGCGAGATCCGGGCCCGCAACACCCGACGGGCGATGGACGCCGACCCGGCGCCGATGTGGGTCTCGATCCTGCGGATGGCCATCATGGTCGGGGTGATCGCCTTCGCCTCGCTGCGCTTCGCCAGCGGTCGCGTCGGCACCAGCTTCCCGATCTCGGGGATCATCCTGCTGGTGCTGGTGATCGCGTACTCCTTCTACACCCGCAACACGGCCGGTGGCCGGCACATCTACGCGGTGGGCGGCAACTCCCGGGCGGCCGAGCTGTCCGGCGTGAAACTCAAGCGGGTCAACTTCTTCGTCATGATGAACATGTCCGTCCTGGCCGCGCTGGCCGGCATGATCTTCGTGGCCCGTTCGGCGGCCTCCGGACCGCAGGACGGCAACGGCTGGGAGCTGGACGCCATCGCCGCGGTGTTCATCGGTGGCGCGGCCGTCTCCGGCGGCATCGGCACCATCAGCGGCTCGATCGTCGGTGGTCTCGTCATGGCCGTGCTCAACAACGGCCTGCAGCTCATGGGCGTCGGCACCGACCGCGTCCAGATCATCAAGGGTCTGGTCCTGCTGCTGGCCGTCGCGATCGACGTCTACAACAAGAGCCAGGGGCGCTTCTCCATCATCGGGAGCCTGATGCGGCCGTTCCGCCGCGACGACTCCGCCTCGCCCGCCTCACCGCCGGACGCGGAGCGCGAGCCCGCCAAGGCAGCGGTGTCCGGCTGACGGTCACCGACCTCACCACCCCGGTTACACATCCAGAAAGGCAAGTCCTCACCATGCGTAAATTCTTCGGCACGTCGGTGGTCGCCATCAGCGCCGCCGCCATGCTGGCCCTCGCCGGTTGCGGCTCCGGCCGTGACGGCGACTCCGGCACCAGCGGCGAGGCCGCCAAGGGCTTCCCGGCCAACTCCCTGATCGGCGTGGCCCTCCCGGCCAAGACCTCGGAGAACTGGGTCCTCGCCGGTGACCTGTTCACCAACGGCCTCAAGGAGGCCGGCTTCCAGGGCAACGTGCAGTACGCCGGTGCGTCGACCACGGTCGCCGACCAGCAGGCGCAGATCACCTCCATGGTGACCAAGGGCGCCAAGGTCATCGTCATCGGCGCGACCGACGCCGCACAGCTGTCGACCCAGGTCGCGGCGGCCCACGCGGCCGGTGTGAAGGTCATCGCCTACGACCGGCTGATCACCAACACCCCGGACCTCGACTACTACGTCGCGTTCGACAACTTCAAGGTCGGCCAGCTCCAGGGCCAGGCCCTGCTGGACGGCATGAAGGCCAAGAAGCCGAACGGCCCGTACAACATCGAGCTGTTCTCCGGCTCGCCGGACGACAACAACGCAGGTGTCTTCTTCAACGGCGCGATGAGCGTGCTCAAGCCGGAGATCGACAAGGGCACCGTCGTCGTCGCCTCGGGTCAGAAGGACGTCAAGCAGACCGCCATCCAGGGCTGGAAGGCCGAGGGTGCGCAGGCCCGCATGGACCAGCTGCTGACCTCGACCTACGGCAACAAGGAGCTGGACGGCGTCCTCTCCCCGAACGACACCCTGGCCCGCGCCATCCTGACCTCGGTCAAGGGTGCCGGCAAGCCGACCCCGATCGTCACCGGCCAGGACTCCGAGGTGGAGTCGGTCAAGTCGATCGTCAAGGGTGAGCAGTACATGACGATCAACAAGGACACCCGCAACCTGGTGAAGGAGACCATCAACATGGTCAAGGCTCTCCAGGCCGGTGACAAGCCGCAGGTGAACGACACCAAGTCCTACAACAACGGCAGCAAGGTCGTCGACACGTTCCTGCTCCCGCCGGTCGCCGTCACCAAGGCGAACGCGGCCGAGGCGTACGCGAACGACCCGAAGCTCGCGCCGCTCACCAAGTAATCACCGCACGACAGGTAGCAACGCCGATGGGTCCCGGGTCTCCTCTTCCGGGACCCATCGTCGTCCGGACAGCCCCGCACCACCCGGCACCGATCCGGAAGGAGGTCTGACCGTGGCACCACCCGTCCGGTCCAGGCCAGCCGGCATCGGCCGCCACACCGAGCCCTCGCTGCCGTCGGTACCCGGAGCCAGCCAGGAGGAGATCCGGCGGCAGAATCTCGGCGCCGTGCTGCGCTACGTCCACGTGCACGGGCCGACGTCCCGGGCCGAACTGACAAGCCGGCTCGGCCTCAACCGAAGCACCATCGGCGCCCTCGCGGCCGACCTGGTCGCCAGCGGCCTGGTCACCGAGGAGGCACCGACCACCGCCCGCCGCGCCGGCCGGCCCTCACTCGTGGTCAGTCCCCGCTTCGACCGCGTCTACGCACACGCGTTGAGCATCGACGCCGACCGTCTACGTGCCGCCCGGGTCGGCCTCGGCGGGGAGATCCTCGATCGGCGGGAGATACCGCGACCCAGTGGCCTGTCGGCTGTCGACGCCGTCAGGCCCCTCGCCGACCTGGTCCGGGACATGGAACGGTCGGTGGCCGCCGACGCGCTGCTTGTCGGCGGCGCCGTTGCGGTCACCGACACCACCCGTGACCAGGCCGGCCGGATCCGGATCGCCAGCATCGACGAGACGCTCGCCGTCGCACTGGAGGCGGAGTTCAGCGGCGGCCCCGGTTTCGTGGCAGGTGACCTGGCCGACATCGCCGGGCTGGCCGAGCACGTCCGGGGCGTGGCGGTGGGCACCGACGACGTCATCTACCTGCACGGCGACCTCGGCATCAGCGCCGGCATCATCGTCGGTGGCCGACTGGTGATAGGCCACCGCGGTCACAGCGGCAAGGTCGGCCACATGGTCGTCAACCCCAACGGTCTGCCCTGCGGCTGCGGTTCACGTGGCTGTTGGGAGACCGAGATCTCCGAAGCCGCGTTGTTGCGGCACGCGGGCCGCGATCCGAGCGACCGCGCGGCGGTGGCCGAGGTGCTGCGCGCGGCGGCGGACGGCGACCGAACCGCCCGGGACGCCGTCGAGCAGGTCGCTGGGTGGCTCGGCTTCGGGGTGGCCAACCTGGTGAACGTGGTCAACCCGGATGCCGTGGTGTTCGGCGGATCGCTCCGGGACATCTTCACCGCCGGAGCGGACGCCGTCCGCGAGCGGTTGGACACCATGCCGCTGCCGGCGTCCCGCGAGCACCTACGGCTGCGCGCGGCGGCACTCGGCCGCGACGCCGCCCTCATCGGCGCCGCCGAGCTGGCCTTCGACAAGCTCCTGGCCGACCCGCTCAACGTCGGCGTCGTGGGCCAGGCCGCGACCGCGTCCTGACCCACCCGACAGATGCGCCAGCGGTGGTCGATCCACCGGGGGCGCGGTCGGTCAACCTGCCGGTCGTAGCACCCGGCCGGGGCCGGCGGCGTTGTCCGCGGCGGCCTGGCTGCGCTGCGCCCCGGTGACGCAGACGTCGTCGCCGATGAACGCCTCGCGCCACACGTAGCCGGCCACGCAGGTGTGCGGGCCGTACGGGCCACTGACCCAGCGACTCGCGGCGACCGCGTTGTCCGCCAGCACCTGGGAGCGGGTCGTGCCGCTGACGCAGACGTAGTCGGACTGGTCGGCGTCGCGCCACACGTACCCGCTGACGCAGGTGTTCGGGCCGGACACCAGCCGGGCCGGGTTGCGCCGGGACGCAGCGGCGGCGTTGTCGGCGGCGGCCTGGCTGCGCTGCGCCCCGGTGACGCAGACGTCGTCCCCGGCGTACGCCTCACGCCACACGTACCCGGCGACGCAGGTGTGCGGACCGTACGGGCCGTTCACCCAGCGGCTGGCCGCGGCGGCGTTGTCCGCCCACACCTGGCTGCGCGTCGCACCTGTGACACAGACGAGGTCGCCGGCGCGGGCCTCGCGCCAGACGTACCCCTGGACGCAGCGGTTGACCACGTCGGTGGTCACGGTCACGGACGCGGAGTTGCCGGAGAGCCAGTTCACGCCGATCTGCACACCGTTGGCGTTGAGCGACTGGGCCGGGCCGCCGCCGGGCCCGGTACGCAGCAGGGTGGGCGTGCCGTTGCGGACCTCGTGCAGCAGCACGGTGTCGGCGGGGATGCCGGCGCTCCAGCCGGTCTTCCGGCGGAACTCGACCGTGTAGTAGTGGAACAGGTCGGCCGGGTCGAACGGGATCCGGACGAGCTGCGGGCCGCTCGCGGCGGGCACCTCCAGCGGGGCCAGCGTGAGGGTGCGCGAGCCGACCCCGTCGGCGGCCATGGTGAAGACCCGGTTCTTCGGCAGCCAGCCCAGCTCGTCGCGGTGCGGCCCGTTCAGGCCGACGGCGCTGGTGCCGTAGTTGGCGGTCCCGAAGGCGTGGATGTGCATGGCGCTCATCTCGTCCCACGGGTCGTCGTACTCGCCCGGTTGCGACCAGGGCGCGTTCTGGTACGTCGTGTCGTTGGAGAACGAGTGGTCCAGGTTGTAGCCGTGCAGCATCTCGTGGGCGGCGAAGCCGACGTTCCAGGCGCCCGGGTCGAGCAGCACCCGGCCGCCGGCCGCACCGGAATCCACCCAGTCGTTGAGCATGACCGCGATCCGGTTGCCGGCGGGCACCGCGTAGCCGGCGGTCGCCGCGGTGTCCACGCAGCGCTGGATCCGGGTCCACCTGTCGATCGACTGGAACTGCGCAAGCGTGTACGGCATCGAATACCAGCCCCGCACCACCGAGCCGGCCAGCGACACCCGCCCGCCGGACTGGTCGGCGAGATAGTCCGCCACGCCGCCGGTGCCGACCCCGGCCGCGGTGAGGAAGTTGGCGAAGTGCGACGGCGGTTGTGGTTCCGCCGGCTTGTCGCTGAACTTGCACAGCAGCACCGACCAGGCGGTCGCGTTGCGGATCGGGCTGGCCGACGCCGGAGCGGCAGGCAACGCCACCGCGCCCAGCACGGCGCAGCCGAGCGCCACGGCCGACGCGGCGACCCGGCGGAGGATTCTGGACTTCACGCGTGCTCCCATCGCTACGGTCCGGCCAACCCGGGCCCGGAGTCCACATCGGAGCACTGCGGGTGAGCGGATCGGCACGTTGAGTCGCGTTGGCGACGGGCCGGAATCCGACTTCGCCGACCGGGGCGTTGTCGGTGGCCGAGGTTAGGCTCGGCGGCGTGGTTCCCCACCAACTCGATCGGGCCCAGGCGCGACAGATCGCCGTCCGGGCCCAACTGCTCGCCGCTGCACGTCCGACCGATCTGCTGACGATGGTGCGTCAGTTGACGCTTGTGCAGATCGACCCGACGGCGGTCGTCGCGCCCAGCGCCGACCTGGTCTGCTGGAGCCGGCTCGGCTCGTCGTACCAGCCGGCGCAGGTGCGCCAGGCCCTCGAACGGGACCGGACGCTCTTCGAGCACCAGGCGATGATGCGGCCGATGGACGATCTGGGGCTCTATCTCGCGGCGATGGCGGCCTGGCCCACCCACCGGCGGGAGCGCGAGTGGCTGCGCGTCAACGACTCCTTCCGGCGGGACGTGCTCGACCTGCTCGGCCGCACCGGGCCACTGCTCTCCCGCGACATCCCGGACACGTGCGCGGTGCCCTGGCCGTCGTCGGGCTGGACCAACAACCGCAACGTCACCCAGATGCTGGAGTTCCTGGTCGCGCGCGGCGAGGTCGCGATCGCCGGCCGCCAGGGCCGACAGCGCCTGTGGGACGTGGCCGAGCGGGTCTACCCGGCCGACACGCCAGTCGTGCCGCTGGAGCAGGCGCTCCGGCTGCGCAACGAGCGGCGACTGCGGGCGCTGGGCATCGCCCGGGCGAAGACGACGGTCCTGCCCGGCGAGCCGGCGGACGTCGGTGACGCGGGGGAGCCGGCCGTCGTCGAGGGCGTCGCGGGGCAGTGGCGGGTGGACCCGGCCGCGCTCGGGCAGCCCTTCTCTGGGCGTACGGCGCTGTTGTCGCCCTTCGACCGGCTGGTGCACGACCGGGTCCGCCTGGCGGAGCTCTTCGAGTACGAGTACGTGCTGGAGATGTACAAACCGAAGGCGAGCCGACGGTGGGGCTACTTCGCGCTGCCGATCCTGCACGGCGACCGGTTGGTCGGGAAGGTCGACGCGAGCGCGGACCGCCGGCGGGGCACGCTCACCGTGCACGCCGTCCACGAGGACGTGCCCTTCTCCGGGGAGCTGACCCGGGCCGTGCACGACGAGCTGCGCGACCTCGCGTCCTGGCTGGCGCTGACCGTCGAGGGCCTGCGCTGACCGGTGATCGCCGAGCCCCCGTGGCCCCGGCGATCACCGGTCGTCGACTACGCGATCCGACGCACCCGGCGGATGGCGAGGTAGAGCAGGAGCAGGGCCAGGGCGACGAAGATGCCCGTCTCGATCCCCTGGAACAGCCAGAACCGGTCCGCCGGCTGGTACAACTGCCAGTTGTACGCGCCCGGCTCGAGTCCCAGTTCCGCACCGCAGACCCGACCGTCCGGCCCCTTGCCACCCGGCGGGCACTGGATCCGGCCGCCCTCCGAGATCATCGTGCCGTCGGGGTTCCGGACGCCCTGGGCGAGGATCCAGTCGCCCCGGCTGATCTCCGGTGGCCCTTCCCCCTCGATCGGAAAGGTCTGGGTGTGGGCCGGCTGGTAGTGCCGTCGGGCCAGGAGCTCCACCGCCGCCCGTACGCCGATGTAACCGGCGAGGGTGATGCCCATGGCGGGCAGCATCCGCTTCCAGACGGTGCCGGCGAAGACGCCGAGCGCCACGGCGAACAGGGTGTACCCGATCGGGACGATGCCCTGCAGATCGAAGACGATCATGCCGAACCGGCCCTCGTGCGCGGCCTTGGTGAGCGGGTCGACCCACCAGGACATGCCCAGCCCGTAGACCGTCGCGAGGACCAGGACGCCCGCGCCCACCAGCCCGAACTTCACCAGTGCCCAGCGGGTGCGGCCGACGCCCTGGGTCCAGACGAAGCGGTGTGTGCCCTGTTCCACCTCGCGGGCGACAAGCGGTGCGCCCCAGAACAGGCCGATCAGCGCCGGCAGGGTGATCAGCAGCACGGCCACCAGGTTGAGGCTGCCGTACTGGTTGCCGAAGCGCCGGAAGCCCGCGTCGCAGGTCTCCCGGGTCGCCGCCGCCACGTTGGTGTCCGCGAGCTGGCGCGCGCAGTCCGTCAGCCCGAGGTCGGCGAAGGTGTTCCGCATCGCCAGGCCGATCGGCACCAGCAGCGCGGCGAGCGCCACGAGCCCCAGCAGGGTGTAGAACGCCTGCTTGCGGTGTTGCCGCCAGGTCAACCAGATCATGCTGCCACTCCCCACTCGCTGTGCCTGGTCTGCGTGGTGCCGTCGGCCAGGTAGGCCAGCACGACGTCCTCCAGGCTGACCTCGCGGACCGTCCAGGCCGGGTCGGTGACCGGGCCGTCGGTGCGGACCAGCAGCGTGGACTGCCGGTCGGTGTGGCTGGCCCGGATCACGGCGGCGACGCCCCCGATGACGCCGCCGTCGTGCCGGGGGCCGACCAGTTGGCGGTGCTCGGCGACCAGGTCGTCGACGGCGCCGGTGAGCTGCACCTGGGCGGAGTTGAGCACGATCAGGTAGTCGCAGACCCGTTCCAGGTCGGCCAGCAGGTGCGAGGAGAGCAGGACTGTGGTGCCGGATTCCGCGACGCTGCCCATCAGCGACTGGAGGAACTCCCGCCGGGCCAGGGGGTCGAGGCTGGCGACCGGCTCGTCGAGCAGCAGCAGCCGGGGCTGCTTGGCCAGCGCGAGGGCGAGCGCCACCTGGGCCCGTTGCCCGCCGGAGAGCTTGCCCACCGGTCGGTCCGGTGGAATGCCGAGCTGTGCCAACCGCTGGCGGGCCAGCGTGGCGTCCCACCGCTTGTTCAGCTTGCCGCCGGCGATGACCAGCTCGGCGGCGGTGAAGTCCCGGTAGAGCGGGGTGTCCTGGGCGACGAATCCGATGTCGGCCAGGCCCTCCGTGTCGCCGTACGGGGATCTGCCGAAGATCCGGACCGCGCCCGCGTCGGGCTTGAGCAGGCCGACGGCCAGGTGCAGCAGTGTGCTCTTGCCCGCGCCGTTCGGCCCGACCAGCGCGGCGATCCGGCCGGCCGGCAGGTGCAGCGAACAGTCTCGCAACGCCCAGGTGCTGCCGTACCGCTTGCCCAGCCGGTCGGCCTCCAAGACCATGTCCATCCTCTGTCCTCTCGATCCGGCTGCGCCCCCGGCTTCGCGGCGGAGCAGCCCTTGCTTCGGTGCCTGGTGGTTCGCTCGCCGCGCACGCTCAGGCGGGCTCCTTCTGCGGTGCGTCGTCGGCGAGGGTGGCTCGCAGCGTGGTCTCCACCAGGGCGATGACGTCCTCGGCCGAGAGGCCCGCGGTCTGCGCGCGGTGCAACCAGGCGACCAGGTCCTCGCGTAGCTCGGCCTGGTTGGGCAGGGACGCGCCGGCCAGGGTGCGCTGGACGAACGTGCCCACCCCGGGTCGGCCGCCGACCAGACCCTCGATCTCCAGCTCCCGGTACGCCTTCAGCACCGTGTTCGGGTTGATCGCCAGTGACTGCGCGACGTCCCGGACCTTCGGCAACTGGTCGCCAGGCGTCAGCAGACCGACGCGCAGCGCCTGCTTCACCTGCTGCACGAGCTGCATGTAGGTGTTCACCTTCGACCGGCTGTCCAACACGAACTCGATCACTCGCGATGATCCTTCCTGTTGTCCTACGACAGTAGGACTAATAGACAGCTTCATCGGCGTTCCCGCCGCTGTCAAGTCCGCGGCGCGTCGCGGTGCCTCCGGCGCGTCGGGCTCGGTGGCACCGGCGGGCCAGAGGTTGGCACCAACGGGTCAGCCCACCGGGAAGGGACCGGCACGCGATTCGTGCCGACGGGGAGGTGTTCGGTGGTCACCAACGAAGTGGCGACGTCGAGAGCGACTCCACTGCAGGTGGCCCGTTCCCGCGGGCGGGTACGCGGGCGACTGATCCTGCTCGGCCCGGCGTTCGTCGCCGCCGTCGCCTACGTCGACCCCGGCAACTTCGCCACCAACTCCGCAGCCGGCGCCCGCTACGGCTACCTGCTGGTCTGGGTCGTGGTGGTGGCCAACCTGATGGCGATGCTGGTGCAGACCCTCACCGCCAAGCTGGGACTGGCCACCGGGCGCAGCCTGCCCGAGCTGTGCCGGGAGCGGCTGCCCCGGCCGCTGAACCGGCTGATGTGGGTGCAGGCCGAGCTGGTCGCCATGGCCACCGACCTGGCCGAGGTGATCGGTGGCGCGGTCGCCCTGTACCTGCTCTTCGGCATCCCGCTGCTGCCCGGCGGGCTCATCATCGGCACTGCGGCGTTCGCCGTGCTCGCCCTGCGCTCGCGCGGGTTCCGCGCCTTCGAGATCGCCATCGCCGTACTGCTCGGTGTGATCGTCCTGGCCTTCGCGGCCAACCTGCTCGCGTCCGGCTCGGACCCCGGCTCGGCCATGGCCGGTCTGGTGCCTCGCCTCCAGGGCACCGACAGCGTGCTGCTGGCCGCCGGCATCCTGGGCGCCACGGTCATGCCGCACGTCATCTACGTGCACTCCGCACTGACCCGCGACCGCATCCCGGCCACCGACGACACCGAGCGTCGGGTCCTGTTCCGGGGCCAGCGCACCGACGTGCTGCTCGCCCTGAGCGCGGCCGGCGCGGTCAACCTCGCCATGCTGCTGATCGCCGCTGCGAGCTTCCGTGGCGGCGGCCCGGGTGGCGCGGACAGCCTGGAGGGAGTGCACGCCGGGCTCGGCCAGACCATCGGCACCGCGGCGGCGTTCGGGTTCGCGGTCGCCCTGCTGGTGTCCGGGCTGGCCTCCACGAGCGTCGGCACCTACGCCGGTGAGGTGATCATGCAGGGCTTCCTGCGGCGGCGGGTGCCGCTGCTGCTGCGCCGGCTGGTCACCCTGCTGCCCGCCCTGGCCGTGCTCGCCATCGGCCTCGACCCCACCCGAGCCCTGGTGCTGTCCCAGGTCATCCTCAGTTTCGGCATCCCCTTCGCGCTGATCCCGGTTGTCGCGTTCACCAGGCGGCGCGAGCTGATGGGCAACCTGGTCAACCACCCGCTCACCACCGCCGCCGCGTCGCTGGTGGCCGTGCTGGTGGTCGCGCTGAACGCCTTCCTGCTGTGGCAGGTCACCGCCGGCTGAGCTGGCTGGGCCGGCTCAGGTCGGGCTGGCCGGCTTCGCTGGCTGGTCGGACGTGGTCGGTTGAGCCGAGCCGTCCAGGTGCCGTCCGCGCGAGCGTGATGCCTGTGAGTCATCTTGATGACTCACAGGCATCACACGCGTTGGCGACCTGCACCCCGGCGTGGGTGGCCGGGCCGGCGGTGTACGCGCTCAGGTGCGGCGGCCCTCGTCGCGGGTGGGGATCTCCTGGCGCTGTTCGAGGGCGTCGGCCGGATTGGCGTCGGCCGGCAGCGACGTCACCTCCTCGAGCGTGCCCGCCGGGAGGGCGCCCTGTTCGGCAAGGTCCGCCTCGGACGCTTCGGGGTCGACGTCACCCGAGACCCGGTCCGGCGGCCCGTAGTCGACGGCGTTCTGCCGTTGCTCCAGGGCATCGGCCTCCGGAGGAGGAAACGTATCGCCCTGGTCGTCCCGGTACGTGCTCATCGGAGCCTCCTGCCCGGCGGGTGTCGACATGCCGCCGGGCCGCTGCCTACCCGCCGCCGCCGTCGGCACGCCTGGAGAGAGCCATCATCCGGGGTTGTCGAGTGGACAGGAGTGGGCAGTCGACCGGCCCGTGACCCGCCGACGGCCGCGCCCAACGGTGGTCAGCCGACCGGCGGCTCGACCGTGGTGTCCCGGCGGGCCCTGGCGGCCAGCCCCAGCCCCAGCAGCGCGCATCCCGCGCCGACCAGGAAGAGCAGCGAGGCCGCCGGCTGGCCCAGCCACTCCCACAACGGGTGCCGGGCCGGGTGCGGCTCGCCCAGGTGGTGCCGCAGCAGCTGCGGTGCGGCCAGCAGCACCGGCAGCCACCACAGCACCACTGCCACACCGAACAGGACGTTCACCGGGCCGCGACGCCGGCGTCCCTCGACACGTCGGCTGACCCAGCCGAAGACCACCCAACCCGCGACCGCGCCCAGCAGCGTGCCGAGCACGCCGGCGGGGAGCACCGCCGGGGGTGGCGCGCGGTGCAGCTCGACCGACAGGTAGGTGGCTTCGGCGGCGGTCTGGGTGGAGATCGAGGCGCTCAGGATGGTGTCGCCCCGTCGGGCGACCAGGGCGGTGTTGGTGATCGCCCGCGGTGTGGCGCACACCTTGTCCCCGCAGGTGATGCCCTCGGTCACCTGCGGGTCGTACACCCGCCAGCCGGCACCGGTCAGGCGTTCCCGGGCAACCGCGACGATCTGCTCGGCAGGCACCGGTGGCGCGCCGAAGGCGGCGGCGCCGGTGGCGCTCTCCTGATATTCGCCACCGTCACCGAACACCAGGGTCTTGACGGTTTTCAGGCGCAAGGCGTGCCCGTAGACGACGAAGAGCGCGGGCGGGACGTCGATGTCGCCGAGGTCGTGCCCGGGAAACACCTCGGCCAGGATCGCGCCGGCCTCGGCCCGGTCGGGTTGCGGTCGGGAGGTCTCCCAGGCGGCCCGGCTGGCCAACGCGCCGGTGAAGAGGCCACAGATGACCGCGGCGAGCGGCACCCAGGCGACGGCGGCACCAACGGCCGGACGGTTGAGGCGGCGCAGCGGCCGCCCGAACCGGCGGACCACCCACGTGTCGATCACGGGCATTGTCACCCTTCAGACTGAAGATCAAGCCGGGTGACAGTACATCGACAGGGGGAGCGGGCGGGTACCCGCGATGACCACCGCCGGTGGCCGGGATCGGCCAGGATGGGCGGGTGGCCGCGTCACGGTCGCGACGAGGAGGGTGGGCGATGCGGGTACGCGGGCGGTTGACCTGGGCGCGGCGTTCCCGTGCGGGTGCGGCGGTGGCTGCCGTGCTCGCCGCGGTGCTGACACCGGCGGTGCTGCCGAGGGCGAGCGCGGCGGCGGGTGCGGCGGCGGCCGGGACGCCTGTCTGCCAGGTGCGCGACGACCGGCTCCGCGAGCTCTCCGGCATGGTCGCCACCGACGACGGGTACGTGGTCGTCAACGACGGTGCCGACGACGAGGCCCGCCGCCGGATCTTCTTCCTCGACAAGCGCTGCGCGGTGGTCCGGGCGGTGGCTTTCCCGTCCCGCCCTCGCGACACCGAGGACCTGGCCATCGGCCGCGACGGCACCGTCTGGGTCGCCGACATCGGCGACAACGACCACTCCCGGCCGACGATCGCCGTCTGGCGGCTCGCTCCCGGGTCGGACGAGCCGGTGCTGCACCGGATGACCTACCCGGACCGCCCGCACGACGCGGAGGCGCTGCTGCTCGACGCGTCCGACCGGCCGCTTGTCATCACCAAGGGCGGCAGCGGCACCGTCTTCCTGTACGCGCCGACCGCCGCGCTGCGGCCGGGGGCGACGACGCCGCTGGCCTCGGTCGGCCAGGTGACCCTGCCGACGACCAGCACCAGCAACCCGTTCTCGTTCCTCGGGCGCGGTGTGATCACCGGGGCGGCGAGCGCACCGGACGGGCATCGGGTGGTGCTGCGCAGCTACGCCGACGCCTTCGAGTACGACGTGCCCGACGGCGACGTGGTCCGCGCGCTGACCACCGGCACCCCGCGGATCACCCCGTTGCCGGACGAGCCCCAGGGCGAGTCGGTCACCTACAGTCGCGACGGCCGGTCGTTGCTCACCGTCTCCGAATCCGCCGACCAGCCGGCGGGCACCTGGCCGACGATCCTGCGCTACCCGGCCACGGACGGACCGGCCACCGCCGCGCGCCCGACCGGATCCGCCGCCTCGGCGTTGCCCACCCTCGTCCGTCCGATCGCCGAGGACGCCACCGGCCCGGTTGGCCGTACCTGGCTGCTGGCGGCCGGCGCCGGCGTCCTGCTGGCGCTGCTCGGCCTGGCCGGCGTGCTGCGCTGGCGGCACACGGCGCGCCGCTGAGCGGACGCCCGCCGTGCGGCAGGATGGTGGGATGTCCGTGCTGTCCACGTTGCGTCACCCGATCGTCGCGGCCCCGATGGCGGGTGGCCCGTCCACGCCAGCGCTGGCGGCAGCCGTCTCCGCCGCCGGTGGACTGGGCTTCCTGGCCGCCGGGATGATCGACACCGAGCGGTTGGCCGCCGACGTCGCGGAGGTTCGCGCGCGCACCGACCAGCCGTTCGGCGTCAACGTCTTCCTGCCCGACCCCGGCGGCGTCGACGACGCCGCCGTCCGGGCGTACGCCGAGCGGCTCGCCCCGCAGGCCGCCGAGCGCGGGGTGAGGCTGGGTGAGCCGGTCGGCGGCGACGACGCGTACCCGGAGAAGGTGGCCGCGCTGCTCGCGGACCCGGTCCCGGTCGTGTCCTTCGTGTTCGGGCTGCCGGACCGGGCGGCGGTGCTCGCCCTGCGCGAGCGGGGCACCGAGGTGTGGGCCACCGTCACCCGCCCGGACGCCGCGACGGCCGCCGCCGACCTGGGTGTGGACGCGGTGGTGGTGCAGGGCACCGAGGCCGGTGGGCACCGGGGTGGTCTGCCGGACGACGACGACTACGCGCTGCTGCCCCTGCTCCGGCTGGCCGCCACCCGTTGCCACCTGCCCCTGGTGGCCGCGGGGGGCGTCGTCGACGGTCCCGCGCTGGCCGCCGCGCTGGCTGCCGGTGCCACCGCCGCGCAGCTCGGCACGGCCTTCCTGCGCTGCCCGGAGGCGGGCAGTTCGCCGATGCACCGGGCCGCGGTGGCCGGGGCCGCGCCGACCGCGCTGACCCGGTCGTACACCGGCAAGCGGGCCCGGGGCGTAGCCAACGACTTCCTGCGCCAGCACGACGCGTCGGCACCGACCGGTTACCCCCAGGTGCTCAACCTGACGCGTCCGCTGTTGGCCGCCGCCCGGCGCGACGGCGACGCGTCGGTCGCGAACCTGTGGGCGGGGCAGGCGCACTCCCTCGCGCGGGACCTGCCGGCAGCCGACGTGGTCACCGAGGTGAGTGCCGGCGCCCGAGCCGCACTGGCGGCGGTGGTCGAGCGGTCGGCACGCTGGGGCTGACCGGCGGCTCGGGCCGGCGGGACGGCCGACCGGGTAACCCGTAGAGTCTCGCCATGATCGAGATCGGTGCGCAGGTCGACCTGTCCCACCCGCCCGACCGGGTCTGGCTCGCACTCACCGATCGGAAACTGCTCGGTCGGTGGTTCGCCGAGGCCGACACGGTCGAGGGCGTGGCGGACCGCCTGCTGCTGCACACGGCCGAGTTGCCCGGCTTCGAGGCGAACGTCGAGGTCGAGGTGACCGAGCGGCAGGAGCCGGCGCTCCTCGTGCTGGCCTGCGACGAGGCCGGCCGGCTCAGTGAGCTGACCTGCGCGGTGACGGCCACCGGCCAGGGCTGCCGGCTGGAGGTGCGGGAGGTCACCACGCACGGCGCGTGGTCCGCCGAGCAGCACGACCCACGCGAGCAGCAGCTACGGCAGGCGCTCACCGTACGACTGCCGGCCATCCTCGACTGGCTCGCGTTCCAGCAGGTCGACCTGCGTCGCGGCGACGGTGGGATGACCACCGAGCTGCCGCTGGTCATGCTCCGCGCGTCCGGCCGCACCCGCCGTCGGCGTCGCATCCTGGTCGCCCTGGTCGCCGGGGCCGCGCTGCTGGCGGGTACGGCGGCCTGGATAACGTTGCCGCCCGAGTCGACGCCCACCGCCGCCCCGACGTCGACCGGCGCGCCGTCGCCGTCCGAGACGGCCGGCGCGACCGCCGCCGCGCCGAGGGCGACCCCCTCCACGCGCCCCTCGCGGAGCACCGCGTCGGCGACCACCCGCCCGAGCCGGACCCCGTCGGCGCAGCCACCGAGTTCACCAGCGTCCGCTCCACCACCCGCGCCGCCCGCGCCGCCGACGCCAGTGGTGGCCCGGTACGAGACCGACTCCAGCCGGCTGTTCGGCTACACGGGTGAGGTCGTGGTCGACAACCCGGGCGGCGTGGCGGTGGCGGACTGGGCAGTGGTGGTCACTCTCGGCGAGGGCACCACAGTCGACGACGTCGACGGCGCGAACTGGCGACTGGACGGGCGGACGATCACCTTCACCGGCGCCCCCCTGGCGGCCGGGGGGTCCCGGACGATCAGCTTCGACGTCCGCGACAGCCGGCCGAAGGCCCGGGAACCGGAGAGCTGCACGATCGGCGGGCAACCCTGCGCGGGCCTCTGACTAGGCTGCCGGCATGGCACTTCTGCACAAGGCGACACTGCGCCCCACGAAGCTCGACCTGCTGGCGGCCTGGCTTCCCGACCGACAGTGGTACGCCGGGCCCGCCGGCGTCGAGCTGGTGAGCCGGGGCGCGTACCGCTTCGACGACCCGGCTGGCGAGGTCGGCATCGAGACGGTGCTGGTCAGCACCCCCGACGGGCCGGTCCATCAGGTCCCGCTCACCTATCGGGCCGCGCCCCTCGACGGCGCGGACGCCTGGTTGGTCGGCACCACCGAGCACTCGGTGCTCGGCCGGCGCTGGGTGTACGACGGCTGCGTCGACCAGGTGTACGCCGCCGCGCTCGCCCACGCCATCCGCTCCGGCTCCGGCCAGGCGGAGCAGTACTTCGAGGTGGACGGTCGGCGTGAGGTGCGCGAGCCGAGCGTGACGATCGCCGTCAGCGGCGCCGTGGACGCCGACGCGGCCCCGGTCGGCGCCGTGCGTCGGGTGGTCGACGAGGACAGCACACTCGTCGTCACCGACACCGTCGAACTGGTCGTCGTCCGCCGCCCCGGCGCTGCCGAGGCCGCCGGGGCTGCCCTGCTGGGCAGTTGGGCCGGGCAGCCGACGAGCGTGCCGCTGGCGTACGTCCGGGCGCGCTGAGCGAGGCGGTGGGCGGCCCGACGAGTCGGACCGCCCACCGCGTTCACCACTGCGCCGGAGGCGGGGGCGGCGACACGGGCGGCCGGTCGTCGCAGGTGATGGTGTTGGGTAGCAGCCACGGCGCGAGCCACCCGCCGTCGTTGCCGCCGAGGTCGGTCACTGTGAACTCCGAACCGGCCGGGGTGAAGTGGAACGAACCGCAGTTGTTGATCCCCACCGCGCCCACGTTGCGGGCGTCCACGTTGGCGAACGAGGCGGACCCGGCCGAGCGGGCGCTGACCACCGAGGTGCCGGTGCCGTCGACCCGGATGTCCCGGAACCGCACGTTGGAGATCGAGTAGAGGTCCTTCACCGGCCAGTCGCTGACCAGCATGATCGCGTTGTAGGTGCTGTCGAGGTACGCGTCGCCGGTGACCTCGATGGCCGCGTCGATGCTCCGGTCCAGGGCGAAGAACCAGATGGCGCCCAGCCCGATGTTCCAGTTCAACTCGTAGGTGCCGGCGCGGGCGGTGGTGTTGTCGGTGATCCGTAGGTGCCCGGTGAACGGCTCCGCGCCGAAGCGGGCCCCGACGTGGAGGCCACTGCCCTCGCGGACCGGGTCGGCGACGAGGTTGTGCGAGACGGTGGTGTCCGTGCCGCCGTAGATGGCGATGCCGTTGGCAAGCGTCGGTGACTGCACGGTGTTGTGGTCGAACGTGTTGCGCGCGTTCGCCGTCTTCTCCGACCACATCGCCAGACCGTCGTCGCCGGTGTTGCGGACGAAGTTGTGCGCCACGAGGGAGTCGGTCACTCCGGTGTGGAAGTTGAGCGCGTCGGCGATCTGGTCGACGACGATGTTGTTGGTGACGCGGACGTTGCGCATCGGCCCGTCGAACCACAGGCCGGCCTTGGTGTGGCGCAGGTAGAGCCCGTCGATTGTGGAGTCACTCATCGCCCCACCGATCGCGTTCACCTGGTCGGTGTCGATGCGTTCCCGGACGTCGCCCTCGATGGTGAAGCCGGAGAGGTGGACGTTGCGGCTGCCGCCGTCGGCGGCGTCGCGGCCGTAGAACCCGACGCCGGTGTGCACCGAGCCGTCCGGCGCGGGCGTGGGCAGGGCGACCTCGCGGCCCTTGATGACCGTGTACCAGTTGCCGGCGCCCTCGATTGTCACGTCGTCGACGATGATGTGCCGGTTGACCTGGTAGGTGCCCGGCGGGAGGTAGACAGTGAGGTGGGCGCGCCGGGCGAAGGCGATGGCCCGGTCCAGCGCGTCGGCGGAGTCCCGCCGGCCGGTGGGGTCGGCGCCGAAGGCGAGCACGTTCGCCGCGAGCAGCTTCACGCGCGGCGGCGCGACCAGTTCGGAGTCCAGCAGGTCGATGACGGTCCAGGCCGCGGCGCTGCCGGTTGGCGCGGTCAGCCGGATCCGGTCACCGGCCCGGTAGGTGCGCCCGAGCAGCAGGCGCTGCTCGTCGTAGAAGTGGGTGGGCCGAAACGGCGTGCTGATGCTCGGGTACGGCGTGGTGGCCGCCGGCACGCACTGACACTCGGTGATCCACCAGTCCGGGTGCAGCAGCCCGGCCTGCGGGTCGTTGGAGAACGGGTACTGGTTGTAGAGCCACGAGTACTGGGAGGTCAGCGTCATGCTGCGCACGTGCCTGCCGTTGGCGTCGACGCGCAGCGGAGCGGTGATCCCGCCGCCGGACGGCGCGTCCGGGATGCTGTAGCGCACGTTTATCGCGTTCGCCGCGCTGGGGAGGACGAACTCCACGTACTCACCGGGGGTGAGCCGGACCGCCCGGCGGCCGGAGGCCTCGGCGGGCAGCGTGTAGGCAGACCGGTCGGGGCCGATGATCTCGCCGTTGGTGCGCGCGTTCTCCGCCTCCTGTTCGACGAAGTCGACGTCGGCGCCGCGCCCGGCGACAAGTGCCGGGTCGAGGGCGGCACGGGTGACCACCGGCCGGGTGCCGGCGGGCGCGGATGGACCGGCGACGGCCACGGTGGGCACGGCGACCAGCACGGCGAGCCCGGCCGCGAGCGCCACGGCGGTGCCGGCAGGCCGGCCGGGGCGTCTCCGGGCCGGCGGGATGCTGCGAATCATCGGTGACCCTCCTGGGTGGGTGGTGGTGGAGGTCCGCCCGGCGCTTCCCCCAACGCCCGACATTGATCGTCATGATGCAGCACCGAACATGGCACTGCAAGACCACAATCGAACAACGAAAATAGACGACCATTAGACCGCAAGAATTGGACGATCGACGAGTTGAGGTGTCGCGCTTCGCCTGCGCCCAGACCGCCCACTGCCGGCGTACCCTGGGCCGCGTGGATCAAGAAGACCGGATCGCCCTGTTCCTCGACTACGAGAACCTCGCGTTGGGGGCGCGCGATCACCGTGGCGGCGCGGACTTCGACTTCCGGCCGATCGCCGACGCGCTCGCCGAACGGGGTCGGGTGGTGGTCCGCCGCGCGTACGCCGACTGGTCCTACTTCGACGAGGACCGCCGGATGCTCACCCGGTCCCACGTCGAGCTGATCGAGATCCCGCAGCGGATGGGCGCGTCCCGGAAGAACGCCGCGGACATCAAGATGGCTGTCGACGCGATCGAGTTGGCGTTCGAACGTGACTACATCTCCACGTTCGTCATCTGTAGCGGCGACAGCGACTTCACCCCTCTCGTGCACAAGCTTCGCGAGCTGAACAAGCGGGTCATCGGCGTCGGGGTCGAGGGGTCGACGTCGGCGCTGCTCCCGCCGGCGTGCGACGAGTTCCTCTACTACGACCGGCTGGAAGGTGTGGACATCCCGCCGACCCGCAGCCGGCGCGGTCGTCCGACCCGGCAGACCGGCCCGGACCAGCGCCCGCCCGAGCCGGAGCTCGAGCGGGAACCCGAGCCGGAGGTGGGCGGTCGACCCGCCGGCGAGGAGCCCGGACGGGACGTCGACGCGCTCGCCGTGCTCGTCGCCCAGACGGTGGCCGGGTTGCAGGGCAGCGCCAACGGCGAGGTCACCGCGTCCCGGCTCAAGCGCACCCTGTTGCGCAAGGACCCGACGTTCAGCGAGTCCGACTACGGTTTCCGCACCTTCGGGGAACTGCTGCGACACCTCGCCGAGCACACGGTGATCGAGCTGGCCGAGGGTCCCGCGAAGGGCGACCCCGAGGTCTCGCTGCCCGAGCACGGCGACCGGGAGGTGGCGTTCGGTCTGCTCCGTGGCGTGGTGGCGGAGCTGGGCAGCGGCGGCAACCCGGTGGCGCTGTCCGGGTTGAAGAACCAGTTGCGGCGGGCCCGGCCCGACTTCAGCGAGAAGAAGCTCGGATACCGCAGCTTCTTGCAGTTCTGCAAGGCCGCGGCCACCGGCGGCGCGGTCGACCTGCGGTGGAGCCCCGAAGCTGACGACTACCTGCTGACCACCCAGGGTTGATGCATCCCAGCCCGGCAGGCCAGCACCCTGGCCGGTGTGCTCAGCGGCAGGTGAGTGCACCCTGATTGGTCGATCAGGACGGGGTGGATCTGCCGTTGCGGCTCCTCCCCGTCAACGCATAGGCCGAAATGCGCCGGAATTACGGCTATCGCCCTGGTATAGGCCCACCTGCGCCGTACCCCCGGCGCAAAATTTGCTATACGGTCGGCGAATGAAGGTCGAGGAGCATTGGTGGAACGGAGACACGACCCCGCGCGGGCGCCGGGACGTGTATATCCGTACTGACGGGCAGGGTTGGGAGGTCCGCGCCCAGATCGGTGGGGCGTCGGGTCGTGAGCGGGTGCAGCAGTGCCCAAGCCGGGCCTCGGCGGCCATCCTCGCCGACGCGTGGCGCGGCACCCACCCATCCTGGCGCGAGCTGAAGCAGCGCTGATCCGGCACCGGGCCGGGCCGGCAACGCTCCTGGGCTCCCCGCCCGGTGCGCTCCCCGGCCGGCCCGGCGCTCGGCTCAGCTCGCCAACGACGCTCAGCTCACCGCTTCTGCAGCATGATCGAAGCGACGTCTGCCATCAGCGCCAGACGTCGAATCTTCTTGATCAGTTGATGAAAAGTAGGTTTCCGCGGGCGGATTCGACTACTTTCCATCACCTGATCAAGGGACGCCGCAGGTGGTCCGTGTTCCCGTCGTCAGGCCGGGTACACGGAGATCGGCCGATCGTGCCCGATGGAGGTCGCTCATGTCGCAGGGTCCCGACGAGGAGAAGCCCAGGCTCGACGAGGAGGCCCGGGAGGCCGAGCGTCGGCTCGGCCAGCTCAGCCGCCCGTCAAACGACGCGCTGACCGACGACGACGCCCGCACGCCGGACGACGCCCCTTCCGAGGAGGACGCCGACCAGTAGATCCACTCGGCTTCGGTGAAGTCGGTGTGTCAGGGACATCCTGATACCGCGACTTCACGGAAACCGAGTCGATCATCAGCGGGCCGGCGGCCATCGCCCCGGTCAGGCGGTCGGGACCGGCAGCACCACACCCTCGGCCGCCGACCGGTGCGCCAGCTCGATCAACTCGACGGTGGCGACCGAGTCCCGGGGGTCCACCGGCATCGGCGTGCCGTCGCGCAGCGCCGCCGCCACCTGTGCGTAGAAGCTCTGGTACGCGCCGGCCTCGGTCGGCACCGCCCGCAGGTCACCATCCACGCCGAGCATGCCGTACCGCTCCGGCGGCACCTCGCCCCAACCCGGCTGGTCCGGCCGGCCGCCCTCGTGCAGCGCCGCCTCCTGCACGTCGAGGCCGTACGTCGTGTAGCCGGCCCGGTCGCCCAGCACCCGCAGCCGGGGCCCGAGCTGTGCGGTCACCGCGCCCATCCACAGGTGCGAGTGCACCCCGTTGGCATGGGTCAACGCCACGAAGGCGTCGTCGTCGACGGCCGCACCCGCGCGGCGGCGGTCCACCTCCGCGTAGACGCGGTCGACCCGGCCGAACAGTTGCACCGCCTGGTCGATCAGGTGGGCGCCGAGGTCGAAGAGCGCGCCGCCGGCCTCCTCGGGACCGGCAAGCTCCCGCCAGCCCGGCTTGATCGTCGGACGGAACCGCTCGAACCGGGACTCGAAGCGCAGCACCCGCCCCAACTCGCCCTGCTCCACCAGCCGGCGGGCGGTCAGGAAGTCGCCATCCCAGCGCCGGTTCTGGAAGACCGTCAACGGCACCCCACGCTCGGTCGCCTCGCCGATCAGGGCGCGGCCCTCCGCGGCGGTCGGGGAGAGCGGCTTGTCGACGACGACGGGCAGCCCGGCGGCAAGTGCCGCCCGGGCCATCGGCACGTGCTGTCGGTTCGGCGTCGCCACCACGACCAGGTCCAACGCATCCGGCGTACGCCACAGCTCGTCGGCGTCGTCGACCAGGCGGGCGTCCGGGAAGTGCTGCCGGGCCTGGTCGCGTCGCTGCGGATCGCGGGTCACGATCGCGTCGAGCCGCAGCCCCGGGGTCGCGGCGATCAGCGGCGCGTGGAACACCCGACCCGCCAGCCCGTACCCCAGCAGACCGACCCGCAACGCCTCCGCCATGCCCGTACCCCCGTCTCGCCGGCCCGCGCTCCTCGGTGGCCGCGGTACCGGTTGTCGAATCTACGCGCCGGCCTCGGCCCGACGCTGGTCAGCCCGCCGGGTCGCTGCGCAGGTAGGTGAGCACCGCGAGCACCCGACGGTTGGTGTCGTCGCTGGGCGGCAGGTCGAGCTTCAGCAGGATGTTGCCGACGTGCTTACCGACCGCCGCCTCGCTGACGTGCAGTCGGCCGGCGATCGACGCGTTCGACCGACCCTCGGCCAGCAACGCCAGCACCTCGCGTTCCCGGGCGGAGAGCGCGGCGAGCGGATCGCGCGGGCGGTGCAGCAGTTGCCGCACCACGTCCGGGTCGATGGCGGTGCCGCCCGCCGCGACCCGGCGCAGCGTGTCGACGAACTCGGTGACCTCGGCAACCCGGTCCTTGAGCAGGTAGCCCACCCGCTGACCGTCGCCGCTGTCCAGCAGCGCCGCCGCGTACCCGGTCTGCACGTACTGGCTGAGCACCACCACGGGCAGGTGGGGTCGCTCGGCGCGTAACGCGACGGCCGCCCGGAGCCCGTCGTCGCGGCGGCCCGGCGGCATCCGGATGTCGGTGAGGACCAGGTCCGGTTGGTGCTCGCGGGCCGCGCCCAGCAGCTCGGGCGCGGAGCCGACGGCGGCGCACACAGTGAACTCGAAGCGGGTCAGCAGCGCGACCAGACCCTCCCGCAGCAGCACCTCGTCCTCCGCGAGGACCACCCGGGTCACCGGCGACACGGCAGCTCCACCCGGACCAGGGTAGGCCCGCCGGGCGGGCTGGACAGCAGCAGCCGGCCGTCCACGGCGGCGACCCGGTCGGCGAGACCGGTCAGGCCGGTGCCCCGGGTGGGGTCGGCACCGCCACGCCCGTTGTCGGTCACCTCGATGACGAGGTCCCCGCCGGCCCGGGTGAGGCGTACCTCGGCGTGGGTCGCCCCGGCGTGCCGGGCGACGTTGCCAAGTGCCTCGGACACCACGAAGTAGGCGGTCGTCTCGACGATCTCCGGCAGGTCGCCGTGCAGGTCGGCGTGCACGGTGACCGGGATGGTGGCGACGTCGGCCAGCTCGCTCGCGGCACCGGCCAGGCCGAGGTCGGTGAGGCTCTGCGGGCGGATGCCGTGCACCAGTTGCCGCAACATCACCATCAGGCCCCGGGCCTGGTCGTGTGCCACGGCGAGGGGCCGGGCGGCGGGGGAGTCCTCGGGGACGTCCAACCGGGCCAGGCCCAGCTGGAGGGTGAGGCTTGTCAGTCGTGGTTGCGCGCCGTCGTGCAGGTCCCGTTCGATCCGACGCCGTTCCGCCTCGTACGCGCCGACCAGCCGGGTGCGCGACCGGGCGACCTCGCGCAGCGCCGCCGCGTCGACCGGCCAGGCCAGCGCCCACCGGGTCACGGCTGCCTGGGCGGCGGCGACCAGACCTGCCGCGTAGCAGAAGACCGGCAGGAGCAGCACCGCCACGATCGCGTACGGGATGGCTTCGCCGGTGGTCTCGATCGGCTGCCAGATGACCACCGGCTCGGCGTCGCCGGCCAGCCAGGGACTCGTGATCATCCCGACGTCGAGCAGCACCAGCAGCAGGAACACCCAATACACGACCGGCACGAAACCGCCCAGGCAGAACAGGTACGCCACCTCCCGCCAGGCCCCGGCGCTGCGGTAGCGGGCAACCAGACCCGGCCACGGCGGCGCGGGCAGCGGGCGGTTGTCCACGAGCCCCAGCCGCCACCGCTCGATGACGGCCACCGGGAAGCTCACGATCGGTGCCAGCGCCAGCAGGCTGAGGCTGCCGGTCGCCAGGAACAGCAGGAGCGCGACACTGGGCGGCCGACCATGCAGCAGCAGGCCGTTGGCGGCGGCCAGCAGCGGCGCGCCGATGATGAGCAACCCGATGGCGAGCAGGCCCGCGATCGGCACGGTGCTGACCAGGTAGGCCAGCGCCCGCCAGGGCCAGGCGGAGATCAGCCAGTCGCGGCGACGCAGCGCCTCGGCCAGTCGGGAGGGGAGTTGCGGGGTCATGCCGAAAACGCTAATCGCGGACGACCCGGCGCCCCAGCCGACCAGATCCACTTTCCGAGGTAGGTCCAGCACTACCTGCCGAACCTGTGGCCCGGTGTCGTCCGCCGACTCCGCGGCCCGGCCAGCGGGCGACGTACGGCGTACGGCCGCGTTGTTAGGATGACCGGACCATGGCGAGCGAACGCAAGGCGACCGCGGACCCGGCCCGCAGCCTGGCCATCCTCTGGCGCACCAGGGAACCGGCCAGCCGCAGCGCCGGCCCGGGGCTCAGCGTCGACCGGATCGTCCGGGCCGCGATCGACATCGCCGACACCGAGGGCCTCGACGCGCTGACCATGCGCCGGGTCGGCGAGGCGTTGGGCGTCGGCACCATGTCCGTCTACACCTACGTGCCGGGCAAGGCCGAACTCGTCGCCGTCATGATCGACACCGCGTACGGCGAGATGCCGCCCCTCACCGTCGAGGGGGACTGGCGGGCCCGGCTGGAGCGGGTCGCCCGCGACAACCTCGCGCTCTACCAGCGGCACCGGTGGATGCTCCGGGCCGAGACGACCCGACCCGTGCTCGGCCCCCACCTGGTCGCCAAATACGACCGCGAGCTGAACACGGTCGCCGACATCGGGCTCACCGACGTCGAGATGGACGCGGTGCTCACGCTCGTCCTCGGGCACGTGAAGACCTCCGCCCGCGCCGCGTCCGAGGTGGTCGACCTGGAACGGGAGACCGGCATGACCGACGGCCAGTGGTGGCAGTCGCACGCGCCCTGGCTGGAGACGTTCCTGACGGCCGGGGCCTACCCGACCGCCGCCCGGGTCGGCACCGCGGCCGGCCAGCAGCACGGTGCCGCCTACGGCCCGGAGTACGCCTTCGAGTTCGGCCTGCAACGCGTCCTCGACGGGATTGCGGTGGTGGTCGCCGAACGGGCCACCGCCGGCTAGCGCAGCCGGGACCCGGCCGGATCGGGCACCCCGGCCGCCGCGTGCCGGGCCAGGCGGGCGAGCGCGCGCGCCGACGGGCTGCCCGGCTCGGCGTGGTAGACGACGAGCGACTGGGTGGTGCCGGCGATCGTGAGCTTCTCGTAGCGCAACTTCAGCTCGCCCACCCGGGGATGGCGGAACACCCGGACCCCGCCACCGGCGCGGGCGACCACGTCGTGCCGGGCCCACAGCCGCCGGAACCGTTCACTGCCGGCGGACAACTCCTCGCGCCGCAGGCCGGGCACCCGCCGACGGCCGTGCGCGGGCAGCCCGACGTCGCCCGGCCTGATCAGCTCGCGCCGGGCACGCAGGTACTCGCCGAGCGGACCGGCCGTGCGCACCAACCCATCGTAGGAGCGGCCACCGGCCGCCCATCCTGGTCCTGCCACTACCAGGAAAACCAGGAACCCGGCTGGCGGCGGCCGCCGGGGTGACAGTTTGTGGCGGGAGCCTCAACGAGAGATGGGACAGAGATGAGCGAGCGACTCACGACCCCGTTCGGTTTCGCCTCGACCGCCGACGAGGTCCTCGCCGGAGTCGACCTGAGCGGCAAACGGGCCGTCATCACCGGGGGCGCGGCCGGCATCGGCGTCGAGACCGCTCGCTCGTTGGCCGCCGCCGGTGCCGAGGTCGTACTCGGGGTACGCCGGGTCAGCGCCGGCGAGCAGGCCGCGGCCGACATCGCGGCCGGCATCGGCGCCGACCGGGTCACCGTCCGTGAGCTGGACCTGGCCGACCAGGATTCGGTACGCCGGTTCGTCGCCGGTTGGGACCAGCCGCTGCACATCCTCGTCAACAACGCCGGGATCATGGCGCTGCCCGAGCTGGAGCGCACCGCCGAGGGCTGGGAGATGCAGTTCGCCACCAACTTCATGGGGCACTACACGCTGACCGTCGGGCTGCACGACGCGCTCGTCGCCGCCGGTGGCGCCCGGGTGGTGTCGGTCAGCTCAAGCGGCAACCTCTTCTCCCCGGTGATCTTCGACGACCTGCACTTCGCGTTCCGGCCGTACGACCCGCTGCTGGCCTACGGGCAGTCCAAGAGCGCCGAGGCCCTGCTCGCCGTCGAGGCGACCCGCCGCTGGTCCGGCGAGGGCATCTACGCCAACGCGCTCAACCCGGGTGCGATCGCCACCGGCCTGCAGAAGCACACCGGCGGGCTGCGTACGCCCAGGGAACGGCAGAAGACCCCGCAGCAGGGCGCCGCGACCTCGGTGCTGCTCGCCGCGTCCCCGCTGCTGGACGGCGTCGGCGGTCGCTACTTCGAGGACTGCGCCGAGGCCCCGGTCGTCACCGAGCGGCCCGCCGACTACAGCGGGGTGGCGGCGTACGCGATCGATCCGGACAACGCGCAGCGGCTCTGGGACGTGGCGGCGGACCTGGTCGCGGCCGGCGCCCCGACGTCGGTGCGCCCCCGATGACCGCGCACCGACGGGTGGCGCCGCCCGCCGCGGGAAGCGGCGCGCCCGATCAGCGACGGCACGGGTAACCGCCCCGATGCCGCAGCGACAGGCGCATTCCGGCGACCAACCGCGACACGACGACGTGGTGGAGTTGCGGGTGCACGGCGTGTCGGGGGCACGGCCCTCGGTCGTGCTGCACGAGGCGAGGGTGCGGCAGGTCGCGGGCGACGACAGCGGGGGCTTCCACCGCCGCGCCGGGCCGGACGGCACCGACGCGGACGGGCTGACGCTGGAGGCGTACCGCTGGGGTGACCTGCCCTCCGGCACCGTGGCTCGGACCCTCTCCATGGTCTTCCTGCTGCCGTTCATGCTCAGCAACCTGGCGGTGTGGATGCGGCCCGCCGGCCGCGCCGCCGGCGGGGTCACCGTCCTGTGCCGGCTGCTCGCGCTCAACCTCACAGTGGTGTACGTGGTGTCCATCGCCGGGGTCGCTCTCGACCTGCTCGCCTGGCGGTGTCTCGGCGCGGTCCACTGCCGGGCGCCCTTCGACACGATGGCCGGCTTCGACGGCCGGCACGTCGGGCAGCGGCTGGCCGTGCTGGCGCTGCTGCCGATCGCCGGGGTCGCCCTCCTGCGGCTGCTCGGCACCCGCCGGTCCCGTCCGGCCGGCAACCCACTGTGGGCGGTGGAGCCGCTTGTGGAGCGGCTGCGCGCGATCCATGTCGCCGCCGCGCTCGCGGTACTCGATCTCCTGCTGCTCACGGCCCGTCGCGCCGGCGGCGCGACGCCCGCGACGACGCTGCTGCTGACGCTCAGCGCGGCGGTCCTGCTGGCCTGCGTCGGTCTGCTCGCCGTGCCGGGGCTGATCGACCGTGCCGCGACCGCGCGGATGTCCACCTGGACCGCGAGGGCCGCGGGTCTGGTGGCGGCCGGGCTGACCGTGGCGACCCTCGTCGCCGTCGCGAGCGACGAGCGGGGCTGGCCGTCGTCGACAGCGCTCCCCGGCTACGGCGCGATCACGGGCGCGGCGCTGCTCGGCCAGATGGTGCTGCTGGTGCTGCTCTGCGGGCTGGTGCTGTGGCGGCACCGTCGCGTCAGGGGCCGGTCGGCCCTGCCGCGAGGACTGGGCGCGACGGTCATCGCGGCCATCGCGGTCGGTCTGTCCGGCGCGCTCTCCGCCGGCCTCGTCTATCAGACGGGGGTGCTGCTCGGCGGCTATCGCGGTGACGACCAGCCGCCACTGCCGTACCGCTGGACGATCATGGCGGTGTTCCTGCACGTGGTCGCGGCGGCGTTGGTGTGCAGCGCGGTGACCGTCCTGTCCCGGCGTCGCCGGTGGCGTGCGGCGGCGGACATCACCGCCGGCGACTTTCCCGCGCCGCCGCCGGAGGCGACCGGGCGGCTGCGGGAGGTCACCAAGGCCGTGGCCCGGGCACGGTTCACCGAGTGGCTGGGCCCCCTGGCCACCGCGTACGCGCTGCTCGCGGTGATCGGGCTGACCACGAGTCTGCTCGGGCAGTTCGGGCGCGAGCCGGACGAGGTGGCGTGGCAGGTTCTCGGGCTGCCCGCCGGGTTCGTCGGGATGGCACTCACCGGGGGCACCTACGTCATCGCCGCAGTGGTCCTCGTCCTGTTGTCGGGTGGTGTGTTCGCCTACCGGACGGCATGGTTCCGCCGGCACGTCGGGATCCTCTGGGACCTGGGCACCTTCTGGCCCCGGGCCGCCCACCCGTTCGCACCCCCGAGCTACGCCGACCGCGCGGTGCCGGAGTTGGCCGACCGGATCACCCAGCTCGCCGAGCGGCACGCGGGGGTGGTGCTGTGCGGGCACAGCCACGGCTCGGCGTTGCTGGCCCTCGCGGTGCTGCGGCTGCCTCCGCGAACACGCCGACGGGTCGCGCTGCTCACCTACGGCTCCCCGCTGGACCGCCTCTACGCCCGGCTCTTTCCGGCGTACCTGAACGAGAACGTGCTGCGCGAGGTGGGGAAGCGGATCGACTGGCGGTGGCTCAACCTCTGGCGCGACACGGACCCGGTCGGAGGTTGGATCTTCGCCGCGCACCGGCCCGGCGATCCGCCGCCCGACGCCGCCGACCCGGCCGGACGGGTCGACCGCAGGCTGCGCGACCCTCGGGACCTGCTGGCATCACCGGGGAAGCGTCGACCGCCACCGTTGCGCGGGCACCACCCGGACGAGTCCGAGCCCGAGTTCCGGGCGGCGCTGCGGGAACTCGCCGGCCGACTGCGCACCAGCAACGGCGGATGAGCCGCCCGGGTCAGGGGCCACCTTCGACGACGTGCGGGCGCCGGGGCGCGCAGGAGCGGCGGCCGCGCGCCCCCGGCGCGCACAGTGTCGGAAGTATTACCGGAGGCGACCGGCGCTCAGCGGTGGTCGATCAGCGCCGCAGCAGGGCCCGCAGTGCCCCGACCACCACCGCGGGGGCCTCCTCCGCCATGAAGTGCCCGCAGGTGACCGTCTGGTGTTCGAGGTCCGGGGCCCAGGCCCGCCACACCCCGGCCGCGTCGTAGCCGAGCGCGGCGCCCCAGTCCTGTTGGAGCACTGTCACCGGCATGCGCAGCCGGTTGCCCGCCGCCCGGTCGGCGCTGTCGTGGGTGACGTCGATGCCGGCCGACGCCCGGTAGTCGGCGACGATCGAGGCGACCGCGTCGCGGGACGCCCGCAGGTAGGCGGCGCGCACCTCGGCCGGCAGCGCCCCCGGGTCGCGGGTCCAGACGTCCAGGAAGTGGCCGAAGAACGCGTCCGGGCTGCCGCCGATCAGCTCCTCGGGCAGTCCGGGCGGCTGGGCCATCAGGTACAGGTGGAAGGCGACCGCGGCGCTGGCGCCGTGCAGCACGTCCCACATGTCGAGGGTGGGCAGCACGTCGAGCAGCGCGAGCCGGCTGATCGCCGCCGGGTGGTCGAGGCCGGCCCGGAACGCGACAAGGGCGCCCCGGTCGTGCCCGGCTAGGGCGAAGCGCTCATGGCCGAGCGCACCGGCCAGCGCCACCACGTCGGCGGCCATGGTCCGCTTGGCGTACCCGGTGCCGTCGGCGTCCACTGGTTTGTCGCTGTCTCCGTAGCCGCGCAGGTCGGGGCAGATGACCGTGTGGTCGGCGGCCAGGTCGGCCGCGACGTGCCGCCACATGAGGTGGGTCTGCGGGAAGCCGTGCAACAGCACGATCGGTGGCCCGGAGCCGCCCACGGCGGCGGTGAGCGTCACGCCGTCGGCGACGGTGACGCGCTGGTAGTCGAATCCGTTGATCCTCGGCTCCACGGGGAACCTTCCTGGTGAGCAGGGCCGGCTCGGGCGGTGACCCGTCGCCGTCGTACGGTGTCGAGCCTGCCCGGTGGTGATCAGCAGACGGTCAGCGCCGGATCAGTGCGGGCCGGCACAGCCGCCTAGATTGGTGTCATGACCAGGCAGCCGACGCCACCGGTGGAGGTGACGTTCGGGGTCCTCGGGCCGGTGACCGCCGCCGTCGGGGGCGGCCCGGTTTCGGTGCGGGGGCACCGGCAGCGCCTGGTGCTGGCCCGGTTGCTGATCGCCCACGGCCGGGTGGTGTCGGTGGACCGCCTCGTCGACGACCTGTGGGAGGTCCCGCCGGACGGCGCGGTGGGCGCGATCCGCACCTTCGTCGCCGACCTGCGCCGGGCGCTGGAGCCCGACCGGCCGCCCCGCCAGCCATCCCGCCTCCTGGTGACCGAACCCTCGGGGTACGCGCTGCGGGCCGCCCCGGACGCGGTGGACGCGGCACGCTTCGAGGCGGCCGTCGGCGAGGCCGGACGGCTGCTGACGGCCGAACTGCCCGCACCGGCCCTGGCCGCGCTGGACCCGGCGCTCGCGCTCTGGCGCGGACCCGCGTACGCGGACTGCGCAGGCGCGCTCTGGGCCGTCGCGGAGATCAACCGGCTGGACGAGCTGCGGATGCTCGCCGTCGAACGGCGGGCCGAGGCGCTGCTCGCGCTGGGTCGACCGGACGAGGCCGCCGCCGACCTGCCCGCCCACCTCGCCGGCCATCCGCTGCGGGAGGACGCCTGGCGGCTGCTCGCGTTGGCCCGCTACCGCGCCGGCCGGCAGGGCGAGGCGTTGGCCGCGCTACGCGAAGCCCGCGACGCCGTGGTGTCCGCGCTGGGGGTGGACCCGGGGCCTGAGCTGCGGCGGCTGGAGGCCGACATCCTGGCCCAGGCGGCACACCTCACCCGCACGCCCGCGGTGGCCGTCGCGGTCGGGCCGGTCCGAGGTGGCGGGTCGGGATCGGTGCCGGGGCGGCCGTTCGTCGGGCGGGACGCGGAGGTGGCGCGGCTGCGGCACGCCGCCGAGGCCGCCGCCGGTCCGGGCCGGCCAACCCTCGCCCTGCTCAGCGGGGACCCGGGCGCCGGCAAGTCCGCAGTGGCCGAGGCGCTGACCCGGCAGCTCGCCGCCGCGGGCTGGAGCACGGCATGGGGTCGCAGCCCCGAGTACGACGGCGCTCCGGCCGCCTGGCCGTGGACGCAGATCACCGACGCGCTCACCGGGCCGGTGGGCGGCGGGCTGGCCGGGACGGCGGTGACCGAGGGCCCGGGTGATCCCGCCGTGGCCCGGTTCCGTCGGCACCGCGCGGTGGCGGCGCTGGTCTCCGCCGTCGCCGACCGGGGACCCCTGCTGCTGGTCCTGGACGATCTGCACCGCGCCGACTGCGACACGTTGGACCTGCTCACCGGCCTGCTCACCGGGCCGCAGCCGGCCACCGGGCCGGTGCTGGTCCTCGGCACCTACCGGGCCACCGAGGTGAGCCCCGAGCTGACCGCCGCGCTGGCCCGCGTGGCCGGACTCGAACCGGTGCGGGAATACCTCGGCGGACTGTCCCCCGAGGCGACCGGCGAGCTGGCCCGCGCCGTCGCGGGGCCGGAGCTGGACCCGCCCACCGTCCGGCTGATCCACCACCGCAGCGGCGGCAACCCGTTTTTCGTCCGGGAGCTGGCCCAGTTGTACGCGAGCGCGGGTCCGGCGGCGCTGGCGGCGGTGCCACCGGGGGTGCGCGACGTGATCCGGCACCGCCTCGCACAGTTGCCCGCGCCGACCCGTACCGTGCTGCGGCAGGCCGCAGTGCTCGGCCGGGACCTCGACCCCGCGGTGCTCGGCGAGCTGGCGGGCGACCCGGCGGCCCTGCTGGACGCCGTGGACCGCGGGTTGCAGGCCGGGTTCCTGACCGAGCAGGAGCCCGACGGGCGACTACGGTTCACCCACATCCTGGTCCGCGACACGCTCTACGCGGACCTGTCCGCGTCGCGTCGCGCGGCCTGGCACGCCGCCGTGGCCGAGGCGATGCGGCGGCAGCAGCCCGTCGACCCCGCCGCGCTCGCCCACCACCTGCTGCACGCCGGAGGGCAGGAGAACGCCCACCGCGCCGCCGGCTACGCCCGAACCGCTGCCGAACAGGCCGAACGGGACGGCAACCCGCACGAGGCGGCTCGGCTGTGGGCGCAGGTCGTCGACGCGTACGACCGGGCCGGGCTGAACGAGCGGCGCGAGCGGCTCGGCGCGGTGCTCGGCCTCGGGCGCGCGCTGGCGGTGACCGGCCGGTTGGCCGAGGCGCGGCGGCACCGCGCGGCGGCGATCACCGACGCCGAGGCGGTCGGTGACCCCCGGCTGACCGCGGAGGTGCTTGCCGGTTTCGACGTGCCCGCCATCTGGACCCGCAACGACGACGACGCGCTCTCGGAGCGGATCGTGCGCGCCGCCGAGCACGCCCTGACCGGCCTCGGCCCGACCGGTTCGGCGCAACGCAGCAGGCTGCTGAGCACGCTCGCGCTGGAGCTGCGGGGCACCACCGGCGACCGTGGCCGCCGGGCCGCGGCCGAGGCCGAGCGGATCGCCCGGACGATCGCCGACCCCGGGCTGCTGGCGTTCGCGCTCAACGCGCGTTTCATGCACGCCTTCCACCGGGTCGGGCTGGCCGACGAACGGGCCAGGATCGGCGCGGAACTTGTCGACCTGGCCACTCCCCGACAGTTGGTGACCTTCGAGGTGCTGGGTCACCTCATCCTGGTCCAGGCGTGCTGCGCGCGGGCCGACCGGGCCGGCGCGGACGCGCACGCCCGCGCCGCCGACCGCCTCGCGCAGCGGTACGAGTTGCCGCTGGTCGGGGTCTTCACCGGCTGGTACGCGGCGCTGCGCCTGGCCGTGGGCGGGGACGGGGAGGCCGCGGCGACCGCGTACCGGGCTGCCGCCGAACGCCTACCCGCCGACGCCATGCCGGGCCTGGCCCGGGGGTTGCTGCCGCTCGCCCTGCTCGGCCTGCGACTGGCCGACGCCGTCAGCGACGACCCGCAGGTTCCTGGGCATCAGCGCCCGATTCCCGGCCCGGACGACGAGGACTGGGCGCGGCTGGACTGGGGCCCGCACGAGCCCTGGGTCCGACCACTGCTGCTCGCCGCCGCCGGTGACCGGGTCGCCACCCGGGCGGCGCTGCGCGCCCTCCCGGACGGGCCGCACGACCTGTTGCGGGAGGTGCGGCTGTGCCTCACCGCTCGGGCGGCGCTCGCCGTCGGCGACCGGGCCACCATGGAGCACGTCGCCGCCGCGCTCCGGCCGGCCGCCGCCGAGCTGGCTGCCGGCAGCGGGCTGGTCACCGCCGGCCCGGTGGCCGGGCACCTCGCCGAGCTGACCACCGCCCTGGGTCGCGACCAGGAGGCCGCCGCGCACCGCCGTACCGCCCGCGCGCTCACCGCGCGCGTCCGCGCCGACGACCCGACCTGAGCGCCGTGCCGACGTGGTTACGCATGCGGTGCGTCTGGACAGCGACGCCGGCATGCGTCAGGCCAGGGTGTACTCCAGGACATAGGAGTGGCTGCCGTCGTCGGCCTGGATGATCTCGAAAGCTCCCGCGATCCCGGTGAGGTCACCGGAGCCGGTTCCCGGGACGACGCGGATCGCGAGATACTCACCGTGGCTGCCGGGTGCGCTGTGTTGGAGGACGAACGAGCCGTTGCGGCCGTCGAGTTCGCCCGTGAACCGCTCCACGGCGACATAGGCAGCGGGGCTGCCCTCGATGTCGGTCACCGACAGCATGGTCACCGTACTGATGCCGGCCAGGCCGCCCTGGAAGGTCTTGGTGATCCGCGCCCGGCCGAGCGCGGCCCCCGGGCCTTCGTCGAGCGCCTCCGGCTCGAATGCGGTGACGTCGAACGTTCCGTCCGTCTTCGTGCTCATCTCGCACCCTCTCATCTTGATCGCCTTTATCGCGGAGCAGCCTTGCAGACGGCACTGACATTCCCCGGACGGTGACCCGCGGAAGCCCTGCTCAGTGCTGCCGGCGGGGGCCCAACGGGCATCGGGGCATCTCGCTGCTCGGCCTCCGCGGTGGCGGTGCCCGTTCTCGTGCCACACGGCACGCCCCCGCGCTCGGGCTACGTGGCGACTTGCCGGTTTCCGCCGGAACCAGCCGGCGCGTGCGGTCAGATGGAACCACCGGCGCGTCCGCCGTCGGCCATGGTCCGAGGGGGTACGCGTGGAGGTGCTCGTCCTGATCGTGGTGCTGGGCGCCACCGTCCTGATCGGCACCACCCTCGGCGGCCGGTACCGGGTCGCCCCGCCGGTCCTGCTCATCGCGTTCGGGGTGCTGCTCGGGCTCACGCCGCCGCTGTCCGAGGTGACCCTGGAACCGGACCTGGTGCTGCTGATCTTCCTGCCGGCGATCCTGTACCGGGAGAGCCTCACCATCAGCCTGCGCGAGATCCGGGCCAACCTGCCGGTGATCGGGCTGCTCGCCGTGGTGCTCGTGGTGCTCACCATGGTGACGGTGTCGTTCACCGCGCAGGCGTTCGGCGTGAATTCCGCCGCCGCCTGGGTGCTCGGCGCGGTCCTCGCGCCAACCGACGCCGCAGCGGTCACCGGCCTGGCCAAACGGCTGCCCCGGAAGCTCCTCACCACCCTGCACGCGGAGAGCCTGATCAACGACGGCACCGCGCTCGTGGTCTTCGCAGTGGCCGTGGGCCTGCTCACCGGAGGTGCGAAGCCGGGCGTGCTGGGCGTCAGCGAGGAGTTCGTCGGCGCCAGCGTCGGCGGCGTACTCGCCGGTCTGCTGGTGGGTGCCGCCGTGGTGCTGATCCGCAAGCGGCTCGACGATCCGCTGCGCGAGGGCGCGCTGAGTGTGCTGACACCGTTCGGGGCCTTCCTGCTCGCCGACACCGTGCACGCCAGCGGGGTGCTGGCGGTGGTGGTCGCCGGGCTGGTGCTGGCCTACGCCGGCCCGCGGGTGATCCGCGCCCGGTCCCGGGTGCTGGCGTACGCGTTCTGGGACCTGACCACGTTCCTGATCAACGGCGGGCTGTTCGTCCTGCTCGGCACGCAGATCCCCCGGGCGGTGCGGGGCATCACCAGCACCTCGCCGCAACGGGCGCTGGTGATCGTCGTGGTGGTCACCCTGGTCGTCGTCTCCACCCGGCTGCTCTTCATCTACCTCACCTCCCAGTCGGCGCGGCTGCGGCGTCGCCGGATGGTGGACGACGGCGGGGGTCCGTCCGGCTGGCGGGTGGGGACCGTGGGCGGCTGGTCCGGTTTCCGGGGCGCGGTGTCGCTCGCCGCCGCACTGGCCGTCCCGACGATGACGGTCGCCGGTCAACCGGTGGTCGAACGTGACCTGATCATCTTCGTCACCGCGCTGGTGATCGTGCTGATCATGCTCCTCCAGGGCACCACCCTGCCGCTGGTGGTGCGCTGGGCGGGGCTGACCGGTGACCCGGAACGCGTGGACGAGACCAGGCATGCCCGGCGGCGGGCCACCGAGGCGGGGCTGGCCGCCCTGCCGCAGGTCGCCGCCGAGGTCGGTGCCCGCGAGGAGGCGGTGCGCCGGTTGCAGGCCGAGTACCAACGGCACCTGGCGGACGTCAACGAGACCGGGGGGAACACCGCCGAGGAACGTCGCCTGGAACATCGGCTGCGCCTCGGCGTCCTCGCCCACAAGCGACGGGAGATCACCCGACTGCGGGACAACCGGGAGATCGACGACCTCGTGCTTCAGGAGCTCCAGGCCGCGCTGGACAACGAGGAGATTCGGCTGCTGGGGCGCGGGCCCAACGAATAGGCGGCGGCGCTGGGTCAGAGCACCTGTGCGAGGAACCGGCGCAGCCGAGGATGCTCGGCCCGCTCGAAGATCGCCTCGGGTGGGCCGGACTCCAACACCACGCCCCGGTCCATGAAGGCGACGGTGTCGGCGACCTGCCGGGCGAAGCCCATCTCGTGGGTCACTACCACCATGGTCATGCCGGCGGCGGACAGGTCGGCCATCACCCCGAGGACGCCCTTGACCAACTCCGGGTCGAGCGCCGAGGTGGCCTCATCGAAGAGCATCACCTCGGGGCGCAGCGCCAACGCCCGGGCGATCGCCACCCGCTGCTGCTGACCACCGGAGAGCTGCGCCGGCCGCGCGTCGGCCTTGCCGGCCAACCCCACCAGCTCCAGGTGGTCCCGCGCGACGGTCTCCGCTTCGTCCGCGCCGAGCTTGCGGAGCCGACGCAGCGCGAGGGTGACGTTGCGCAGCACGCTCAGGTGCGGAAAGAGGTTGAAGTGCTGGAAGACCATGCCCACCCGCTGTCGCAGCGCGTCCGGGTCGTCGGACAGCACGCTGCGCCCGTCGAGCAGCACGTCGCCACGGTCCGGCTCGATCAGCCGGTTGATGGTGCGCAGCAGGGTGGACTTGCCCGACCCGGACGGGCCGATCACACAGGCCGTCGCACCGCGCGGCACCGTGAGGTCGACGCCGCGCAGCACCCGGTTCGGTCCGAAGGCGAGGTGCACATCGCGGACGTCGAGGCTGACCGAGGTGGTCGTCACTGTGGTCATCGCCGGTGTCCTTCCGTCGCGGCGTACGCCGATGTGGTGTCGTCGTCCTCGTCCTCGTCGGACGGTGTGGTTGCCGCCCGGCCGTTGCGCAGCCGCCGGTCGATCCAGTTGACGACGTGCGTCAGGGGGACGGTGAGGGCCAGGTAGCAGAGCCCAGCCAGCAGCAGCGCCGACTCGTTGCCGGTGGTGGCTGCGTAGTCCTGCCCGATCCGGAACAGCTCCCGCTGACTTGCCACCAGGCCGAGGAAGTAGACCAGGCTGGAGTCCTTGATCAGGGCGATGAGCTGGTTCACCCAGGCCGGCAGCACCCGCCGGATGCCCTGCGGGATGATCACCAGCCGCATCGCGTCGGCCCAGGAGAAGCCGAGAGCACGGGCACCCTCCAGTTGGGCGGCCTCCACCGACTGGATGCCAGAGCGGAAGATCTCCCCGATGTACGCGGCCGCGATGAGCGACAGCGCCAGGATTCCCAACGGGTAGGGGTCCGGCCCCCAGACCTCCATGCCCAGCGGGGCCAGCCCGACGCCGATCAGCAGGATCGTCGCGGCCGCCGGCAGCCCTCGGAACACGTCGGTGTAGACCCGCGCCGGCCAGCGCAGCCACCGACTGCGGGAGATGCCGGCGACGGCCAACAGCAGGCCCAGCACCGAGCCGAGCAGGGCGGCGGAGACCGCCAGGATCAGCGTGTTGGGCAGCCCGACGGTCAGCATCTCGGGCAGCGCCTCGCGCATCGCGTCGGCGTCGAAGAAGGTCTCCCAGAGGGTGCTCAACGGATCCATCGGTCGCCTCTCCTACCGCCCCGCTCGCTCGTCACCGGTTCAGGACGCGGCCGACGCCGACGCGGTCGGTGCCGGCACCGTGCCGCTGCCCGGCCTGAAGTCCGCCGGGATCGGCCGGCCCGGGTAGTACTGCGTCTGCAACCGGCTCCACGTGCCGTCCGCGATGACCTCGTCGAGGCCCCTGTTCAGCGCCTCGCGCAGCTTGTCGCTGCCCTTGGCCACGGCGTACGCGGTCGGAGCCGGGCTGAGCTGCTTGGCCGCCACGGTGATCTTGCCGTTGCTGTCGGCGGCCGACTTCTCGCCGATCTCGGCCGGGGCGATCCACGCGTCGGCGGTGCCGGCCTTGAGCTGGTTGATCGCGCCGTTGTAGTCCGGGACCCGCACCGGGTCGAGCTGCTTGCCGGTGGCGTAGTCGTCCTGCACGGTGCCCTGCACCACCACGACCCGCTTGCCGGTGAGCTGGTCGAAGCCGGTGATCGGTGAACCGGCCGGAACGTCCAGGCCGAAGTAGCCGAAGTCGTAGCCGTTGCCGAAGTCGACTGTCTTCTTGCGCGCCTCGGTGATGGTGATCGAGGAGCTGCCGACGTCGAACTTGTGGTTGTTGACCTGGGAGAGCAGCGCGGAGAAGTCGGTGCCGACGAACTCCACAGTGAGGCCGAGCTTGCCGGCCACGGCGGTCAGCAGGTCGTTGTCGAAGCCGGTGAACCTGCCGTCCTTGAGGAAGACGTTCGGCGGGGCGTCGGTCAGGGTGCCAGCCCGCAGCACGCCCGGCTGGGCCAGACCGTACGGGTTGGCGGTGGCATCGGACGAGCTGTCGTCGCCGCAGGCGGTGAGCGCGGTGGCGGCCAGGATGGTTGCCGCGCCCAGGGCGGCGGCTCGGGTCAGGGCGGGAAGAAATCGCACGGGTGTCTCCGAAGGCTGGTGTCTCGGCGCGCACAGGCGTGCGCCACCGACGGCACGCCCGATGGGCGTACCGGTGGGAAGAAGTGCGGGAAGGGGTGCGCTAGTGCGTGGTGCCGCGACAGGCGGCGCTGCACATTCGCATCATGTCCACGTGCCGTCGCCGGGTCAGTGCCGGCGCGGGCCAACCGCCGCGGAGTTCCGCGACGTCGGTCGGTGGGGCGGTGCCGAGGATGTGCATGGTTCTCCCGGGTCTGTGCTGACCTGGGTGCCAGGCCACGCTTGCACCGACGTCGTGCCGGTGCCTGGTCTTCACCCGGGGCACCCCACCGCGGAGGAGGGTTGCCGGCCAGCGAGCCGGGGCTTCGCGCTGGCACTCATGACCTGCGGCGAGGTTAGCAGTACGCCCGGGCGGAACGTCCAGTCGTTATGACCACGCTCACCGTGCCCAACGGGTGCCCGGCCGCAGGTCAGCCAGCGTGCACGTGCGGCCGGCGACACGGGTCGGGTTCCTGGCGGCGCAGGATCTCCCGGGTGACCGAGGCGATCGCGCCCTGCCCGAACGCCAGGTAGCGCAGGAAGTTGCGGGTCGGGCCGCCCTCGCTCCACTCGAAGTAGATGTGCGGTCGCCGCCCCGTCCGGTCGCGGATCTCCAGCAGCAGCACGGCCAGCGCGTTGGGCACCGAGGAACTGGTCAGGCTGAGCACCGCGAAGCGGTCGTCGGCCAGGCCGCCGCGTACCAGCAGTTCGGTCTCGAAGTCCGACGGGTCGGTGACGTGCACCTCGACGAAGATCACGTCGCTGTCGTCGGGGAAGTCGTTGTCCGCCATCGTCTGTTTCAACTTGGCGCGGTATTCGGCCTCGTCGTGCCGGTCGGGCTCGTGGGCGACGAGCCGGATGCGCCGTCCGGCACGCTCGTCGATCATCCGGGTGGCGACCGGATCCAACTCGACCCGGTCCACCCGCAGCTCGTAGGCCCGGGAGACCCGGGACAGCAGCGAGACCACGATGATCCCGCCGATGAAACAGGCCGCGATCTTGACGCCGTCGGGGCGTTCCACCACGTTCGCCAGTGTGGTGTAGACGAAGACCACGGCGATGACGCCGAACGCGATGGTGCGACCGCGCTGACGCCGCCGGGCCGCCGCGAGCGTCACCGCCGTCGCCGCCGAGGTGATCAACACCAGCACACCCGTGGCGTACGCGCCACCCTGCGCGTCCACGCTGGCCTCGAAGACGACAGTGATCAGGAAGGCCACCGTGGTGAAGACCAGCACCAGCGGCCGGACGGCCCGCGCCCAGGCCGGTGCCATGCCGTAGCGGGGCAGGTAGCGGGGGACGAGGTTGAGCAGACCGGCCATCGCCGACGCTCCCGCGAACCAGAGGATCCCGATTGTGGACAGGTCGTAGACGGTGCCGAACACCTCCCCGAGGTGCTGGTGCGCCAGGTAGGCAAGCGCCCGGCCGTTCGCCGGCCCACCCGGGCGGAAGTCCTCCGCCGGGATCAGGATGGTGGTCGTCACGCTGCTGGTGATCAGGAAGACGCTCATGATCACCGCGGCGGTGGTGAGCAGTCGGCGCGCGCCGCGGATCCGGCCCAGCGGTCGAGCCTCCGAGTCCTGCGGGTCGCCCCGCACGCTCGGCATCACCGCCACCCCGGTCTCGAAGCCGGACAGGCCCAACGCCAGTTTCGGGAAGACCAGCAGCGACAGCCCGACCACCAGCCAGGGATCGCCGTGCCCGGTGGTGAGCGTGGTGGTCCAGTCCTCGACCGCGCTGGGATGCGTCACCACCCGCCACAGCGCGTCGGCCACCACCACCGCGTTCAGCGTCAGGTAGACCGCGACCAGGACGACGGCGATCCCGATGGCCTCGGTGAAACCCTTGAGGAACACCGCCCCCAGCAGCGACACGAGCAACAGGGTGACCAGCACCTCGTGCCCCTTGAGCCCACTCGGCCAGAACGGGTTCTCGTCGATGTGCGCGGTCGCGTCGGCGGCCGACAGGGTGATGGTGATGATGAAGTCGGTGGCCGCGAAACCGAGCAGCACCAGCACCAGCAACTTGCCCGGCCAGTAGCTCAGCAGGCGTACGAGCATCGCGATGGAACCCTCACCGTGCGGGCTCTCCACCGCCACCCGCCGGTAGACCGGCAGCGCGCCCAGCAGGGTCACCAGCACCAGCACCAGCGTCGCCACCGGCGACAGTGCCCCGGCGGCCAGCGCCGCGATGCCCGGCTGGTAGCCCAGGGTGGAGAAGTAGTCGACGCCGGTCAGGCACATCACCTTCCACCACGGATGGTGCCGGTGCTCCGACGGGCGTCGGTGCGGCCCCGGGTGCCGCACCGCCTGGTCCGAGCCGGCGTCGAGCAACCACCCCCGCAGCCGGCCGCCGCGCCTGTCGACCTCCATCGGCGCGTCCCCCGTCATCCGCCCATGGTCACCGTGAGTATCCGCCCGTTGGGCCGCGCCCGTCCCCGGGTGCCCGGAACCCATTCGGCGACGGGCGGGTTTCGGGTCACAGACATGGGGGATGCAGCGCCCCCGGGTTGGCGGGAGCGCACCGGGCCGGACGGCGCCGGGGGAGGGGACAGGCATGGTCGGTGGCCGTCGCTTCCGCCCCGGTGGTGGTTTCGGTCGCCAACTGGACGAGTACGAGACCCGGGTCGGCGTGCCGCCGTCGACGGTGGCACCCGAGCCGCCCACCGGTGGTCTGGTGGACAGCGCGGTCTACGTCCGGGGGCACCGCTTCGCCTCGCCGTCCGGGCTCGCCGAGACGTACCGCTGCCTGCAGGAGCAGGACGGTGCGATGGCCTGGATCGGGTTGTACCGGCCCGACATCGAGCAGATCACCTCGCTGGCCCGGGAGTTCCGGCTGCACGACCTGGCGGTCGAGGACGCGATCAACGCCCACCAGCGCCCCAAGCTGGAGCGGTACGGGCACACCCTGTTCGTGGTGCTGCGCGCCGCCCGCTACGACGACAGGCGCGAGGAGGTCGAGTTCTCCGAGCTGCACCTGTTCATCGGGCCGGGCTTCGTGGTCACCGTCCGGCACGGTGAGGTCCCGGATCTGGCCGCGGTGCGGCGGCGGATGGAGACCGAGGCGCCGATGCTCGCCCGGGGTCCGGAGGCGATCCTGTACGCGATCCTCGACCAGGTCGTCGACGGGTACGCGCCGGTGGTGGCCGGGCTGGAGAACGACATCGACGAGATCGAGACCCAGGTGTTCGGCGGCGACCCGAACGCCAGCCGGCGCATCTACGGCCTCAGCCGCGAGGTCATCCAGTTCCAGCGGGCCGCCCGCCCACTGCTCACCGTGCTCGACGCGCTGGCCGACGGCGCCGGCAGCGCCAGCACCGACGAGGAGCTGCGCCGCTACCTGCGGGACGTGACCGACCACCTGACCCAGGTGGTGGAGCGGGTGGACGGTTTCCGGCACCTGTTGCAGAACATCCTCACCGTCAACGCCACCCTCGTCTCGCAGCAGCAGAACGAGGAGATGCGCAGCCTCACCGCGGCCAGCTACGCGCAGAACGAGGAGCTGAAGAAGGTCTCGTCGTGGGCGGCGATCCTGTTCGCTCCCACGCTCATCGGCACCGTGTACGGAATGAACTTCGTCCACATGCCGGAGTTGAACTGGCGCTTCGGCTACCTGTTCGCGCTGCTGCTGATGCTGCTGGTCTGCGGCACCCTCTACCTGATCTTCAAGCGGCGCGGCTGGCTGTGACCCACGCGGCCGGGATCACTCGATGCCGCGCAGGATGTGCCGCTCGTCCTCGACGTCGTCGTCGCCGGCGGCGATCCGCCCGAGCAGGACGGCGGCGGCCCAGATCGTCAGTGGCGTCGCCGCCCCGGTCATGCCGCCGCCGGTCCGGTCGTCCCGGGCCTGGCTGCGCTCCGCACGTGCTGGTCTGCGCTGAGCCTGCATGGGCCCCGCCTCTCCTCGTCGAAGCCGTCGTCGGCGGCGCGGCGTCAGCGCGCCACCGGTACGACAGCCACTCGAACCTTCCCACGCCCGGCCGTATTCGCACCGCTTGTTTTCGGGTTTCCGACTGTGGCCTGCCAAACCGGACATTACGCATCGACGTTGTAGGGACCGAACGATTGGGTAGCGGAACCGGGTGAGCCGAACTGCCGAGATGGCCCCGCCCGTCGTACCCGCGCGCCGAACGCTGCCCCGCTACCTCGTCGCCGCGACGCTGGCCCGGGGCGCGGACGCCGGCGCGGCGGTGGGGGTGGTGTTGCTGGCCACCCTGCCGTCGGTGGGGGCGGCCCGTCCGGCGCTGCTCGGCGGCCTGCTGGCCACCTGTCTGACCGCACCGCACCTGCTCGGCCCGCTGCTGGCCCGGTGGCTGGACCGGGCGCCGGACGGCCGGGGCCGGTTGGCGGTCGGCTTCGCCACGTACGCCGTGGCGGTCGCGGCGGCCGGGCTGCTGCTCGGTCGGGTGCCGGTCGGTGTGCCAGCGGTGTTGCTGATCGTCGCCGGGACCTGCGGACCGCTGCTGACCGGGGGCTTGAGCAGCCGGCTCGCCGGGCTGCTCGATCCGGACGAGCGGGCGCAACGTCGAGGTCAGGGCTGGGACGCGGTGACGTACGGGATCGGTGCCAGCGCCGGACCGGCCGTGGTGGCGACCCTCGCCGCGCTTGTCGGACCCCGGATGTCACTGGTCGGGTTGGGTGCCGCCACCCTGATCGCGGCCGCCCTGGTGGGCACACTGCCGCCCCGGGTGCCCGGGGACGTGCCAGCGCGGACCGGGCCGCCCGCGCGGGGCGCGCTGAGGGCCGTGCTCGGCCCCGGGCCGCTGCGCCGGGTCACCGCGGTCACCACGGTCGCCGCGCTGACCGGTGGGGCGATCTCGGTGCTCACCGTCGCGCTGGCAGCGGACCTCGGCCGGCAGGCGGTCTCCGGTGCGCTGCTGGCGGCCGTCTACGGCGGCGGAAACCTCGCCGCCGCCCTGCTGGTCACCGCGTTCCCGCTGACCGGCGAGCCGGAGCGACTCACCGTCCGATGGGCGGCGCTCGGCGCGGTGGGGATCGCGCTCTGCGCCGCCGTGCCCGGCTTCCCTTTGGCGCTCGTCGCGTTTGCCCTGGCCGGGGCGGCGACCGCGCCGCTCTTCGCCGCCACCCTGGCGGCTCGGTCGGCGTACGCGCCGGACGCCGTGCGGGCACAGGTGTTCGTGTCGACGGCGGCGCTCAAGGTTGCCGCTGCCTCGCTCGGCACCGGGTTGGCCGGGGTGCTCGCCCCGCTGGGTCCGCGCCTGTTGTTGGGGGCCGGAGCGTCGGTCACGCTCGCCGCGGCGGTGGCGGCGGCGGTCTCCGCGCGCCAGCGGCGCGACAGGTGACACGGCCGTCCACGTCGGTCGGCGCGGGGCCGCTGGTGCTCAGGGCAGCGGGTGGGCGATGCCGCGGGCGTGGTCGGTGAGCGCCGCGCCGACCACCGTCGCGGCCAGCGGCAACACCTCGAGACAGCGGCGCACCGCCGCGGCCATCAGCGCGTTCGGCACCCGCATGGAGAGCGTGCAGTGCGGCACCCAGCGGCCCGGCCGGTAGTGCTCGGCCAGGGGGATGCCGGCGGCGGTGAGCCGGTCGGACACCATCCGCTGGTGGGTCAGCAACTCCGGGGTGGGCGCCGGGCCGAGCCAGAGCACCCGGCCGACGAACTGCCCGGCGTGCTGGAAGTCCAGCCGCAGCGGGGCCGCGACGACAGTCCCGCGCAGCGCCTCGGCGACCTGCTCGGGGTTGAAGCGGGGCGCCACCGCGAGCGAGACGTGCGGCCGGTGGCGCTGCTCCCACAGGGAACGCATGCTCTGCACGCCCTCGGCCTCCAGGGCGTCCCAGAGCACCCGGATCCGCCGGGTGGCGTCCGGGTCCAGATACAGCTCCAACGCCGCGACCACCCGATCACCGTAGTCGCCGAGGTTTGATCGCACCGGCCAGCGGTACCTGAGGGGAAACCGACCAGGAGGGCGTGCCCGTGGACGTGAGTGACCTGCTGACCGAGGCGTACGACCGACTGCCCGACCTCGTGCGTGCGGCGGTCGACGGGCTGCGCCCCGAGCACCTGCACTGGGCGCCCGGCCCCGGTGCCAACTCGATCGGCTGGCTCGTCTGGCACCTGACCCGGGTCCAGGATCACCACGTCGCCGACCTGCTCGACACCGACCAGGTCTGGGTGAGCGGCGACTGGGCGGGCCGGTTCGGGCTCACCGCCGACCCGGACGACACCGGCTACGGTCACTCGGCCGCCCAGGTCGAGGCGGTGCGGCCGGAGAGCGCGCAGGCGCTCGTCGACTACTACGAGGCGGTGGCGTCGCGGACCGCATCGTTGCTGGCCGGCCTGCGCCCGGCGGACCTGGACCGCGTGGTCGACGAGTCGTGGGACCCGCCGGTCACCCTCGGCGTGCGGCTGGTCAGCATCGCCGAGGACGACCTGCAACACGTCGGCCAGGCCGCCTACGTGCGCGGCCTGATCGACGCCGACGCGTCCACAGGCACCGGGACCGGTCGGTAGGAGGCCCGCCGGGACGCGGGCGCGGCGATGACGCTCGGGAACCTCAGCCCATCGTCTTCGCGCCGTCGATCGACTCCCGCAGAATGTCGGCGTGCCCGGCGTGCTGGGACGTCTCGGCGATCAGGTGCAGCAGCACCCGGCGGACCGTCCAACTCGCGCCCGGCTCGAACCAGGGCGCCTTCGGCAGCAGGTGCGCCGAATCCAGGTCGAGGGTGGCGATCAGCGCGTCGGTCCGGTCGGCCACCTCCTGGAACCGCTCGACCAGACCGGCGAGGGTCTCGCCCGGCGTCATCCGGAACTGACCGACCCAGTCGATCTCCTCGCGCTGCATCGCCTCGGCTCCGCCGACGGCGAAGAGCATCCACCGGTGCTCGACGCCGGCCACGTGCTTGACCAGGCCGCCGAGGCTCAGCTCGCTGACCGTGGAGCGGGTGGCCGCCTGCTCGTCGGTGAGCCCGTCCACAGTGCGCAGGAGGAGACCCCGGTGCCGGCGGAGCGTCTGCAGTAGGTCGGCCCGCTCACCGGTGAGCTGCTCCGTGCTGGTCATGCCGCCACCCTTCGTCGATGTCCACTCGGGTGCCACCCTAGGGCGAGGCACCGACACTTCCGGTGTCGGACAGGACGTGCGACGAACGAGTCGCCAGCGGTTGCCGATCCGCGTCCGGGGCGGTCCACTGAATGACATGGGTGTGATTAAGGTGGGCACGTCGTCCTGGGCCGACCAGTCGTTGCTGCGCTCCGGGTGGTACCCGCGCTCGGCGAACACGCCGGCCCGTCGACTCGGCTTCTACGCCGGCCGGTTCCCGCTGGTCGAGGTGGACACGTCCTACTACGCGGTTCCCGTACCGGAGACCACGCTCGGCTGGGTCGACGCCACACCTGACGACTTCACCTTCGACGTCAAGGCGTTCAGTCTCTTCACCGGTCATCCGACGCCGGTCGCCGCGCTGCCCCGGGACCTGCGTCCGGCCGGCGGCCCGAGCCGGATCCGCCGTCGTGACCTGCCCGAGCGCGCGTACGACGAGCTGTGGACCCGGTTCCGCGCGGCCCTCGCCCCGATCGCGGCGGCCGGCAAACTGGGTGCGGTGCTGTTGCAGTTCCCACCCTGGCTGGTACGCGGTGTCGCGGCCGAACGCCGGATCATCGAGCTGGCGCAGCGCTGCCGGCCGTGGCGGGTCGGCGTGGAGCTGCGGCACAGCTCCTGGTTCGACGGTCCGGCCGCGGCGGAGACGCTTGACCTGCTGCGCGCGCACGACCTGTCACTTGTCTGCGTCGACATGCCGCAGGGGCACCCGTCGTCGGTGCCGCCGATCCTGACCATGACCGCCGAGCCGGCGATCGTCCGGTTCCACGGCCACAGCCAGGCCTGGCGGGACGGCGACAAGCAGGAGAAGTTCCGGTACGCCTACGCCGACGACGAGCTTCGGCACTGGGCCGGGCTGCTTGCCGAACTCGCCGGCCCGGTCGACGACCTGCACGTGCTGTTCAACAACTGCTGTGCCGGTCAGGCCCAACGCGACGCCACCCGGCTGGCGCACCTGCTCACCGAGACGATGATCGCCGATCGGACCGTGCCGGCCACGTCGACCGGCTGACCGTCAGCAGTGGTGTCAGGAGCGTCGGCCGCGGCTGCGCAGCGCGTCCTGCGTCGACTCGCCGATGTCGGCGTCGTCCGGGAAGGTCCGGCCACTGGGCGCCGGGTCCGGTGGGGCGCCCGGTCCGGCCATCGCCGTCCGAGTCGGCTCCACCGAGCCGAAACCGTGCCGTCCCGCCGGGTCGGTCCGGCTCGCCGGGGCGCCCGCCCGCCGGTCTCCGCGTCGTCCCTCGGGCACGGCGGTCTCCTCGCTGCCCTCGTCCATCGGCGAGTCCTCGTCGCTGCCCCAGGGCGCGTCGGCGTCGAAGCCGTCGCCGCCACCCCACGGCTGGGTCGCCTCCGGCTCCTGCCGGTCGTTGTCGCCGCTGCGTCCCCTGTGCGCCGTCATGACCACCCCGCTCGTCGGTCCGCCACAGTCGGCGGACGGTGTGCTGGTCTCAGGCCGCGCGGTGTGATCACCCGACCTTCGTCGCGTCGGTGCGCGCGCAGGGCCGGCCTGCGCCCCGCCGTCCAGAGGGGCGGCGGGACGCCGGCCGGCCCGGCGGTCAGCGCCCGGCCATCGCCATCGACCGCTTGCCGTTGCTCATGCCCGGCATCTTGATCATGCTCTTCGAGGCGCCCTTCATGCCGCCACTCCGGCCGAGGATCCCCTTGAACACCTGGCCGGGCTTCTGCTGCTCACTCATGTACGCGGTGACCACGACCAGGGTCCCGGTCAGCGCCGGGATGGCCCACTGGAGCAGCTTCATCTGCCGCTGCGAGGAGGCCACGCTGGCCGGGGTCTGGTGGTTCGGCTCGGTGGTCCCGCTGACCGGTGAGGCGCCGGCCTTCTCCAGGCGCATGCCGACCAACCGGCTGTAGCCGGTCACGGCGAGCGCGCCGATCGTCAACGCCGTCTTGATCGCGCTGGTCCGGCCGACCCCGGACTGGGCCGCCACGCGTGGGCTCTCGGTCACCAGTTCGCCGACCGCGCCGGCCAGGTGCGCGCCGATGGCGGCCGCGTTGACCGGGGTCCATTTGGACCATCCCGCCGACGCTACCGAGAGTCGCTGGGTCGAGTCGCTGATCTTCCCGGCTGCGCCGTTGACGCCGAAGGCACCCATGAGGGAGCCGCCGAACCAGGCCGCGAGGCCCAGATCGTGCATCGAGCGCAGTGCGGTATGCCGTTCGGACATGTGATCCCCTTCCGCCGTGTTGGGCGCTGCGGCTTACCCGCCGCCCGGGCGGCTAACCCCGTCACCCGGCGGCTGATCCGCGCCGCACCGGCACGACCGGGACGTTCGGGCTTCGACGTACCGCATCGCCGCCGACAGGAGTCGTCCGCGCGCTGGCGGGTAGATCCCGAGCGACGCTGACGGAGAGGGGAACGGGATGTCGCAGCCGGACGAGAGTCGGGAGAAGACCCCCAAGACCGACGCGGTGCTCATGCACCCGGACAACGACCCACACCGGAACACCGCGGAGGTCGCGCCGCGCAAGGATCACGCGGAGATCCAGGTCGAGCGCGACGGCGAGCTGGTGCCGCTGGACCAGGACGAGTGAGCCTCCCGGACGCTCCGGCGCGGCTCAGCGGGGCGGCAGGTCGCCGGCGAAACCGGCGATCCGCCGCGCCAGCGGGGTGCTCGCGCGGACCCAGGTGAAGTGGTCCAGCGCCGCGCCGGCCTGCGCCGCCGTGTAGCGCTCGCGGGTGAGTGGCGCGGCCACGAGCTTCACGCAGAGGTTGTCCATGGTCTCGTGCGGGGTGTACTGGTCATCGTCCACACTGATCGCCAGCACCGGTGTGCGCACCGCGCGTACCGCCGCCTCGGTGTCCGTACCGTTCAAACGGGGAAAACAGCCGCTGCGCGCGGTGTACGCCCAGTCGCGCATCACGCCGCGCGCCTGCCGGCCGCCGAAGCCCCAGCCCGGCCAGACCCCGAGCAGGGCCGCGGTGGCGGCGATCCCCTGGGTGTACGGCAGCAGGCCGAGGCCGCGCAGGCCCGGGTAGCTTCGCCAGTACGGGATGCCGACCGCGATCAGCGCCAACGCGTCCACCTCGTCGGCACCGTGCAGGGCGAGGTGCAGCAGCGCGGCCTGACCGCCGAGCGAGTGCCCGACCAGCAGCCGGTTGCGCCCGTCCAGCCGTGGCTTGAGCGCGGCCAGCACGGCGCCGACGTCGTCGGCCAACTCGGCGTAGCCGTAGCGGTCGGCCCGGCTCGGCGTCGGGGTGCTCGCCCCGTTTCCGCGGAGGTCGGCGACGACCACGGCCAGCCCGGCGGCGCGTAGCTCGGCCGCGAAGGGGCGGTAGTAGCGGGCCCGCACACCCATCGCGGGCCAGAGCACGACCACCGGCGCATCCGTCGTGCCGACCGGCTCCGGGTAGACCTGCACACCCAACCGACCGCCGTCGACGTCGACGAACTCCTGCGCGTACCCCGGATCTCCGTCCACCGGCCCAGCTTACGGCCCCGCGTTACCGGCGGGTAGCCGACGGTGCCGGGCGCGACGGAGGGCCCCGCCGTGGCGGAGCCCTCCGGTTGGCGACGCAGTCAGGAGACGGAGATCGTCCCGTTGCCGGCACGGACGCAGGCCACCGAGCGGGCGCTGGTCGAGGCCGCGCCGCTCAGGCACTGACCGAGCACCTGGTGCCCGGTGGCGTTCGGGTGCCACGACTCCTGGCAGGTCTGGAAGTAGCTGACGCAGGTGTTGGCGATCCGCTGGATGTCGAGCTTGTCCTTGCCGGCGAGGCTGGTGACGAAGGTGCCGCTCGCGCCGTCCTGCAACCGGATCGGGGTGGCCAGCGTGCCCGTCGGGCTGTTGGTCTGCTCGCAGAGGCGGGCGCCGTTGAAGGCCTGCTGCACGTTCAGGTACACCAGGTCGTCGGCGGGGAACTCGGCGGCCAGGGTGTCCCGGGTGGACTTCACGATGGCGCCCAGGCCCTGCGAGAAGCGGTGGCCCGGCGCCAGGCTGGCGCGGTGGATCGGGCAGCCGGCCGCGTACCGCTCGGCGCCGAGGTCACGGAACTTGTCCCGGGTGTCGTCGCGGCTGTCCTCCTCGTGGAACTGCGGGTTCAGGTCCAGCGGCAGGGGGTTCGTGTAGTCCTGGAACACCACCCGGTGCTGCCCGTCCGCGTCGATCTGGTCCAGTGTGGTCAGCACCTGGCGCACGGCGGCGGTGGTCTCCGCGGTCGCGGCGCTGAGCTGCGCGGCGGTGGCCAGGTCGGCGTCGCTGCACGGCTTCTGCTCGACCGGGCCGTTGAGGTACGCCCAGAACTCCCACCAGCCGGTCCACGCGTCGGCGATGAACCGGTTGGCGCACTTCTCCGCGACGCTGCCGAAGGTGAACGAGCTGTTGTTGGAACCCAGGCCGATAAGCACCAGGTCGATGTCCTGGGTCTGCGCGACGGCGCGGAGCTGGTCGAGCTGCGCGGCCACGGTGCGGCCGTTGGTCCGCGCCTGCGAGGCGTTGGCGATGTCGTGCGGCTGCCCACCGGAGCAGGCCAGGTTGAACCGGTTCTGAATGCCCGGCAGGTTCGCCTGGTTGAGCGAGGCGTTCGCCGACCGGTGGCAGAAGTACGCGTTGTTGTTGGCGGCCGCCCAGCCGGGGAAGCCCTGGGTGACGCCGTTGGCGTCGACCACCGGGGTGTACGCCCCGGCGCCCTCGCCACTGATGAAGCTGTCCCCGAGTGCCACCGCGGCGGTGGGCAGCGCGGCGGACGCGGGTGCGGGCAGCGCGACGGCTGTCGACAGCGCGGCCATGGCGATCGTCAGTCCCGCGGCGAGCGCGGTACGCCGGAACCTGGGCATGGGGCCCCCATCCATCGAAAGATGAAAGATTCTCTGAGAGCGCGATCAGATCACCCCTCTGCGACGGGCGTCAATGGCCCGTAACAGATTCGTTCGATGAAAGACACGCGCTTGTAGGCGCGACGTCCTACCGCGTGGAGGTCCGCGCCCGCCGGCGCACGTCAGCGCCCTTCGGCGCGCGGGGCTATCGGCCGGTCGGGCCGCCGCGGCGCCTCAGCAGAGCCGCGCCGACGGCGTTCAGACCGACACCCCAGATCAGGAGTACGCACAGCCACTGCGCCCACCGCAGCACGGTCATGTCACCCGAGAGCAGGTTGCGGACACTGCCGAGCGGGGTGAGCCACGGCTGCGCCGGACGGAGAGCGTCCACGGCGCCCAGCAGCCCGAACGGGACCAACGGCAGGACGATCGTGGCCAGGAACGCGATCACCGTCGAGCGCAGCAGCAGACCCAGCCCGGTGCCCACCAGACCGGCGACGACCTGCACCAGCACACTGCCCAGCGCGACCGTCCCGGCGAACCGCCACGGCTCGTCGGCGACGTCGGCCGGGGTGAGGGCCAGCGTCGCGGCGCAGATCAGCACACCGCCGACACCGAGGACGACCGCCGGCAGCCCCACCGCGAGCACCGTGGGCAGGACCGGGACGCGCACGGGCGCCCGGCGCAGGTCGTGTACCAGCAGGATGCCGAAGAGCGGCGTCATGACCGACAGCAGGCTCTGGACCGTGTCCGAGAGGTCGGCGAAGGTCCGGTCGGCCGGGGCCGCCGCCGCGACCACCGCCACGGCGGACAGCAGACCCGCCACCAGGGTGCCCACCAGCAGCCACCGCCGGGCCCGGGTGCCGAGGGAGTGCCGCAGCGCGTCGCGAATCGTTACGTCCATCTCGACCGCCTCCTGATCTCGTTGACCCGGACGGCGTGCACCCCGCGCGCAAACCGGCCCGCGATCATGGGTGAGCGTACCGGCGACGCTGTCTCTGCGTGGTCCGGTGATCACCGAGTGGGTGTTCGTTGGCTCACGTCCGGCGGCCGGCGCGCGGCGGGTCGCGTAGGTCCTCCGGGAGTTGTCCTAGCCTCGGGCTAGGCTCGCTGCGGCGCGCCACGCCGGCTGATGTCGCCGGTGACGGGCAGCACACAGCCGAGACCGGGGAGTACGACCAGTTGACCGCAGAGCCTGACACCCTGTATGGGGCCGATGACCTCACCCACCTTGAGGGGCTGGACGCTGTCCGTAAGCGGCCCGGCATGTACATCGGCTCCACCGACAGCCGTGGCGTGGGTCACCTCGTCAACGAGATCCTCGACAACTCCACCGACGAGGGTGTCGCCGGCCACGCCAGCACCGTCGAGGTGATCCTGCACGCCGACGGCTCGGTGCAGGTCGACGACGACGGCCGGGGCATCCCCACCGACGTGCATGCCAAGTCCGGCATCTCCGGCGTCGAGCTGGTGCTCACCCGGCTGCACGCCGGCGGCAAGTTCGGCGGCTCCGGCTACAAGACCTCCGGCGGCCTGCACGGCGTCGGCGCCTCGGCGGTCAACGCGCTGTCCCGCCGGTTCGACGTGACCGTCCGCCGGGCCGGCAAGATCCACACGATGTCGTTCCGACACGGCGTCCCCGGCATCTTCGACGGCGCCGGGCCGGACGCGCCCTTCACCGCCGGCCCCGGGCTCCAGGTCATCGGCGCGATGAAGCGCGGTCAGCGCACCGGCACCTCGATCCGCTGGTGGCACGACGCCCGCTACTTCGAGACCGGCGCCGCGCTCGACGTGGACGCGGTCCGCACCAAGCTGCGCAACACCGCCTTCCTGGTCCCCGGCGTGACCTACCTGCTGCGCGACCTGACCGGTGAGGCACCCGCCGAGGAGCGGTTCCACTACCCCAACGGGCTCAGCGACATGGTGGAGTTCCTGGCCCCGGCCGGCGACCGGCCCGTCTCCGGCACCCTGCTCGTCAACGGCGAGGGGACCTACCGGGAGAACGCCGCCGACGCCAACGGCGTCATGCAGTCGAACGTGCAGCGGCGCGCCGAGGTCGAGGTGGCGTTCCGGTGGGGCACCGGCTACGAACGCACTGTCGAGTGCTTCACCAACACCATCCGCAACGCGCACGGCGGCACCCACCGCAAGGGCTTCGAGCGGGCTCTCGTCCGCGCCCTCGCCGAGGCGGTCCGCAACACCCGCGGTCTGCTCAAGGCCAAGGAGGAGCCGCCCCTGCTGGACGACGTCCTGGAGGGGATGACCGCGGTGGTGCACGTGCGCATCCCCGAGCCGCAGTTCACCTCGCAGACCAAGGACGAGCTCTCCACCCCGGGGATCACCAAGGTGCTCCAGAGCCTTGTCGACGCGCACGTGAAGGCCTGGCTGGAGGACCGGCGCACCAAGGCCGAGGCACGCACCGTCCTGCAGAAGATCGTCGACGCGGCCCGGGTGCGCCTCACCCAGAAGCAGCAAAAGGACGCCGCCCGGCGCAAGACCGCCCTGGAGGGCGCGTCGATGCCGCCGAAGCTCGTCGACTGCCGGGCCACCGGCATCGACCGCAGCGAGCTGTTCATCGTGGAGGGCGACAGCGCCCTCGGCACGAGCCGCATGGCCCGTTCCTCGGAATACCAGGCGCTGCTGCCGATCCGCGGCAAGATCCTCAATGTGCAGAAGGCCAACCTCCAGCAGGTTCTGGACAATGCCGAGTGTGCGGCCATCGTCCAGGTCCTCGGGGCCGGCTCGGGGCGCACGTTCGACCTGGCCGCGCTGCGCTACGGCCGAGTGCTGATCATGGCCGACGCCGATGTGGACGGCGCGCACATCCGTACGCTGCTGATCACTCTCTTCGCCCGCTACATGCGGCCGCTGATCGAGGCCGGTCGGCTCTACGCCGCGATGCCACCCCTGCACAAGATCACCACCAGGGGGCGTAGCCCGCAGACCGTCTACACCTACACCCAGGCTGAGATGGAGACGACGGTCCGCAAGCTGGAGAAGGCCGGCAAGCAGATCGTCACGCCCATCCCACGCTTCAAGGGTCTCGGTGAGATGGACGCGGACGAGTTGTGGGACACCACGATGAACCCGGCCACCCGGGCCGTCCGACGGATCACCCTCGACGACGTCGACGCCGCCGAACGCATCCTCGAACTGCTGATGGGCGAGAAGGTCGAGCCGCGTCGCAACTGGCTCATCGACTCCGCCGACCGCGTCGACCGGGATGCGATCGACGCATGAGCGAGCGAGTTCGGTGCAGCGTCCGTTCCGTTCCAGTGGAGAGCTGAGTCATGGCACGCCGTAAGGAAAACAAGGTCGACCTCTCCTCGTTCGACCAGGCCGGCGCGCGGGTCTTCGACAACCCGCTGGTCACCGAGGTGTCCGACTCCTATCTGGAGTACGCGTTCTCGGTCATCCACTCCCGCGCCCTGCCCGACGCGCGCGACGGCCTCAAGCCCGTGCACCGGCGCATCCTCTGGTCGATGTACGAGCAGGGCTACCGCCCGGATCGCGGGCACGTGAAGTCTGCCCGAATTGTGGGCGACTGCTTCGTCGCCGGCACACTCGTCTCGACGCCCGCTGGCCTCCGGGCCATTGAGGAGATCGAGGTCGGTGACCTGGTTCTGGATGGTGCTGGCACCCCGGTGCCGGTGACCGCTGTCTATCAGAATCCGGTGTCCGACCTCGTACGCGTCACCTGGAGCAACGGGCACACGATGCTCGTCACCCCGGGCCAGCGCTTCCGCGTGGTCGCCGATGACCTTTCTGTCAAGTGGGTGGAGGCTCGGGAACTCCCGGGGCAGTTGGCGCTGGCGTACGGCAGCCGCCGAAATGTGGTGTCAACACCGACCGGCGACGTCTACGACTATGTGCGCGGGCTACTGGTGGCCGAGGGCTTCCCTGTGCACCGATCTCGCGCGGCGGACGGTCGGGTCCGGATCCACATGTGTGACATCGAGCCGCTGGATGTCGCCCATGGTTGGGCCATCGACAGTGGGCTGAACGTTTCCCGAGGGAAGCGTGAGGCCCAGAATCCGTTGCATCGCGACCAGCACATCCTTACCTTCAGCCGACACGAAGGGCTGCTGGAGGCCACGCGGCCGCTCAGCCGCGACAAGTATGTGCCCGGCGACATCATTGGCGACCGATCGGCCTGGGTGCCATTTCTTGCCGGCTTCTTCGATGGAGACGGCTACATTCGTAAGCGTTTTCGGGAGATTGTCTTCGTCAGCACCAGCGAGGTACTGGTGCGGCAGATTTACGCCATGCTTGCCGACCTGGGGCTACACGGGCACCACTGGACCAGCGGCCGTCGCTCACAGGAGAACCCACTTCTTGGCCTGTCGGTCAGCGGCCGAGACGCCTCGGCTCTCGCCCGTCTTCTGCTGCCGTGGGTGCGGATCGGTTACAAGCACGACGACTTGCAACGGGTCGCCGAGATCGACTACCAGTACAGCGGCAAGCAGGGCAACGACCGGCTGCCGTACGGCCCGGTCATCGCCGAGTTCACGGCCGCGCACCAGGGCGGCGGGTGGTTTCGGGACCGGGATGGCCAAGCGTTCCGGGACTCGCTTTCGGCGAGCGGCGGGCCGAAGGTGCGATATGGCAAGGACCGTAATGGTGTTCTGCTCGCTGACCGATCTTTCCAATTGGAGCGCGCGGTACGAGACGGCTGGATCCGCAAACTCCACCGCCTCGGCTCGCCGCTCGCTGCTCGGCTTGACGCGTTGGTCGGCAGTTCGTTCCTTCGGGTCACCTCGGTAGAGCCGGTGTCGCCGGACGTCACCTACGACATTCAGGTCGGCAGCGACGAGCACGCCTTTGTTGCCGAGGGTTACGTTGTCCACAACTGCATGGGTAAGTACCATCCGCACGGCGACACGGCGATCTACGACGCCATGGTCCGCCTCGCACAGGACTTCTCGCTCAACGTGCCGCTCATCGACGGCCATGGCAACTTCGGCTCTCCCGACGACGGCCCGGCAGCTTCGCGCTACACGGAAGCCCGAATGTCCCGGGAGGCCATGCTGCTCGTCGGTGAGCTGGGCGAGGACACCGTCGACGTCGAGCCCAACTACGACGGGTCGCTGACCCAGCCGACCGTGCTGCCGGCCGCGTTCCCCAACCTGCTGGTCAACGGCGCGTCCGGGATCGCGGTCGGGATGGCCACCAACATGATCCCGCACAACCTCGCCGAGGTCGTCTCCGCGGCCCGCTGGCTGATCAACCACCCGGACGCCACCCTGGACAAGCTCATGGAGTTCGTCCCCGGCCCCGACCTGCCCACCGGTGGGGTGCTGCTCGGCCTGGACGAGGTGCGTCGGGCGTACGAGACCGGGCGCGGTGTGGTGCGGATGCGCGGCAAGGTGGAGATCGGCCCGATCGAGGGCAGCCGGGGCCGCCAGGCGATCACGGTGGTCGAGCTGCCCTACGGCGTCGGCGCGGAGAAGGTCATCGCCGCGATCACCAACGAGGTCACCAAGACCAAGCGGCTGACCGGCATCGCCGACGTCAAGGACCTCACCGACCGGGAGAGCGGCACCCGGCTCGTCGTCGAGTGCAAGGTGGGCGTCAACCCACAGGCGTTGCTCGCCGACCTCTACCGGCTGACCCCGTTGGAGCAGTCGTTCGGCGTCAACAACCTGGTCCTGGTCGACGGGCAGCCGCGCACGCTGGGGCTCAAGGCGCTGCTGGAGGTCTTCCTGGCGCACCGCTACGAGGTGGTCACCCGGCGCACCTCGTACCGTCGGCGTAAGCGCCAGGAGCGGCTGCACCTGGTCGACGGTCTGCTGATCGCCCTGCTGGACATCGACGAGGTGGTCCGGCTGATCCGGGGCAGCGACGACGCGCAGGCCGCGAAGGACGGGCTGATGAGCCGGTTCGGCCTGTCCGACATCCAGGCCACCTACATCCTGGACACTCCGCTGCGCCGGCTGACCAAGTTCGACCGGATCGAGCTGGAGGCCGAGCAGGAACGACTGCGCGCCGAGATCGCCGAGCTGAGCAAGATCCTCGACGACGAGCGGGTGCTCCGGAAGGTGGTCTCCGACGAGTTGGCCGCCGTGGTCAAGCAGTTCGGCACCGAACGGCGGACGACGCTTGTCGACGGGGACCTCAAGGAGGTGTTGGCCGCGTCCGCGCCGGCCGGCCCCCTCGAAGTCGCCGACGACCCGTGCCAGGTGATCCTCTCCGCGACCGGGCTGGTCGCGCGGACCGCGGCCGAGTCGGAGGAGAGCGCCGAGGGGCGTCGGCGCAACGGCCGGGTCAAGCACGACACGGTACGTGCCATCGTGCACTCCACGGCCCGGGGTCGGGTGCTGTTGCTGACAAGCGCTGGCCGGGCCTTCAAGGTGGACGTCCTGCCGCTGCCGGTGTTGCCCGAGCAGGCCGGCACGGTATCGCTGCGGGGCGGCATGTCCGCGGCCGAGTTGGTGCCGTTGGCGGCGGGGGAGACGGTCGTCGGCCTGGCCCCGCTGGGCGGGCAGGCAGAGGGTTCTCCGGGGCTGGCGTTGGGCACCCGGCAGGGCGTGGTGAAGATCTGCGCGCCGGAGTGGCCGGTGCGCTCCGACGAGTTCGAGGTGATCGGCCTGCGGGACGGCGACGAGGTGGTCGGTGCGACCTGGTTGGCCGACGGCACCGAATCGCTCACGTTCGTCACGTCGGAGGCGTCGCTGTTGCGGTTCCCCGCCGGGCTGGTCCGTCCGCAGGGCCTCAAGGGTGGCGGGATGGCCGGCATCAACCTGCCGGCCGGGGCGCGGGTGGCGTTCTTCGGCGCGGTCCGCACCGACGACCCGGGGCATGGCGAGCCGATGGTGGTCACCTCCACCGGCGCGACGGTCAAGGTGACGCCGTTCAAGGCGTACCCGGCGAAGGGTCGGGCGACCGGCGGTGTGCGTGCGCACCGCTTCCTCAAGGGTGAGACCGACGTGGTCGTGGCCTGGGTGGGTCCGCGTCCGGTCGGCGCGACCGGCACCGGTGATCCGGTGGAGTTGCCGGCGGCGGATCCCCGCCGCGACGGCTCCGGCTTCGCGGTGATGCTCGGCCCGACGGTGGTCGGCCACGTGATCGAACGCGACTGACCCCCCCAGAGGGGGGCACTCATGCGTGCGAGGGAGGCTCTCATGCGTGCGGGGGAGATGGCGGGCACCGGCAAGATCGCCCGGCGGCGCGATGCCGTCGGGGCGGCGAAACGGGAGGCTTGACCACGTCGAACACACGACGCAAGCACCCCGAGGAGTCACCACAATGGAGTTTCGCCCCGCTTTCATCGCCGCCCCGGTCCTGGTGATGAGCTATGGCATCATCCGTCTCGTCGACGGTCTGGACGGCGAGCGTGGTCCCGGCCCAGCCTGGACCATCGGGCACGTCGCGTTCATCGGCGCGCTCGTCGCGTTCGTCTCGGTGTTCTGGCAGATGCGCCGCATGACCGGCGGCCGGGTCCTGGCGACGGTGTTCGCCACGGCCGGCACCGTCGGTGCGCTGGCGCTGATCACCCAGTTCTCGATCGACCTGGTGGCCGGCTTGCTGTCCACCGACAACTACGGCATGAGCATGATCATTCACCAGGTACGCACCCTGCCGGGAATCTCGCAGCTGGCCTACGATTTCGGGCCCTACGCCTTCTACCTCGGCCAGCTCGCGTTGGTCGTCCTGCTCGCGGTGCGGCGCCGGGTCAAGGTGTGGACGCCGGTCCTGGTGCTGGCCGACCTTGCCACGCCGTTCATCGACAAGGACCTGATTCCGCTGGGATCGGTCCTGTTGCTGGTCTCCTTCCTTCCGCTGGCCCGCCGCGCCACCGCCGCCACCCCGGCGAGCCCGGTGCCGGCCCTCGCCTGAGCGGCGGGTCCCGAACCGATCCCCCCGGGGCCGGGGGATCGGCCGCCCGTGGGAAGGAGGGTCAGGGCTGATGCACACTGTCGCGATGTCGTTCGCCCGTCTCGTACGCACCACCAATCCGTACGTGGTGGATGCGGCCATCGCCGTGTTCGTTCTCGTCGCGGTGTCGCTGCCGTTCGTGCTCCCCCAGCGGGGTGGCGCACCGGGGCTGCTGGCGTACCTGATCAGCGCGGGTACGGCGATCCCGCTGATCTGGCGCAGACGGGTGCCGTTCACCGTGTTGGTGGTGGTCGCACTTGCCACGATCGCGGGCAAGGCCGTGGACGCGCCAGGGCAGCCCCTCGCGTACGGCGGGCTTGTCGCGCTCTACACGGTCGCCGCGCTGGGGGGTCGCCGGCAGCGCTGGGGAGCGCTCGCCGCCACCTTCCCGGGTGTGGCGGCAGGGGTGGCGTTCAACACCAACCGCATCAGTGAGTACTTCTACACCTTCCTGGTCTTCTTCACCGCTTACGTCCTGGGTCGACTCAGCCACGCTCGCCAGGAGCGCGCGACAGTGCTGGAGGATCGGGCGCTTCGGGCTGAGCGTGAGCGTGAGTTCGAGGCCGATCGGGCCGCCATCCGCGAGCGGGCGCGAATCGCCCGGGAGATGCACGACGTGTTGTCCCACGCGGTGAGCCTCATGATCGTGCAGGCCGAGGCCGGACCGGTCGCGGTGCGGACCGCCCCGCACCGGGCCGAGGCGGCGTTCGACGCGATCGCCGCCGCCGGCCGCGACGCCATGGTGCAACTGCGGGGCATGCTCGGCCTGCTGCGCACGGAGGCCGGCCCCCGCAGTCCGCAGCCCACCCTGGCCCAACTGCGGCCGCTTGTCGACGGAGTCCCGGCGGCCGGGTTGCGGGTGACCGGTGAGCAGCGCCCGGTGTCGGCCGACGTGGAGCTGGCGGCGTACCGCATCGTCCAGGAGGCCCTGACCAACGCCGTCAAGCACGCGGCGGCCAGCACCGTCGACGTCCACCTGGACTGGTCTCCCGAAGCCCTCACGATCACCGTGGCCGACGACGGTGCCGGAGGCGGTGGTCCGGGTGGCGGGCACGGCCTCGTCGGCATCCGGGAACGGGCGATCGCCTGCGGAGGTACGGCGAGAACGGGGCCGGACGTCGGTGGGCGCGGGTTCACCGTCGAGGTTCGGCTACCCTTCCCGGCGTGACGATTCGGGTGGTGATCGCGGACGACCAGGAGCTTGTGCGCAGCGGGTTCGCCATGATCCTTGACGCCCAACCGGACATCACCGTCCTTGCCGAAGTCGGTGACGGCGAGGCGGCGGTGGCCGCCGTTCGGGAGCACCGGCCGGAGGTGGCGCTCCTGGACATCCGGATGCCGGTAATGGACGGCATCGAGGCCGCCCGTCGTATCTGTGCCGACGCCGGTAGCCGGGTCATCATGCTCACCACCTTCGACCAGGACGACTACATCTACGAGGCGCTCTACGCCGGTGCCAGTGGTTTCCTGCTCAAGGACGTACGCCGTGAGGACCTCGTCCATGCCGTCCGGGTGGTGGCCTCCGGCGATTCGCTGCTCGCCCCCTCGGTCACCCGGCAGATCATCGCCGACATCACCGGTCGCCACCGCAGTGGTGTGACCCGGTCGGTCGGCGGGTCCGACGCCCGCCTCGACGTGCTCACCGCCCGCGAACGGGAGGCCCTGCACCTGCTGGGTCGAGGTCTGTCCAACGCGGAGATCGCCGAGACCCTGGTGGTCAGCGAGCACACCGTGAAGACCCATGTCAGCAACGTGCTGACCAAACTCGGCCTCCGGGACCGTGCCCAGGCGGTTATCTGCGCCTACGAGACCGGCCTGATCGCCGTCGGTGAGAGCTGAGCCTGCCTCAGGCCACGCCGGCCGGGCGGAACTGGACGCTCACCCGGGGGCCGACCGGGCGTGTGGTTTTCGGGATGGCGTGCTCCCAGGTGCGTTGGCACGAGCCGCCCATCACGATCAGGTCGCCGTGGCCCACCGGGAAGCGGAGGCTGTCGCCACCGCCGCGCGGGCGTAGCAGCAGTGGTCGGGGTGAGCCGAAGGAGACGATCGCGACGATGGTGTCGGTGTGCGCGGACCGGCCGATGGTGTCGCCGTGCCAGGCGACGCTGTCGCGGCCGGACCGGTAGAGACACATGCCGGCGGTGACGAAGGGCTCGCCCAACTCGGGCGCGTAGTGCCGGGTCAGCGCGGCCCGGGCCTCGGTGAGCACCGGGTGGGGCAGTTGCCGGTCGCCGTCGTACCAGCAGAGCAGGCGGGGCACGTCGACCTCGCTGTCGTACATGGTGCGCCGCTCGGCACGCCAGGGCACCTCGGTGAGCAGGGTGTCGAGGATCGTGTCGGAGCCGTGCACCCAGCCGGGAAGGTGGTCGACCCAGGCGTTCCGGCTGAGCTGGTGCCGGCGGATCGGGCCGGGCAGGGGCCCCACTGTCGGCCCGGCGTCGGCCAGGTCGAGCATCGACGGCTGGTAGGCGGCCTGCGTCATCCAGCCACCCTAGCAGCACTTTCGTACACCCGTGCCAATGGTCGACTCAGCTCGGGCGGAGGGCCTCCAGCACCGCGTCCACGACCCGGGCCCGGCCCTGCCCGTCGACGGTCGACCAGGCCTGCGTGGCGAGCGTCGCGCGCCGCTGCGGTGAGCTGAGCAGCCCGAGCAGGGTCCGCGCCGCCGCCGCGCGGGTGGCCCGTCCGGCGACGCCGGCGGCGGTCAGCTCCGGCAACTCGCCGAGACCGGCGGCGAGGCCGTGCCGCACCACCCGGGTGTACGACTCACGTTGGTTGTCGACCACGCACACCAGCGCGGCGGGCGCGCCCAGGCAGCAGAGTTCCCAGGTGGACGTGCCGGCGGCGCTGACCACCAGGTCGGCTTCGGTGATCAGTGCCGGCAACGCGCCGGTGGGTGGCACCGGCCGGATGATCTGCCCGCGGCCGGGGGTGACGTCCTCGACCTCGGCCTCGATCTCGGGTCGACCGACGATGACCGTGAGGTCCATCGGATGGCCGGTGGCGACGAGCACCCGGGTCAGTACCGGTGCCGCACCGACCGCGTCGGTGCCGCCGAAGAAGGCCAGCACCCGGGGTCGGCTGACCGTCGTGGCCTGTGGGGGCGTCGCCGGCCGGGCGGTGATCACGGAGTCACGCAGCAGGGCGTACCGGCTGCCGGCGAGCAGCCGACCCGGCAACCCTGGCAGCTCCGCGCCGAAGTTCTGGTCGAGGTAGAGGTCGGCGTCCTGGCCCCGGCTGTCCCCGTCGATCACGGCGAGGGTGAACACGCCGGCGGCGCGGAGGGCGCCCGCCCCGGCCGGGTCCAGCTCGTAGGAGTCGAGGACCAGCACGTCCAGGTGGTGTCGGCGGGCCGCCTCGACCAGCCCGTCCGGCGAGTCCGGGCCCGGATGCAGGGGAATGCCCCGGGCGGCCAGCTCCGCGGTGGCCCAGGGGAGCCGTTCGACGGTGCCGAACACGGCGACGTGGGCACCCCGGGCGAGGAACTCCTCGGCGAGTGCCAGGCAGCGCACGAGGTGGCCGACGCCCCGCCGTGGACTGGCGTCGCAGCGCAACCCGACCCGCGGCGTGCTCAGCACTCCTCCAGTTGCTTCTGCCGGACGTCGGCGTTGAGCGCGCGCAGGTGGGGTTGCCCGTGCAGCCAGTCGGCGAGCTTGGCCAGCGGCACGCTGACGTCACCGAAGTGGTCGACGACGGCGCTGACCAGCGCCCAGTCCCGCTCGGTGTCGAGGGTCAGCCGCAGCGCCGACCGGTCCGGGGTGAGCGTCACCCCGAGCACCCGGAACAGCTCCGGATGGGTGTACGCGTACGAGGTCACGTGCACCCGGTGGTGGTCGGTGGCGAGCCGGTCCAGGGTGCGCAGCGTCTCCGCCGCGATGATCTCGACGTCCAGCCCGCGGGGCAGGGTGCGGGCGATCGACGTGCTCGCGTAGTCGAGCCCGGGGACCGCCCGGTACACCGACGCGACCAGGGCGATGATCTCCGGGTCGAGCAGTGGGCAGTCGGCGGTGAACCGCATGACCGCGTCCCCCGGGTGCGCCGCGAGCGCGCCCACGAATCGGCCCAGCACGTCGTCGACCGGGCCGCGGTGGCACGGCACACCCAGCCGCGCGCACTCGGCCACCACCGCGTCGTCGACAGTGTCCGTGCTGGTCGCGACCACCAGGTCGGCCAGGACGCCGCTGTCGCGGGCGGCGCGGACCACCCGGCCGAGCACGCTACGCCCGGCGAGCGGGCGGAGCACCTTGCCGGGCAGCCGGGACGAACCCATCCGGGCCTGCACGATGCCGACGATCCGGGGCCCCGCGCCGTTCGTCGGGGTCAGCCCGGCTGCCGGTACGCCGGTCACTGCTGCTCCTCCTTCGGGGTGAGCGCGGCGGTGGCCCGGCGCTTGGCGGCGCGGGCGCCCCGCTTGGCAAGCCGAGCGGGGGTGATGGCGAGGCGGCCCACCCGGTAGCTGAGCGATCCGCTGAGCAGGCCGATGGTCGTCTCGGCCCGACGCAGTGCCCGCTCCCGGGAGGTGAGTAGCTCCTCGGTCCACGCGGTCAGTGCCGCCAACCGGGCAAGCTCCTCGCGTTGGCGCAGCCACGCCTCGTGGAGCTGTTGGTAGCTGCGCGCGCCGACCGGCGGGTCGGTCGGTACGACGGCGTGCAGCTCGGTGGCGAGGTTGAGCCTGCCGTCGGGGTCCAGGCCGTGCAGCGCCGCGGCGATGGCCGCCTCGGCCTCCACCGCCTCGCTCACTGTCGCGCGGTCCAGGTCGTGGCCGGCGAGGCCGCCGAGCACCACGGTCAGACCGGCGACGTCGAGGGTGGACGACCACGGGTGGGCGTACCCGCCGGTGAGCAGGCCCGCCGCGAAGCGCCACAACCCGCGGGCCAGCACCACGTCGGCGGGCAGTGGGTCGGTGGACCGCCAGCTCGGGTCGAGCACCGCGTAGCGCTCGCCGTCGACGACCACGTTGTCGGTGCCGGCCAGCGCCGCCGCACCGGCGATCCGGCCGTCGGCGTCGGCCTGGTCGGCGAGCCAGCCCGCGTACCCGTGCAGCAGCGTGCGCAGGGTGGCCAGGTCGCGGCGCAGGGCCGCGTCGAGCAGCAGGGTACGCAGCAGCCGACCGGCCGGCACCGGCCCGGACAACGCGTCCGCGTCCCGGTACGCGGCCTCGCGGCTGGCGAACGGCGCGGCGGGCGGCAGGTCCGTGCCGGTGGTCGCGACGCGACCCCAACGCCATCCCGACGGGCCGTGCAGCACCTCCAGCACGCCGATCCCGGGCCGCCCGGTCTGCACAAGCGCCACCGGCAGATCCCGGTCGTCGGGCGGCGTGCCCGGATCCGCCGGGTCGGCGGGCCGGTGGGCGAGCACCAGCCAGCCCGGCGCGAGGTCGGCGGCGCGGCCGGCGTGCAGCGCGTCCACCGCCAGCCGGGACGGGTCCTGGAGCACCGTGTCGCTGGTGAAACCGCCGGCACACGCGCCGTGCAGCACCGCGTCGAAGAGGCCGGAGCCAGCGTCCCGGTCGAGGTGGTCGGCGTCGAGCAACGCCGTCGGGGTGCCGGCGTCGGGGTACGCGGCCCAGCACGCGACGGGCCGCAGCCCCGCCGTGGTGAGTCGCTCGCGGAGCTGGTCCCGGTTGGCCGGGTGGGTCCGGTCGAGGACCCCGCCGATCGTCCACGCGGAATCCTCCCGGCCGGCGTACCAGGGGGTGGTGGCGACGAGTCGGTGCAGGCCCAGCGGGTTGTCCGCGCGCAGCAGCAGCGCGCCACCCGGTCGCACCGCGGCGACCAGTCGCGCCAGCACGCCGTCCCAACCGAGGCGGGTGCCCTCCACCGACTCCACCGGGTCCAGCCCGGCGGCGGCGATCACCACGTCGTAGGTCTCGTCGTCGGGCAACCCGGCCGGTCCACCCACCACGAGGTGGGCGGCTCGCTGGGCGAGCGCGACCGCGTCCGGGTGGCTGCGCAGCAGGCAGGTCACCTCGGCGTGGCCGAGCTGGTCGAGCAGGGCCGGGTCGTGTGGCCCGGCCACCAGCACCCGGGCGCCGGGCGGCACGAGCCGGGCGGCCAGCGCGGCGAGGGGCCCACCGTCGGCCAGGCGCTGCTGCGGCAGGTCGGACCAGGCCAGCATCTCGCCGCCGGGCAGGGTGATCCGGCCGGCGGGTGCCGTCTCAGTCGTCACGGTGGTCCTCTTCCTCCTGGAGGTTCGCCCAACCGAGCAGCTCGCGCAGCTCTGCCGGCGTGCAGCGGTGGTCGGTGCCCAGTTCGGCGCGGGCGATCTCGACCGCGGTGGGCAGGTCGACCTCGGTGCCGTGCAACTGCGGCCACTGCCGCCGGATGCGGGCCGTCCCGCCGAAGGTCGGGTCCTCGTTGGACAGGATCATCGGGTCGCCGTAGACCGCCGGTTCGCAGCCGGCCGCGATGCCGTAGAAGATCGCACTGGTCAGCCGGTTGGATGCTACCCGGCGGTGTCGACGCAGCTCGGTCAACTGCTTGTCGAGGAACTCCGGGTCGGTGTCCTTCCACCAGTGCCCCCGGTAGCCGTGGCAGATCACCCGGAAGCCGGCGCGCTCGTAGAGCCGGCGGACGCTGCGCATCCGGTACTCGTGCCAGTAGAGGCAGACGGTGACCGGGCCGGGCTCGGTGTCCCGGATCAGTGCGATCAACTTCCGGTGGTCGCCCTTGACGTGCTGGCCCTCCCAGCCGTGGAACGGGTACCAGATGGTGCCCTCCCGCTCCTCGGCCGGCGGTTGCTCGGGGCGCAGGGCCAGCAGGTAGGTGAACGGCGCGCCGATGACCACCACGTTGCGCCGCCCCACCGACCAGGCCCGGCGGCGGGTCTGTTCCGACCAGAGCAGGCTCGGGGTGCGCTCGGCGTACGGGTGACCGGGCGCGAGGCCGTCGCCGATGTTCCAGCCGTGCTGCACGTACCCGTTGATCCGCGGTGGGTGCCGGTCGCCGAGACCGGCGTAGCGGGCCAGCACGTGCGCGTGGCCGTAGAAGTGGTTGGCGTGGTGCATCAGGTTCCCATCAGGCGGCGGAACGCACCGAGCCGACCCGCAGGGCCGCGGTCAGCGCGTCGATGACGCGATCCTGCTCGGCGTCGCTGAGTCCCGGGTAGAGCGGCAGCGAAAGCTGCTGGAGGTAGAACGACTCGGCCACCGGGCAGGACCCGCGCCGGTAGCCGAGGTCGGCGAAGGCCGGGTGCCAGTGCACCGGGAGGTAGTTGACCTGGACGCCGATGCCGGCGGCCCGCATCCGGTCGTACACCTCGCGGCGACGCCCGTCGAGCACCCGGATCGGGTAGAGGTGCCAGGCCGGGTCGGCCCACGACCTGCGGGTCGGCCGGAGTACGCCGTCCAGGTCGGCAAGTGCCTCGTCGTAGCGGGCGACCAGGGCGGCGCGTCGGGCCTTGAACTCGCCGAGCCGGCGCAGTTGGCTGCGGCCCAGGGCGCAGAGCACGTCCGGCAGGCGGTAGTTCAGCCCGAACTCGTGCACCTCCTGGTGCCAGCCGCCCTCGTCGCCGAGGCGCAGCTCATCGCGGTCGCGGACCATCCCGACGCCACGGAAGCGGCGGGCCCGCTTGAGGATCCGCGGGTCCAGTGCGGCGACCGCGCCACCCTCGGCGGTGGTCAGGTTCTTGGTGGGGAAGAACGAGAACGTGGTCAGGTCGGCGAGTGAGCCGACCGGCCGACCGTGGTACGTCCCGCCGATCGAGTGCGCCGCGTCGGCGAGGAGCAATGCGTCGCTGCCCGCGACCGACCTGCGCAGCGCGTCGTAGTCGGCGGGGTGGCCGGCGTAGTCGACAGCGGCGACGACCTTGGTCCGCGCGGTGACCGCGGCGGCGGCCGCGGCCGGGTCGAGGCAGAACGTCTCGTCGTCGACGTCGGCGAACACGATCTTCGCGCCGAGGGCGATCGCGCTGCTGGCGGTCGCCACGAACGTCATCGGCGGGACGACCACCTCGTCACCCGGTCCCACACCGGCCGCCGCGTACGCCACGTGCAGCGCCGCGGTGCCGTTGGAGACGGCGGCGACGCCGACCCCGCCGGTCCACCGGGCGAGGTCGGCCTCGAAGGCGTCGACCTGTGGGCCGGTGGTGAGCCAGTCGCCGCGCAGCACGTCGGCGACGGCTGCGATGTCGTCCTCGGTGACCGAGTGTCGGCCGTACGGGAGCATCCCCGTCATGCGGTGAGGCCGAGCATGTCGCGCAGTTGCTCGACGGTGAGCCACTCGTCGTTGGTGTCCGACTGGTAGGCGAAGCCGTCCGGCACCGGGTCGCAGTCGACCGGCGGCTGGTAGCCCCAGGTGGCGATGGTCGGCTGGACGATGAACCGGCCGTCGGCGCGCAGCGTCCGGCGGCTGTCGTCGGGCGCGATCATCTCCTCGTGCAGTTTCTCGCCCGGCCGGATCCCGATCTCGTGGGTGGTGGCGTCGGGGGCCACGGCCTCGACCAGGTCGAGGATGCGCATGCTCGGGATGCGGGGCACGAACAACTCGCCACCCTGCATCTGGTCGAACGAGTCCATGACGAACTGCACGGCCTGGTCGAGCGTGATCCAGAAGCGGGTCATCCGCTTGTCGGTGATCGGCAGGCTCTTGCCCTCGGCGGCCAGCCGGCGGAACAGCGGGACGACCGAGCCGCGGCTGCCCACCACGTTGCCGTAGCGCACCACGGCGAACCGGGTCGGGTGCTGGGCGGCGTAGTGGTTGGCCGAGACGAACAGCTTGTCGCCGACCAGCTTCGTCGCGCCGTACAGGTTGATCGGGCTGGACGCCTTGTCGGTGGAGAGCGCGATGACCTTCTTGACGCCGGCCTCGATCGCGGCGTCGACGACGTGCTGCGAGCCGGTGATGTTGGTGGCGATGTACTCGGAGGGGTTGTACTCCGCGGTGTCCACCTGCTTGAGCGCGGCGGCGTGCACCACGTGGTCCACCCCGTGCATGGCCCGGGTGAGGCGGTGCCGGTCCCGGATGTCGCCGATGAACCAGCGCAGCCGCGGGTCGTCACCGAGTTGCTGGCGCAGCTCGTACTGCTTGAGTTCGTCGCGGGAGAACACGACCACGCGGGCGGGGTCCGCCTCGGTGAGGATGTGCCGGAGGAAGGTCCTGCCGAAGGAACCCGTTCCCCCGGTGATCAGAATGGACGATCCATTCAACTCACTCAATTTGGTGCTCCCGTGATCGTGGATGAACGAGCGGCCCTCGGCCGGCCGACCGGGGTGACACGCTAGCCATGGCGGGTTAACTTCCCGACGCTCGTGGGTTAACCACGGCCCCTGCTCCCGTGAATGGCGAGCACCGCGCAGGCGAACACTTCCGGCCTGTCCGCGAGAGGCCTGACCTGGTCCGATCGGGCCGCTACAGTGACCGCGCGAGTGACCCGGCGGCCCTGTCCGCGGCCGGTTGCGCGTTCACCCGACATCCGCACCGGCTCGGTGCGAGCGGGTCACCCCGAGCGTCACCGGTGCGGGCCGACGTGCCCGCCGGGTCTGCGCGGGCCCGGTCCGGCCGGCAGTTCTGGAGGCGTTGATGGCATCCGGTAGCGACGTGATCGAGCGACCGGCGGTTGCGGCGGAGTCGACGGAGTCGGCACCCGCGCGGCGCTGGTTGGTGCCGGTGCTGCTCGTCGTCGGTTGGGTGCTCAGCGTCGCCTGGCGGATGTGGCTGTCCCGGCACATCGTGCTGCCGATCGCGCACACCGACGAGGACAGCTACCTGAACACCGCCCGCGCGCTGGCCGGTGGGCCGGGCGGGTTCAGCAGTGAGAACGACCTGCTGCGCCGGGTCGGCTACCCGATGCTGATCTCGCCGGCGTTCCTCGGGGACCGGGACTTCACCGACAGCTACCGGATCGTCCAGTTGATCAACGCGATGGCGAACTCGACGCTGTTGCCGCTGGCGTACCTGCTCGGCCGCCGCCTGCTCCGGCTGCGCCGGTCGTACGCGCTGCTCGGCGCGGTCGCGGCGGCGACCCTGCCGGCCACTGCCTTCTACGCGGGCATCGCCATGATCGACACGGTGATGGCCCCGCTCGTCGTCGCCTGGCTGCTCGCCGTGCACCGCTGGATCGAGCGGCCGGGCCCACTCGCCGCCGCCACCGTCGGCCTGCTGGTCGGCGGATTCCACCTGCTGCACTCGCGCGGCCTGGTGATCGTGGCGGTGCACGCCGGGTTGGTCCTGCTGCTGCTCGTCCGCCGCCGGATCAGCCCGCCCACGGTGCTCGCGGCGCTGCTGCCGGTGCTCGCCGCGGCACTCGTCAACGCCGCCGTCATCCGCTACCTCGGCGACAAGGTCTACCTGCTCGGCAGCACCCCCGGCGGCGGCACGGTCGAGGCGGTCGCCTCCGTGCAGGGTGTGGTCCGCGTCGGCGCGGGCGTCACCACCCAACTCTGGTACCTCGTGGTGATCACGTTCGGGATGGCGGGGGTGGCCTGGGCCGCCGCCGTGCGCGAACTGTGGCGTCCACGGCACGGCGACGCCGCCCGCTGGACGATGGGCGTCGCGCTTGTGGTGACCGTCGGGGTGGCCGGCGGGGCGTCGGTGATCCTGGCCGGCATCACCGGCAAGCCGCTGGACGCGATCTACGGCCGCTACGTGCAGATGCTGGCGCCGTTCTGGCTGCTGGTCGGGCTCGGGGTGCTGCTCACCGCCGGCCACCGGGTGGTGCTGCGCCGGGCGGCCGTCGCGGTGGCAGTGCTTGTCGGCGGCGGCGCGCTGATCGCCGTCCGGCTCGCGTACGTGGCAAGCCAGGGTCACCGGTTGCGCTACGGCGGTTTCAGCGCGCCGGACCTGGCTGCGTTGACCGGGGGCTGGCGGGAGATGCGCCCGGTGCTCGGGTCGCTGGTGGGGATCGGCGGCTGCCTGCTGCTCGTCGCCGCCGCGCTGCTGCCCCGACTGCGGTTGCCGATGCTCGGCGTGCTCGTCGTGGTCAACCTCATCACCATGCAGGTGATCGAGCACCGCATCGTGCGGCCGGCCGTCGCCAGCACCGCGCCGACGCCTCGGGTCGCCGACGTCGGCGTACGTCCCGGCGAACGGGTCTGGGCCTCGACCGGCGTGCACTACGTCCTGCGGTTCAACCTGAGCCACCAGGTGACCTGGACCGACGTCCGGTGGTTCGGCGAGCAGCCGCCGGCCGCGGCGCAGGTGGTGTTCGCCCGTTGGGCGCCCGGCCAGCCGGACGACTGGGACGGCACCGCGTACGGCTTCGTCCGGCTCGGCGGCAACCCGGTGCAGCACTGGGCGGCCTGGCGGCGGGCCTGACCCCGGTGGACACCGCTATTCGTGAACGGCGGATGTCCACCGGGAACACCATCGGTTAATGATTCAGGTCCATTACCCGCACGGGCCCGACAATCAGCGTTGGCGGCGGTCGGCCCGAGCCAGGGAAATCGGGATGACGGTGATTTCCCGACCGTCGGACAGCTCCTGTCTCGGGGTGCCCTCGACGAATCGGAAACGCCTGTTCATCTGTCGGACGACGGTATTGTGGCCGAGCACCTCGCCGTCGAGCCGGTCCAGGTGCAGGCCGTCGAACGCGTACTCGACGGCCTCCCGCATGACCCCCAGCCAGGCGGGCAGCGTCTCGTCCCGCCCGGCCAGCCCGTCGGCGTCCAGATAGAAGCCCCACGCCCCGGTACGAGGACCGTCGAACCGCAGGTCGAAGAAGGTGACCACGCCGCAGGGCTGGTCGTCGCGGACGTACACCAGGACCCGCCGGGACGGATCGTCGCGGACCGCCGACCACCACCGGGCGTGCTCGTCGGCGGTGATTTCGTGGCTGTTCTTGCTGACCTGCCGGTTGGTTTCCTGATTACGCCAGGACAACATCAGGTGAACGTCGTCCGCCGTCGCTTCGCGCAGCACGTGCGTCTCGCTTTCTTAGCTGTTCACGTCCGGTCCGGGCACCTTACCCGGGCCTACCGGGAAAGCGGATATGCATTCGTTGGGTTGTAGACTGCGCCGCATGAACGAATTGAGTCGCGCGCAGATCCGCGACCTCATGGCTCAGGTGCTGAAGAACCAGGACAAGGAGCTGCCCGCGGACGACGCGGCGCAGTTGCGGGAGATCGGGTTCCGGTCGCTCGACTTCTCCGAGTTGGCCCTGCGGGTGGAGGACGAGACGGGGGAGGAGCTCAACTTCGACGCCCCCGGCCTGCGCCGCATCGCCACCGTCGGAGACGTCCTCGACTTCCTCGTCGAGCTTCAGCACCAGTGACCGTCGCGACGGCGGGCCACCCCACACCGGCGCACCCCGAGCCGGCTGGTGCCGACAACCGGCTCGTCGTCGGTGGCGCCACGCTGACCTGGCGCTCGCTGCCGCTGCCCACGCTCCCCGACCCCGCGGCGGTGCTCGCCCACCGCGCGGTGCACGCGCTCACCGCCGCCCGGCAGCACGCCGTGTACGGCACCGAGCTGCTGCTCGGCACCGCGAGTCGGGTCGACGCGGCGATGCGGACGGAGTTGCTGGCGGCCGGTTTCACCGTCAGCCTCCTCGACGACGACGGCGGGCACCCGAGCGCCCCGACCCGGCCGCGACCCGCCGAGCCCGGCCGGCTGTGGCTGCTGACCTCGGGCTCGACCGGGCGGCCCAAGCGGGTCGGGCACACCCTCGACACGCTGACCACGGTGCGGGCCGAGCAACCCGCCCGGACGTGGCTCTGTCCGTACGCCCCCGGCACGTACGCCTGGTGGCAGGTGGTCACCCTGTCGCTGACCCAGCCCGGCCAGCACCTCGTGGTGGTCGAGCCCGACGAGCTGGACGACTGGCCCACCATCGCCGCCGCGCACGGCGTCGACGCCGCCTCCGGCACCCCGACCTTCTGGCGGCGCACCCTCTACCGCGACGCCGCCGCGCTGGCCCGGGTGCCGCTGCGCCAGATCACCCTCGGCGGGGAGCCGGTGGACCAGGCGATCCTGGACCAGCTACGGGAGGTCTTCCCGGCGGCCCGGATCTCCTGGATCTACGCGTCCTCGGAGGTGGGGGCGTCCATTGTGGTGCACGACGGGCGGGCCGGCTTCCCGGTGGACTGGCTGGACCGGCAGACCCCGGGCCGGCCGACGATCTCCGTGCGCGACGACGAACTGGTGGTCACCTCCCCGCACCACGGGGCCGGGCTGTCCGGCCCGATCCGCACCGGGGACCGGGTGCAGGTACTCGACGACCGGGTGCTGATCACCGGCCGCCTCGACTCCGACGAGATCAACGTCGGCGGCAGCAAGGTCTCCGCCGGGGTGGTCCGCGGTGTGCTGGCCGGGCATCCGGCGGTGGCCTGGGCCCGGGTGACCGGTCGCCGCGCCCCGGTGCTCGGCCGGATGGTGGTCGCCGAGGTGGTCCTCACTCCCACCGACCCGTCCGACCGCGCCGTGCCCGACGAGGCCGCGCTGGTCCGCTGGTGCGCCGACCGGCTTCCCGAGCACGCGGTGCCCCGCCGCATCCGCGTGCTGACCGAGATTCCCGTCAAGGAGACCCTGAAGAGCGATGTCTGATCCCACCGTCACCCCGCTCGTTCCGCCCAGCACCGTGGTCCTCGTCTCCGGCGGCTCCCGGGGGCTGGGCCTGGCCATCGTCACCGACCTGCTCGACGCGGGCGTGCGGGTGGCGGCGTTCGCCCGCACCGTCACGCCGGAGTTGGCGAAGCTCGCCGCCGAGCACCCCGACCGGGTGCACGTCGGCTCGGTGGACGTCACCGACCTGCGGGCCGCGCAGAGCTTCGTCCGCGAGGTGGAGCAACGCCTCGGACCGATCGACGGCATCGTCAACAACGCCGCCGTCGGGCAGGACTCGCTGCACGTGCACACCGCCACCGACGACATCGCCCGGATCATCGAGACCAACCTGACCGCCCCGTTGCAGCTCACCCGGCTGGTGGTCCGTCGGATGCTCGGCAAGGGCATGCGCGGGCGGATCGTCAACATCACCTCGATCTGCGGGCAGCGCGGCTTCCCGGGTCTGGTCGCGTACTCGGCCACCAAGGGCGGCATGGACGCCGCCACCCGCTCGCTCGCCCGGGAGTTGGGCGGCCGGATGCTTGTCAACTCGGTAGCTCCCGGCTTCTTCGCCTCGGAGATGTCCGCAGTGCTCGGCCCGACCCAGCTCGACCAGATCGTGCGCCGCACGCCGACGGGTCACCTGACCGAGCCGGCGGAGGTCACGCCCGTGGTGCGGATGCTGCTGCGGGAGCAGACCAACATCAACGGCCAGGTCATCGTGGTGGACGGTGCCGCGTCCATCTGACCCGCCGCGCCCGGTGCCGGTGCTGCTCGCCGCCGCCGAACGGCACCTGCGGATCGGCGTACCCGCTGACCTGGCCGACGCGGTGACCCGCAGTCACCTCGACGACGGACGCTGCGTCGGCTGGTACGGACCCCCCACGCCCGGGTGGCGGGTAGCCATCGACGCGGAACGCGCGGACGCCCCGGTGCCCCCGGCGTTGGCCCGCCGGTTCGGGGTGGCGGACTTCTGGGCGCGGTGGACCCGCGCCGAGTGCTGCTGCAAGCTCGCCGACGTGCCGGTGGCGGCGTGGTGGCGTCGCCACGGGCTGGGCACGCCGGCCGACGGGTCGGCGGTCTGGCGGACCCTGCGGGTGGCCGACCTGGTGGTCACCGTCGGCGTCGCCCCCGCGCCCGACGGTGTCTGCCCGCCCGGCGGTGCCGCCACGCCCGGCTCCGTGCCGGCAGAGCGCGCGGGCCGTGCCTGGGCACGGCTCGGTGTCCGCGCCAGCCTGTAGAGCTGCCCCGTATCCGGGGCACCGTTCACCGTCGGAACTGCGAGCCGGCGGTGAGCCGCGCCAGTGGGACCGCCCCCTGCCCCATGTCCGGGGCAGCTCTACAGGCGCTGAACCAGGCCCCAACGGTCGGGCTGCGTGTCGGCTGAGCCCCGCCCAGGGTCGGGCTGGTCCGCTCGCCGTCCGGCGGCCCAGCCCGACGCGACGGTCAGATCAGGTCCCAGCTCAGCGGGGTGCCGCGCGGGACGTCGGTGGCGAAGGTGCGGCCCAGCACCCGGTCGATCTCCACGGGCGGCAGCCCGCCGGCCGGCCGGATGGACCTGACGTTGTCGCTCGTCACCTGGTCACCGGCGCGCACGTCCTCGACCACGAAGAGCGAACGGCGGAACCGCAGCCCCTCCCGCTCGGCCGGGGTCGGGCCGATCGCGGTGCCACCCAACGCCGCGTACGCCCGGCCGGACTCGGCGACAAGCGCCGTCAGCTCCGCCGGGTTCAGCGAGAAGTCCGAGTCCACGCCGCCGTCGGCCCGGTCCAGGGTCACGTGCTTCTCGATGAAGCACGCGCCGAGCGCCACCGAGGCGACCGCCACCCCGATGCCGGGCGTGTGGTCGGAGAGCCCGACCGGCACGTCGAACGCGCCCGCCAGCACCGGCAACCGCCGCAGGTTGCTGTCGGCCGGCGGCGCCGGGTAGGACGCGGTGCAGGCCAGCAGGACGATGCCCGCCGCACCGCCGGCACGGGCGGTGCGCACCGCGGCGTCGATCTCGGCGACCGTCGCCATCCCCGTGGAGATCACCATCGGCTTGCCGGTGCTGGCCACGAGCCGGATCAGCGGCAGGTCGACAAGCTCCGAAGAAGCGATCTTGTACGCCGGCGCGTCAAGCGACTCCAGTAGCCGCACGGCTGTCGCGTCGAACGGCGACGAGAAGACGGTCAGGCCGTGCTCGCGGGCCCGCTCGAAGATCGGGGCGTGCCACTCGTACGGGGTGTGCGCCCGCTCGTAGAGGCGGTACAGGTTCTCCCCACCCCACAACTCGTGCCCGCTGGAGATCCGGAACGCCGGGGTGTCGACGTCGATCGTGATCGTGTCCGGCCGGTACGTCTGGAGCTTCAGCGCGTGCGCCCCGCTCTCGGCCACCGCGTCGACGATGTCCAGCGCGCGGCCCAGATCACCGTTGTGGTTGCCGGACATCTCGGCCACCACGAACGGTCGCTCCCCGGCACCGACCAGGTGCGGTCCGATCTTGATTGTCGCCGTCATTCCGACCTCTGCTCCGGTATGCCCGCACCCGCGTGCGGTGGTGCTGTTGTCGTCGTCCACCCGGTGGGCGGACGACCTGGAAAACCAGTGCGCCGGGAGTCCATCCGGCTCCCGGCGTGGTGTGCGGTGGTCCCGGTCACGGCAGTCGGCCCCCGGCCAGCGCGCCGTCCCGCACCGTCGCGACCTCCGCCCCTCGACCCGGGTCCTCGTCGGCGCTCACCGGACCGGCTGCGGTGCCGGCGCCACCGGCCGGGGCGCTGCGGCGCAGGCGACCGGCGACCCGGTGCGCCTGACGCAGCGCCGAGTACGCCAGCCAGTCACCGCGCCCGACGAGGCGGTGCTTGAGCCCGGTCACTCCGGCGGGCAGCGGATAGCCGCCGGTGGGCAGGTACCGGCGGTAGTGCTCGGCGGCCCGGTGGAAGAAGTCCCGCCGCAGGTGTGGGTGCAGCCGGCCGTCGTTGCCCACCACCACCAGGTAGTGGCTGATCATGAGCTGGAAAAGCTCGGCCTGCAACCGCTCGTCCGGGTGCCTGCGGGCGACCCAGTCCAACAGGCGCTCGTACTGGGCGAACGCGTCGAAGTGCCGCCCGCTGCGGGTGGAGGTGATCGCGCCGTGCCGGCCCTGCCGGTACAGGTAGCAGACCCGGTTCAGCACGGAGATCTTCTCCGCGCCGATCAGCAGCGGATGGCTGAACGGGATGTCCTCGTACCAGCCGGGGAAGAACCGCAGCTCCAGCTCGTCCAGGAAGTCCCGGCGGACCACCTTGTTCCAGGCGGTGTGCTGCACCCGCAGCAGGTGCGGCTGGTCGTCCAGGCGGGTCACGCCGGCAATTCCGTGCAGCAGGTGACTGCTCGCGTCGACCTCCCGCCGGCCGTCCTCGTGCACCCGCAGGTGGTCGAGCATCAGCACGTCGGGCTGGTGCTGACGCAGCCGGTCCAGCACCGCCGCGATCGTGCCCGTCGGCACCCAGTCGTCGCTGTCGATGAACCAGACGTACCGGCCGGTGGCCACGTCGAGCCCGGCGTTGCGGGCCAGGCCCAGACCCACATTCTTGCTCAGGTGCACGACGCGGACCCGGTCGTGGCCGGCGGCGTACGAGCGCAGCATGTCGCCGCAGCCGTCCGGGGAGGCGTCGTCGACGGCGATCAACTCAACCGCGTCCACCTCACCGGCCGGGATGTCGGCCCGGATCGACTCGAGGCACTGGTACAGGTACGCCTCGACGCCGTACACGGGCACGACGATGCTCAGCAGCGGTGCGGGTGCCGGCTCATTGACCACGCCCGCCACCTTCGACGACGCGGGTGACCGGCCCCGGAACCGCACGTGGCCGCCGATGGTGGAGTCGCTGAACTCCCGCCCAGCGGAAGGTTAACGCCGGCACCCGTGACGGGTGGGACACGTCCGGTTCACCCGGGAGTGACCCGGTAGGGTGCCCCGGGTGCGGCCCCGCCGGGCCGCCGCGGGCGTCGCCGTCGTGCCGTCCACGCCGCGCCGAGGAGGATACGAACGTGCTGGTGACCCTGCCAAGCCTCGGTATCCGCGCATGACGAGCACCGCGGCGGCGTCAACCGCCGGGCCGGCCCCCGCACCGCCCCGGCTGCCCTCGCTGACCGGGCTGCGCTGGATCGCCGCGCTGCTGGTCTTCGGATTCCACGCCGGCACCATGCGGATCATCGCCGAGCCGGACTACAAGGCAGTCGTCGACAAGCTGTTCAGCCTCGGCCTGTCCGGGGTGCAGTTCTTCTTCATCCTCAGCGGGTTCGTGCTGGTCTGGTCGGCCCGCACGGGCGACTCCCGACGCACCTTCTGGCGGCGACGGGTCGCCAAGATCTACCCCAACCACCTGGTGCTGTGGGGGGCGACGCTGCTCGTCGCCTGGTGGTTCGCCGACCCGGTCCTGCCGGCGGCCGCGCTGGAGAACCTGCTGTTGTTGCAGGCCTGGGACCCGCGGCCGGGCTGGTTCTACAGCATCAACACGGTGAGCTGGTCGCTCTCCTGCGAGTTCTTCTTCTACCTCTGCCTGCCGCTGGTGCTGCCGTTGCTGCGTCGGGCCCGGCCGAAGCTGCTCTGGGCGCTTGTCGTCGCGATGCCACTGCTGATCCTCGCGCTCTGGCCGGCCCAGCACCTGGTGCCGGAGGTGAGCCGGTGGTGGTTCACCCAGATCTTCCCGCCGGTCCGGTCGCTGGAGTTCTGGTTGGGCGCGGTGGCGGCCGAGTTGATGCGTCGTGGTCTGTGGCGTGGCCCCGGGCTGACCTGGGCCAGCGTCATCTTCGTGGGCATCTGGGCGGCAGCCGCGCAGTGGATTCCCGCGGAGCTGTGGACCACGCTGCTCGCTGTCGGGTACCTGCTGGTGATCACCGCCGCCGCGGACGCGGACGTGCGGGACCGGCGGTCACCGTGGCGGTCCCGGCCGCTGGTCTGGCTCGGCGAGGTCTCCTTCGCCTTCTACCTGGTCCACGTGCTGGTGATGACGAGCGTGCTGCGCTACACCGGGGACTGGGGGACCGGCTTCGAGGGTTGGCGCGGCCCGGCCGTGGTACTCGCTTTCCTGCTGGTGACCCTGCTCCTCGCCGGGCTGCTGCATCGCTACGTCGAAACCCCGATGATGCGCCGGCTCGCGCCGCGCCGTCCGGCCCGGTCGGCGTCCGTCCCGGCACAACGCACGGCCGGGACCCGGGCCACCGCCGACGCCGCCCCCGAGACCGGCGGCGTCGGGCCCCGGACCGAGGCCGGCGGGCCCGACCAGCCCGGCAGTCGATCAACGTACGCGGACACCCGCTGACACCGTCCACCCTGGTCAGCGGGTTCGGCGCGGCGTGTGTCGACACGCCCGTGGTCGATGCGCCCGGGTCGGCGCGACGGTAGCGTGGGGACGTGCTTCCGGTCGCGCTCACCTGTCCGCTGTGGTGGGTGGCGCGCTGGGCGACCCGGGTGCTGACCAGCCTCGCCGTCGTCGCGGCCCTGGCGCTCGGCGCCGGCCCGGCCTCGGCCGCCGTGTCACCGTCGCAGCCGACCTTCGCGCCGACCCCGACCGTCGCCCCGAGCGTGGGTGCCGCGCCGAGTGCGGGTGCCGCCGAGGAGGCTCTCCCGGCCTGGTCGGTCGACGCGCCACCGGCGCTCCCCGGTGACCAGGGCGTCATCGCGACAGGCGCGCTGCCGGTCCGCGCGGCCGGACCCGACCGGCTGCCCCTCGTCGACAGCCCCCGCAGCCGGGCACCCCGAGGTCCACCCGGGCGCTGAGCCACCGGGACAAGCGTCCCGTCGCCGCGCTCCGTCGACCCACCAGCTCCGCACCCCGCCGACCCGTGGCCCGCCGTGGCCGGGTGGCCGGCGGGGCTCCCCATCGCTCTGCTTCCTCCGCGAGGTGCCGACCATGGAGACTGCCGTCTTCTACCAGTTCGTAACCGAGGTACCGCAGGCCGCTGCCATCTGGTCGGCCCTGCTCCTGCTGGCGCTCGGCATGCTCGCCGTGCTTGTCGCCCGGCCCGAACGGGACCGGCCCACCGACGACCCGTCCCCGGCCGCACCGACCGCGCGGGAGGTGGCCGCGGCCGAGATCGTCGACAGGCGCCGGTACGCCGAGGAGGTGGCCGTCGCCGCGGCCGGCGCGGCCCGGACGGCCCGGCGGCGACGCGATGCCTGGCTGGCCAGTCAGGAAGCGGCCGAACGCGCCTGGGCGCGGTACGACGAGGCGGACACCGCGGCGCGCCGCTTCGCGGGGGCCGGGGCGCTGCCCACCCCCGACACTCCTCGCACCCCCGCTGAATACGCCGCCCGGGAGCGCTACCTGCACCGCGCGGCGACGGCGGCGTACTGGCGGGGCGACCTGAGCATGGCGCAGCTCAGCGACGTGTTCGGGCACCGGCACGGCTGGGATCCCCGGCGGCACCCGGTCGAGCAGGAAGCGCTGCTCAGCCGGTCGATCCGGGACGCGAGACGGGCCGACCACCAGGCCGCCGCCACCGCGGAGCGGGCCGCCTGGCGGGCTGCGGAACTGGCCGCCGAGTCGGCGCGTGCCCTTGCCGAGGAGGCGTGGGCGGCAGCGGCCCGGCTGCGGCCGACCCCCGCGCCCGCCCGCCGACTGGTGCGCGGGGCGGCCCGTCCCGCCGTCGTGGCACGCTGGCGCCCGGCCCGGGCGGGTTGAGCCCGATCCGTTATGTGAGCCCGGTCACGGGATTCCGAATTCGGGCGCGCGGCACGTTCGGCGCTATTTTTCCCGGAATTGTGACCGCGATATCGGCGAGCTGTCCGGTTGTCGCCCATAGGCGTCACCGTAACCGCTTGTCCCATCGAGTCACATCATCGGCAAGACGCGCAGAAATTGCCGCGCCGATTCGGGTTTACGCAGGTGAACCTGGCTTGGCAGGGTGTGAACGGGCCAGTAGTGTCGTCCCGTCCGGTGCGGTAACCGATCGCAAGAGGCGACGCCGCGCCGACCCGCTCAATCGTGATGAACGAACCGGGGACCCATCAGTAAGTCCGGGGTGAATCCGCGAGCCACGGCCCGCGGTAGGGCGATCTTCCCGCCCGAATCCGTCAGCTAACCCGGTAGGCGGTGTCGGAAGGAGTTCCATCCTCGTGCAGCACCTCTCCACCCCTCGGCTGTTCCCTCGCCTCCACGGCGCAGCGGTGCCCCCGCTCATCCGTCACGTGACGGTGAGCTGACCCCCCGGGTCATCGCCTAACCGCCCGGCCACGCCGGGCGTTCCCCTGAGCGGTTCACCATCCGCGGACCATCGTCCGCGCGCTGACGGCTGCCCGGATACCGGTCCGGCCCCGGTGTGCCGCTCTCCCCCCGATCCGTGGAGGACCCCGTGAAGCACACCCTTCAGCGCCAGCTCCGCCGCATCACGAGCGAGCGCCCGTACCAGATCGTCGCCGCCTCCGCCGCGGCCCTCGTGATCGCCGCCACCACCGGCACCCTGCTCGCCACCACCGACGACGCGCCGGCCGGCCAGCGCACCGCGACCACTGTCGCCGAGATGCGCAGCGGCGTCGCCGCCTCCCGTGGCGAGGCGCGCGACGCCTCCCCGTCGGCCAGCGCCGCGGCGGCCAGCGCCGCCCCGGCCACCAGCGCCGCCTCGCCCGCCGCCAAGGCCAGCAGCAACCCGGACCTGACCCGCAGGCCGGAGCGGCCGAAGCCGCCCGCGACCAAGGTGCTCGACTACGAGTACGAGGCGCAGAACACCTACTACAACTGCGGTCCGGCGGCCACCCGCAACGCACTGAGCGCCACCGGGATCGACCGCACCCAGGAGGAGCTCGGCGCCGAGCTGGGCACCACCGAGATGGGCACCAACTCGGCCGAGGACACCACCCGGGTGCTCAACGCCGAGGTGAAGGGCTCCCCGTACCGGACCCGGATGTTCGCCGGCGCGCCCAGCCCGGCGCAGATGGACCGCCTCCAGGCCGACGTGGTCAAGGCCATCACCGACGGCCGTGGCGTGGTCGCCAACGTCGTCGGGGACGCCACCGACACCGACGGCGGCTGGCACTCCTACGGCGGCGGGCACTACATCGCCGTCGTGGGTTACAAGGACAACGGCCGCACGGTGCGCATCGCCGACTCGGCGAACCCGGCCGACCCGTCGTACTGGATCACCACCATCGACCTGGCCAACTGGATCGCCAGCCGGGGCTACTCCGCCTGACCCAGGCACGCATACCGCCACGGGCGCCGTCCCTCACGAGGGGTCGGCGCCCGCGGCGTCTCTCCCGCCGATCCCGGGGTACGCCCCCGTCGACGACTCTCGTACCTGACCGTGAACCGTGGGAGACTGCGGCCGTGGTGGATGAATCGGGTGGTCACGCCGGTCGACGGCCGGTCCTGCTGCTGTTGCACGGGATGGGGGCGACCGGCGACGTGTGGTTGCCCTGGGCGCCCCACCTGGAACAACACTGGCCCGGGCGGTGGCTGGCGCCGGACCTGGCCGGTCACGGCTGGGCGCCGCCGCTGCCGTCGTACTCCTTCGCCGGCTTCGCCCAGCGGATCGCGCAGGCCCTCGCCCCCGACGACCGGCTCGTCGTGCTCGGGCACTCGCTGGGTGGCGTGTTCGGCCTCGCGTTGGCCGCGCGCGACGCCGGGATGCCGGTGGACGCGGTGGTCGGGCTGGGCATCAAAGCGCTCTGGTCACCCGCCGAGTTGGAACGCGCCGCCGAGCTGGCCGCCCGCCCGGTGAGCTGGTTCGCCAGCCGTACCGAGGCGGCCCGTCGCTACCTGCGCGTCTCCGGCCTGGCCGGCCTGCTCCCGCCGGACCACCCGGTGGTGGACGCCGGGCTTCGTCAGGTCGACGGCCGGTGGCGTCTCGCCATGGATCCGAACGCCTTCGCCGTCGGCGAGCCCGATCTGACCGCCCTGCTGGCGCTGACCGACGTGCCGGTGTTGCTGGCGCGGGGTGAGCACGACCCGATGGTCACCGACGCGCAGCTCAAGGAGTACGGCGTACCGGTCGCCACGCTGCCCGGTCTCGGGCACAACGCGCACGTGGAGGACCCGGCGGCGGTGCTGGCCCTGCTCGACCCGTACCGCTGAGCCTCGTCGCGGGTGTTCGGCGACGGGAAAAACGGTAGTGCCGCCCCACCCCGGCGCATACGATCCCGCGTTGATGTCCACTGTCGAGCAAACCCTGACCACCACAGTGAGCCTGAACGTCGTCGACGCCCGACTCGACGACGCGGCGCGTCGTTGCCGGCCGCTTTTCGCGTCGCTCGGCGCGGTGAGCCTCGAGGCGTCCCGAACCGAGGTCGACGGCCCGCGCAGCGGGGTGAACCTGGACCTCACGCTGACGCCGGCCGCCCCGTCGGCGTCCGGTGGGGAGGCGGTGCGCCAGGTGGCCGCTCCGCTGCTGGAACGCTTTCGGTGGGGCCGTGGCGACCTGGACGTCGAGGAGTCGGCGGCGGGCCACCCGACGGGCTTCGCGGCCGGCCGGGAGCGGACGACCGACGGGGTGACGCCGATCTGCGTGTCCATCTGCGCGGTCGGTGACACGGCAGAGGAGTGGTGGGACCCGCCGGAGTGGCTGCCCGCCGACGAATCCGTCGTGTCCGTCCGGCGACGGGTCAGGCGACTGCCGGCGGCGGCGTCCGACGACGATGTGGTGGCCCGGGTGCACGCCCGGCTGACGGCCCCGGATCTCGACACCGCAGTGGTCCGCTGTCTTCCACTGCTGGGGCGGCCGGACGTGTGGTCCGTCGACCTCCACCCGGTGACGGTCGACGGGGGCGGCGTCTGGGGTCTGGCCCTGCTCCTGGTGCTGCCGCTGGTCGAGGTGTCACCGCAGGCTCCCTTCGGGGCCGGGGTGGACGCCCTGGCCGCCGAGTTCGGATCACTGACGGGGCACCTGCGCAGGTCACCGCTCGGCACCTGGATGGTGGCGGCGATGGAGGCGAACCGTCCGCTCAGCGAAGCGCCGACGGTCGAGGCGCTGTACGTGCGGACCGGGATCGACCCGTTCGACCCGGGGCCGGTCGACCGGCCGGTGGAGACCCGGGAGATGGTGCTCCGAGGCCGGGATGAGGACGGTCCGGACGAGGCCGAGTTGACAAGCGCGATCGAGGAGGCGTTGCGAGACGCCGTACGGGTCGTGCTGTCGGTCGACGTCGCCGACCCGGTCGCGGACGCGGCGGCCATCGTCCGGGACGTCGTCGGGATCGACGACGAGGACATCGAGTCGATCAGCAGCGAGACCCTCGCCGACGGGCGACTGAGGATCGTGGCACACCTCGGGGCCACGCTGATGAGCGCCGAGGAGGTGCTGCGGATCGTCGTCGCCTCCTCCGAACTCCAGCCGTGGGAGTCGTCGCTCCCCGAGTCGGCCGACGGTGTCGCGACGGCCGAATGGCACGCGCCGGCCGGCACGGACGGCATCGTCCGGATCGAGCTGAACGCCGGATACCGGCTCGGACTCAGCTAGCTGTCAGCGCTTGGCTGGCCCGACAGCCCGGCTCAGGCGAGGGGGGAGAGCTGCGGCGAACGCTCGGCCGCGGGGTCCTCCACCGGCTCCAGCTCTCGGCGGGCCGCGCCCAGGAACGCCTCGGCGTACGACTCGGCGGGGAAGTCACCCAGGTAACGGCGGCGGGTGGCCCAGCGTTCCGCGGCCAGCGGGTCGGTGTCCAGCAGCGCGGTCAGCACCTCGTCCACGTTGGACAGGTCCCGACGCAGCACGTAACCCGACGCGGCCAGCGGGAACCGCTCGGCGAACCGGTCGCCCTCGTCGCCCATGTCGGTGACCGCGTACGGCTTGCTGGAGTAGAGGTAGTCCGAGATCACCCCGGACACGTCGGAGACCAGCGCGTCCGACCGGTTCACGCACTCGGTCAGGCTCAGCTCCCGAGCCGCCGCGCCGACCACGTGCTGGCGTCCGCTGCGGGCCCGGTCGGCGACGAGCACCTCGGTCAGCCGGCCCAACTGGCGGGCCGAGGCCGGGTTCTGCGTCGTGTACGGGTGGGCCCGCAGGATCACCGTCGCGCCGCGCTCCAACAGCCGACGCAGCAGCCCCTCGGCCACCGGCAGTGAGCAGTAGTCGGCGTCGGCGTGGTGCCCGGTCCACGTCGGGGTGTACAGCACCGTCGGGTGCGCCAACCCCCGGGCCGGCTCGGGGCGTACCTCGATCGACTCCACCTGCGGGCGGCCCACCACCACGAACTTGTCAGCGGGGATCTGCACGCCGGCGCGGGCGTACCTGTCGATCGCAGCCGGGCCGGCCACGAAGATCCGGTCGAAGATCCCGGACACCGGGTTGGCGCTCGGCGCCTTGTCGCTGTCGCCGTGGTGCAACTGGACGTGGGTGAGCTGGGTGAAGCGGATGCAGTGGCTGTTCTTCGCCCCGTGGTTGACGTAGAACGCGGCCCGCAGGCTCGGCACCAGCGCCTCGTCCATCGCCCGCAGGGTGGGGCAGTAGACCACCGGGGCGTCGGTGGCCGCGGCGATCGGGGCCAGGAACTCCGGCTCGCGCAGCATGACCAGGAACGGCCGGCCGATCCGTTCCAGGTACGGCAGCCACATGGTGACCTGGTATTCCGAGCCGGGCGGCGCGGAGAAGTAGAGCAGGAACTCCGGCTGGTGCCGGCGCAGCGCCCGAGCCACCGGCCCGCCACCGGTTCCCGGCCGGAACCGTCGCCGGGCCAGGTCCAGGGCGACCACCCCGGTGCCCGCGCCGACCAGCAGACTCGCGGCCAACGCCACGCCGGCCGGCAGGGTGAGCGCGGCGGCGAGCGCCAGGACGGCGAGCAGCCCGAGCAGGGTGGTGCCGAGCCGGTCGGCGATCAGCGGCGTCCAGGCCCGCACCGGCAGGTTCGCCGTGCGGATCTCCAGGTTGCCGGCGGTACGCAGGGGCCCCACCAGCAGCACCAACCCCAGCAGGACCAGGGCGGTGGCGACAAGCGTGAGGTCGAGCCCGTCATCCAGCCGCCGGGAGTAACCGACAAGGATCGCGGCGGCGATGAGCGTCGTCTCCGCGACGAGGTCGGCGTTGGGCCGGATCCGCTGCTCGGCGGCCGAGGCGGCCAGCGCGGCGACGGCGAGCGCCAGCCCCCAGCCGGTGGCGCCGGTGAGCGCCAGCACGACGAAGGCCAGCACTGCCAACCCGGTGCTCAGGCACCGGGCGGCCAGCTTTCGGACCAGGTCGCCGCGCATGTCGCTCCGTTCGTGGTTCCGCCGCCGGTAGGTGTCAGTTCGTCGACGTCGCGCCGGCCGGCGCGGCGACCTGACCCGGCCCGGTCTGGGCCGGCACGCTCGGCGTGGGCCCGTCGCCAGGTGCCCGGCGTACGTCGATGACCTGGCCGGTCAGGTCGGAGATCAGCACGTCCAGTGACGACTGGGCGACGGCCTCGGCGGCGAGCAGGGTGTGCTCCGGCTCCTCGCCGAAGGCCCGCGTACGCATCGGCGTGGCGGTCCGCTCCGGGTTGATGCAGTTGACGCGGACGCCCACGTCGGCCCACTCGTCGGCGAGTGCCTGGGTGAGGTTGACCAGGGCCGCCTTGGTGGCCGAGTAGAGCGCGTAGCGGGCCCGCCCCCGGGTGTAGGAGCTGGACGTGTAGAGCAGCAGTTGGCCCTTGGTCTGCTGGAGGTAGGGCAGCGCCTGACGGGCGATGGTCACCGGGCCGACGAAGTTGACCTGGAGCAGCCGGTCCATCGTCTCCTCGTCCATCTCGGCGAGGGCGCCCTTCTCCAGGATGCCGGCGGTGACCACCACGTGGTCGATCCGGCCGGTGGCCTCGAAGGCGGTCGTCAGTGCCGCCTCGACGTCGGCGGCCCGCTCCACGTGGGTGCCGGTGCTGGAACGGCTGAACGGGAAGACCTGGGCGCCGTAGCGCCGGGCCAGCTCGGTCAGCTCGTGGCCGATGCCGTAGCTGCCGCCGAACACCACGATGGTGCGGCCGGTCAGCTCCTCGCTGTAGCCGCGGTGGTCGGTCAGCCGGGGCGCCTGCGCCGCGGCGAGCTGGAAGAGCTTGTCCGCCAGGTGCACGTCGACCGGGTGGGTGACCTTGATGTTCTCGTCCGAGCCGTCGATCACCTTGATCGGGGTGCCGGGCAGGTAGCGCAGCACCACACCGCAGTCGTCGGTGGCGGCGAAGTTCGGGTCACCCTCGGCGATCCGGTACGCCTCGCGGATGGTGGGGGAGCGGAACGCCTGCGGGGTCTGCCCGCGGCGCAGCCGGGAGCGCACCGGGATGTCGGTGATGCAGTCGTTGTCGTCGACCTGGATGATCGTGTCCGCGGACGGGATGGCCACGTCCACGGCGTCGTAGGTCCACAGCGCGTTGACGCACTCGCGCACGATCCGCCCGCTGAGCAGTGGGCGCACCGCGTCGTGGAAGAGGATGTTGCAGTCCGCCGGGCCGACGGCGTCCAGCGCGATCCGGGTGGTGGCGTTGCGGGTGTCACCACCCTCGATCACCTTGGTGACCTTGCGCAGGCCGGCCTTCTCGACGATCTGCCGGGCGTCGTCGACGTGCCCGGTCGCCATCAGCACGATGATCTCGTCGATCTCCGGCGCCGCCTCGAAGACCGCCAGGGTGTGCTCGATGATCGGCTTGCCGGCGATCTTCAGCAGTTGCTTCGGGATGCCGAGGCCCAGGCGGGTCCCGGTGCCTCCGGCCAGAACCACGGCCACCGTCCGCGAGGGCCGCCACGGCGTCGGGGTCTCCGCTTCGGCGTCCGGGCCAGTGGTCTGGTCCTGCGTCATTGCCGGATCCTCACTCTCAGGGATGCGTTAACGGAAGGTTCCGCCCGAGCGGCGACGGAATGAACCTTAACGCGCGGACCGCGCCGCCCCAACGCGGGCGACGCGGTCCATGGGGCCGTGTCGATGCCGGCTGTTCGCCGGCGATCTACTTGCTGTTCGCGTACGCCTCGTAGGCCCGGATGACCTCGTCGGTGGGCCCGTCCATCCGCAGCACGCCCGATTCCAGCCAGATCGTCCGCTCGCAGGTGTCCCGGACGGAGGAGAGCTGGTGGCTGACGAGGAACACCGTGCCCGCGCCCTCCCGCAGCTCCCGCACCCGCTGCTCGCTGCGTTTGCGGAAGCCCTTGTCACCGGTGGCGAGCGCCTCGTCGATGAGCAGCACGTCGTGCTTCTTCGCGGCGGCGATGGAGAACCGCAGCCGGGCCGCCATGCCCGAGGAGTACGTCCGCATCGGCAGGCTGGCGAAGTCGCCCCGCTCGTTGATCCCGGAGAACTCGATGATCCCCGCGGCCTGTTTGGCCACGTCGTCCGGGTGCATCCCCATGGCCAGGCAACCCAGGGTGACGTTGCGCTCGCCGGAGAGGTCGTTGAGCAGGGCGGCGTTCACGCCCAGCAGCGACGGTTGCCCCTGGGTGTGGATCGCGCCCCGGTTGACCGGCAGCAGGCCGGCGATGGCCCGCAGGATGGTGGACTTGCCGGAGCCGTTGCTGCCGATCAGCCCGATCGCCTCGCCCCGGTACGCGGTGAAGGAGACCCCCTTGACCGCGTGCACCTCCCGGACGTTCGGCGCGTTGGTGCGCTTGACCAGCCGGCGCAGCGCGGCCACCGGAGTGGTGCCACCGGCGGCGCCCTGGTGCACCCGGTAGATGATGTGCGCGTCGTCGACCACCACGGTCGGGATGCGCTCCTGGGCCGCGGTCATCGTCGCGGTCGCCTCGGTGGAGGCCTCGAAGTGCTCAACCACGGCCGTACTCCTGTTCGCCGCGCCAGAAGTAGATGAACCCGCCGATCCCGGCGACCAGCGCCCACCCGCCACCGACCAGCCAGAGCTGGGTCAGCGACTCGTTGAGCAGCGGCGGGTTGTCAAGCAGCGCGTACCGGGCCAACTCGATGTAGACGAGCATGGGGTTGTACTGCACGAGCGTCGTCGCCCAGCCGGGCAGCCGCTCGAAGAGGCTGACGCTGTAGAGGACGCCGGAGCCGTACATCCAGGTGCGCAGGACGAACGGCATGACCTGCTTGAGGTCGCTGGCCTTGGCGCCCATCCGGGCCACCAGCAGCACCACGCCGGCGTTGAACACCGCCTGCAGGACCAGGGCCGGCACCAGCAGCAACCACTCCAGCGTGATCGGCTCGCCGGTGACCAGCACGATGCCGATCAGCACCACCATCGAGGCCAGTAGCTGCTGGAACTGGGTGAGCGTGGTGGACAGCGGCAGGCTGGCCCGGGGGAAGTGCAGCGCCCGGATCAACCCGAGGTTGCTGCTGATCGACTGGGTGCCGGCCAGGACCGCGCTCTGGGTGAAGTTGAAGATGAACAGCCCGGTGGTGAGGTAGGCGATGAAGTTCGGGATCTCCTGTTGCGCCAGCACCACCCCGAAGATCAGGTAGTAGACCGCCGCGTTTGTCAGCGGGGTGAGCACCTGCCAGAGCTGGCCCAGCTTGGCGTTGCTGTACGAGGCGACAAGCTTGGCGTTGGCGTACGCGGCGATGAAGTGCCGGTAGGCCCACAATTGGCGGCTGTACTCGACGAGGGTCGGTCGCTCACCGGCGACCCGTAGCCCGTGCCGAGCGGCCAGCTGCGCCTGGGTCAGGCCCGTGTCGGGGTCGACCAGCGCGGTGGTGGCCATGGAAATGGCGCTCCGATCTTTCGTGCAGACGGGTGGCTCGCGACGATGGAATCCTAGTGGGAGATGTGCGCGGGGCGCCGCCTCGTCGCTGCGTGGACAGTAGTCCGAAACACGTCGGGACGCAACCGTATCGTCGTTGCGCTACCCTGGGCACCGTGACCTGCGATAAGAGTCCCTGGTGACGACCGAGAAGAGGCGTGCCCCGGCCGGCGCGGCAGTGCTCCGTGGGGAGATCACCACGGCCATCCGGCGTGCGCTGATGCAGGAGCTCGCCGCGGTCGGCTACGGTCGGCTCTCCATCGAGGCGGTGGCGCGTCGCGCCGGTGTCAGCAAGACGGCCATCTACCGGCGCTGGAACTCCAAGCTCGACCTGGTGCTGGAGATCGTCGCCGCGGCGGCCCACGGCAAGCTGCCGGCCCTGGACACCGGCACCCTGCGCGGTGACCTCGCCCTGCTGTTCCAGGCGGTGGCACGCGCGCTGCGCCACCCGCTGGCGTCGCAGATCATCCCGGACCTGCTGGCCGAGGCGGCGCGTAACCCCAGCATCGACGCGACCCTGCGGAAGGTGCTGCACGCCCGCCAGCAGGAGATCGGCGGTCGCCTGGTCACCCGCGCCGTGCAGCGCGGCGAACTGCCCACCGACACCGACCCGGACGCGGCGATCGACCTCATCGTGGGCCCGCTCTACTGGCGGCTGGCCATCGCCCGCCTCCCGCTCACCGACAGCTACCTCGACAACCTGGTCGAATCCGTCGCCGCCGGGCTCGGCGCCGACAGCGCCCTACCCCGTCCCCGAGCAGCCCCGATATCGGGTTGACCAGCGTCCGACACTCCGCCGCCCGCAGCAACTGTCGCGCTGTCCGATTCCGCTACGCTGCCCCCGGACACCCGGCCGGCACCGCGCCGAAACCCTCATCCGTCTGACGAGTAAGGACGACCGTGGCCAACGTCGACAGCATCGCCGTAGCGCCCGCCGACCCGGACCCGACACGGCCCGCGCCGGCATCCCGTCCAGTCGGCCGTCGCGCGGCGATGTCCCGGGTACGCACGCTGGTGGCCGTCGCCCCAGCGGTGCTCACCGATGGTGCCGTGCTCGCGTTCGCGCTCTTCACAGTGATCTACCACCTGGCCTTCCTGGGTGACCTGCGTCCGTCGGTGACCTTCCGGATCTGGCTGGTGGCCTGCGTGGTGCTCGCGGTAGTGGTCCTGCTGCGCGCCCGCCGCCGGCTCGCCGGCACCCCGGCCGTCACCGAGCCGGCGACGCCTGTCGACAGTGCGCCGGCCGAGCCGGACGCCGCGCGGCCCGCCGTCGACCGCCGCCTGCTGATCGGGGTGCTTGGCGCCGCCGCCGTGGCCGCCGTCTCCGCGGGTGTTGTCGCCGGGCCCAAGGTCACCGTCTGGTGGTGGATTCCGGCGGTGACCGGCCTGCTCGCGGCGATCGGCGTGATGTTGCTGGTGCGCCGGGCCTGGCTGAGCGGCCCGGTGTCCGCCACCGTCGCCCCGGCACCCACCGCGGGGCAGTCGGTGTTCGCGCTCGTCGTCTCGGTGGCGGTCGGCATCTCCTCGTTCTTCATGGCCCGCAACACCCCGGACGACGTCTACTACGTCGGCAAGTCGGTCTGGATCGCCGAGCGCGACCTGATCCCGATCAACGACTTCCTGTTCTCCGAGAACGTGCTGCCGGCCATGGGCTCGCAGCCGCCGATCCCGTCGATCGAGGTCTTCGACGGCGCGTTCGCCAACGTCGTCGGCATCCACGCCAGCTCGGCCCTCTGGTACGTGCTGCTGCCGATCATGGCGGTGCTCGCGGCGCTGGCGCTCTGGCGGCTGACGCACCGGTGGGCGCCGCGCCGTCCGATGCTCGCCTTCGCCGTGGCGATCGCGTACCTGTACCTCGTCGCCGGCGGGGACGCCGCACTCGGCACGTTCCACCTCCTGCGGCTGCACGAGGGCAAGGGGATGTTCGTCTCGGCTGTCATTCCGCTGATGTGGCTCTACCTGACCGAGTGGTTCGACAACCGGTCGCGGCGCAGCCTGGTGCTCATCGTGGCGCTCTCGATCACCGCGATCGGCCTCACCAACACCGCGGCGATCATCCTGCCGATGCTTGTCGGCGCGGCCGGCTTCGCCATGCTGCTGGTCGGCCGGTGGAAGGACGCCGTCGTCGCGGCCGTCGCCGCCCTCGCGTACCCGATCGGCTCGCTCGTGGTCTCCCGCCTGCTGCTCGGCGGGATGACCGCGGCCGGCGCGGACGACGCCTTCTTCGACGCGGCGTACACCTACCGACGGACCCTGCTGTTCGGGGTGGTGGGGGTGATCAGCGGTCTGGCGCTGTGGTGTGGCCCACTGCTCGCCCGTCGGCGTACGCCCGCGCTGCTCGCCGCCGGTGCCACTCTGGCGCTGAGCGTGATGTTCGTGCCCGGCGTGCTCGAGGTGATGAGTGCGTTGAGTGGGATCTCGGTGGTGCTCTGGCGCGTACCGTGGCTGCTCGCCCTGCCGACGCTCATCGGTCTGCTCAGCACCGTACGCGTGCCGACGCCGAGACCGGCCCTGTACCGCACGGCGGCCGGCGGGATCGCGGTGCTGCTGGTCGCCTCGTTCGCGCTGTTCGCCACCCCGATGTGGTCGCCGAAGAGCTGGGTCGACGTGCACGAGCGCCCCACCTGGAAGCTTCCGCAGCAGCGGCAGGCGATCGCCTTCTGGATCAAGGGCCTGGACCGCCCGCAGGGCATGCTGCTCGCGCCGAAGACAATCATGCGGACGTTGCCGGTCGTCACCAGCGAGGTGCGGGTCGTCCTGCCCCGTGACTTCTACCTCGTCGAGTACGACCTCAGCTCCCAGTTCGCCATGGACCGGCTGCTGCTGGCCGAGTTCGCCGACGGCACGACCAGCCCGTCGCCGGCCGAGTTGACGCCGGCACTCGACCGCCTGGACGTCGGCACCATCTGCGTCTACAACGGCAACCACTACGCCCGCGACACCGCGCCGCAGCTCGGCTACCAGGAGTTCGCCACACGCAAGGCGCCCGGGGCGATGACCTGCTTCGGTCGGGCCGGCTGAGGGCTGCGCCCGTTGCCGAGCGCCGCACGCCGGGGCGGGGTCGGGCGCGCGACTTTGACCGAAATGGTGCGGGATACCCGAGCGACACCGAGCTGTCCCTTCGCGTTAAGGTCGCAGTCATGCGCAGCCGGCTGCGGTTGACCCGCTGCGCTACGGGGGAGTGACGTCGACCCATCACGGGCGCAGCCCGCAACGAAATCTCGTAGGGAGCGAACTCGTTTGTTCGGCACGTTGACAGGACGCCTCGGAGTGGCCGCCCACAGTGCGCTACTGGTACTGGCCTACCTGGTCATGCTCGTCGGTGGCGTATTCGGCTGGATCGGCCTGTTCGCCATCGCCGGACTCGCCGCCATCATCGGCGAGTTCGCCGTCGCCCGCTTTTCACCCCCGTCGCAGTTGCTGCTGGAGAAGGTGGGCCTGCACTGGTCGTACCGGCAGTTGACCCGGGACCTCGCGGCCGTGTTGCTTGTCGCCGCCGAGGTGCGGCTCAGCGGCGGTGAGCTGACCCTGCTGCTGGCCCTGCCGGCCGCGGTGTGGGTCGTGTCGGTCTTCGCCGGGGCGCTCTCCATCATGATCGAGCGTCGTAACCCGCTCTCCGCCATGGTGCGCAACATCGAGTTGGGCGAGCTGCGCTCCGCTCCCCAACTGCCGGCCTGGGTGGCGGCGGTGGCCGGTGAGCGGATGCCACTGCTCAACCTGCTGCTGGTGCCGGCCGCCGTGGCCGCCGCGGTGCAGCACGACCCGACGCCGTTCTTCGCCGCCGCCGCGGTGGCGGTCGTGGCGACAGGTGTGGTGGGCGCCATCACCGCGCTGACCTGGCTGCGCGGCCGGGGCCGCAGCACCGGGGAGGGCCCGCTGCTGCCCGCCGTGCAGCGTTGGCTGGACAGCTACCGGCCCGAGGTGGCGCTCTACTTCGCCGGGCCGGCCAAGGACGTCTACCAGGCCAACATGTGGCTCGCCCCCACCGAGGCGCTCCAGCAGCGCGCGGTGGTGCTGCTGCGCAGCCGGGACGCGTTCCTGGAGTTGGCCGACACCCGGCTGCCGGTGATCTGCGTACCGACCGGTGTCGACTTCATGAACCTCGATCTGCGCAGCATCCGGGCGGCGCTCTACTCCGCGAACGTCGGCGCGAACATCCACATGCTCCGTGAGCCGGGCACCAAGCACGTCTTCGTGGGGCACGGCGACAGCGACAAGCAGGCGAGCGTCAACCCGTACAGCAAGGTGTACGACGAGGTCTGGGTCGCCGGCCTGGCCGGCCGGGAGCGCTACGCCCGCGCCGGTGTGGGGGTCCTCGACTCGGACATCGTCGAGATCGGCCGCCCGCAGCTCGCCGGGGTGCACACCTTCGGCGCCGAGTCGGTGGACCGGCAGTTCACAGTGCTCTACGCCCCCACCTGGGAGGGCTGGCTCGACGACGACCCGTACCACACCTCGCTGGTGCTGATGGGCGAGCGGATCGTCAAGGGGCTGCTCGCCACGACGCCCCGCCTGCGTCTGATCTACAAGCCGCACCCGCTCACCGGGTCGCGGTCCCGGGCGGCCAGGGCCGTGCACGACCGGATCGTGGCGGCCATCCGCGCCGCCGGCGGTGACCCGAACGCGTCCTCCCTGGACGGCACCGCGCACCTGGTGGTCACCGGCCGTACGCCGGCGCTGTTCGACTGCTTCAACCAGACCGACCTGCTGATCAGCGACGTGTCCAGTGTGGTCTCCGACTTCGTGCAGAGTCAGCGGCCGTACGTGGTGGCCAACCCCGCCGGCCTGTCCGAGGACGACTTCCGCCGGGAGTACCCGACGGCTCGGGCCGCGTACCTGCTCTCCAAGGACTGCGGCGAGCTGGAGAAGATCGTGGCGCTGACCCGGGCCGGCGACGACCCGATGACCGAGGCCCGGCGGGAGCTGAAGACCTACCTGCTCGGCCCGGCCGAGGCGAACCCGATGGACCGGTTCCAGGAGGAGATCGCCCGCCTCTGCCGCTGAGCGGCCCGTACCGCGTTGCGCGCCCGGCCCGACACCGTTCGGGCCGGGCGCGACCGTCTCAGCCCAGCAGGGCGGCCACCGCGTCGGCGGCCGGAGTGTCCGCCGGCAGGGCCTGCGCCGCGACGACCGCCGCGACCGGCAGCGGGCCGTACACGTGCGGGAAGAACTGCCCACCACGGGACGGTTCCCACCGCAGCGCGTCACCCAACCGCTCTTCGGCCACGCTCAACAGGGTCAACCCGGTCGCGCCGGCGAAGTGCCGCCGCGCCGTCTCCACCACCTGGTCCGCCCCGGAGAGGTGGATGAACCCGTCCTGCCGGTCCACGGCCGAGCCGGAAAAGGCGCCGGCGGCGAGGGCGTCGTCCCATTCCGTGGTCGACAACAGTTTGTAGATCACCACCGCAGCCTAGGGGGTGCCCTCGGCGCGCTCGCCCGGTTTTCGCCGGTACCGCCGCGCCCGTCGCCCCCCGCCGGGCATGCTCAGGTCAAGGGCCGCGGAGGGGATGGACGATGCAGAGCTACGACGACGACTGGACCGACAGCCAGCGCGCGCTGTACGACGAGTGCTACCAGGCCGGCGGCGAGTGGGCCGAAGACCCGGACACGTCGTCCGACGACGTACAGCACGTGATCAACCTGGCCGAGGCCGACGACGACGCCTTCAACGATGCCGAGATCGACTTTCCGGCCCTGGTCGACGCGGTCACCCAGGCCAGCGGGGTCAGCGTCACCAGCGTGCCGGCCAGCCACGAGGACCCGGGTTTCCGCGGCTTCACCGACGGCGTCCGGGACGCCACAGCCGACGACGTCTTCGGTCTGTAGCCGGGTCCGACCCGACACGCGGCTTTCCGCCGGGCGTGCGCTTCTGCCACCATTCGCAGAACAGCGCTGCGATGGACGGGGGCACGGGTGCGCATCCTGCTGGTGGAGGACGACCGCCGGGTGGCCGCCGCGCTCTCCTCCGCCCTCACCCGCCGGGGCTACGAGGTCGAGCACGCCGCCACCGTCGCCGCCGCGCTCTCCGCCGCCCCGTGCGACCTGGTGCTGCTCGACCTGACCCTGCCCGACGGGGACGGCACCGACCTGTGCCGGGAGCTGCGCCGGCGCAGCAGCCAGCTCGGCATCATCGCGGTGACCGCGCGGGGTGAGGAACGCGACCGGGTGCTGGGCCTGCGTCTCGGCGCGGACGACTACGTCGTCAAGCCGTTCTCGATGGTGGAGTTGCAGGCCCGGATCGAGGCGGTGCTGCGCCGGGCCGCGAACGCCGCACCGGAGCGGCATCTCATCCAGGCCGGTTCGGTGCACATCGACGTGGCCGCGCGGACGGTGACCGTGGACGGGCGTGCCGTCACGTTGACCCGCAAGGAGTTCGACGTACTGCTCTCGCTGGCCCGTCAGCCCGGGGTGGCGGTGCCCCGCGACCGCATCCTGCTGGACGCCTGGGGCACCACCTGGGCCGACCGGCACACAGTCGAGGTGCACGTCGGGTCCCTGCGCGGCAAACTCGGCGACGCCCGCCTGGTGGAGACCGTCCGGGGCGTCGGCTACCGGCTACGCGACGCGTGAGGGGCTGACGTGCGTCGACGACTGGTGATCAGCTACCTGCTGCTGATGGTGCTCGTTCTCATCGCGTTGGAGACGCCGCTGGCGGTCACCATGGCCAGCCGTGAGACCGAACAGGTCCGGGCCGACCGGCTCGCCGACGCGACCCGGTTCGCCTCGCTGGCCGGGCCCGCGCTGCGCGACGGTGGGCCGGGTCCGATCGAGTCGGAGCTGACCAGCTACGACAACCTGTACGCGATCGGTGCCGCGATCGTCGACCGGGACCGGAGCACACCTGTCTCGTCACCGAGGTGGCGGCCCACCCCGGGCACCGCGTCGGTGCTCGACATCGCGCTGTCCGGGCAGCAGACAAGCGCACCGGAGTCGGTCTGGCCGTGGACGACCGGCCCGGTGGTGGTGGCGGTGCCGATCAACGACGGTGGTGAGGTGCTCGGCGCGGTGGTGATCGTGACCCCGGCCGACCCGATCCGCCGGGAGGTCGCCGCGTGGTGGTCGCTGCTCGCCCTGGCCGGCCTGCTCGCCGTGCTGGCCTGCGTGCTCACCGCGTTCGGGCTGGCCGGTTGGGTGCTGCGCCCGGTCACCGAACTGGACGCGGTCACCCACGAGATCGCCGAGGGCGACCGGGGGGCCCGGGTGCAGCACCGCCTCGGCCCACCGGAGCTACGTCGCCTCGCGGCCAGCTTCAACCACATGGCCGACGTGGTCTCCGACGTGATGGACCGGCAGCGCGCCTTCGTCGCGCACGCCAGCCACCAACTGCGCAACCCGCTCACCGCGCTGCGGCTCCGGGTGGAGGAGCTGGGCCCCAGCCTCACCGACCCGGAGGGCCGAGCCGAGCACCGGCTGGCCCTGGAGGAGACCGACCGGCTGGCGTTGGTGCTCGACGCGCTGCTGACCCTCGCCCGCGCCGAACGGGAGGAGAACGAGCGGGTCACCGTGGACGCCGCCGCGGTGGCCGCGTCCCGGGTGGCCGCGTGGGCGCCGCTGGCCCGGCACCGTTCGGTCGCGTTGCGGTTGACGAGCACCGACGCCCCGGCGTACGCACAGACCGTGCCCACCGCCGTCGACCAGGCGCTGGACGCGCTCATCGACAACGCGGTGAAGTTCAGCGGGGCCGGCGGGGCGGTGACGGTGTCCGTGGCCCGCCGCGACAACGGGGTGGCCCTGGAGGTGCGCGACTCCGGTCCGGGTATGACCGGGAGTCAGCTCGGCCAGGCGACCGAGCGGTTCTGGCGGGCGCCGGACGCGCAGAACGTGGACGGCGCGGGGCTCGGCCTGACCATCGCCGCCGTGCTCGTGGACGCGTCCGACGGGCGGCTCACCATGCGCCCGGGGGAGTCGCGCGGGCTGGTCGCGGCCCTGTGGTTCCCGGCCCCGGAGCCGTCGGCGGAGCCGGTGGACGGCGAGCCGGCCACCGACCTGCGGCCCACCCTGACAAGGTAGGGCCGCCGTCAGGGTTTGTCCGCCCGGTACCACGCGGCGGCGCCCGGGTGCAGCGGCAGTGGCGGCGTCACGATCGCCGAGCGGGGGCTCATCCGCCCCGCCGCGGGATGGGCGGCGGCCAGCTCGGCCCGCCGATCCATCAGCAGCCGGGTCACCTCCCGGACCAACGGCTCCGGCAGGTTGGCGCGGACGATCAGGTAGTTCGGGTCGGCCACCGTGGTCACCGCGTCCACCCCGTAGACCGAACGGGGAATGTCCCGGGAGACGTACACCTGGCCGTAGCGGGAGCGCAGCGGCTCGGTCCACTCGCTGAGGTCCACGATCCGGGTGGCGCTGCGCCGGGCCAGGTCCGCGATCCCCCGCACCGGCAGCCCGCCGGAGAAGAAGAACGCGTCGATCTGCCCGGAGCGCAACGCCGCCACCGAGTCGTCAAGCCCGAGCCGCTGGCGGCGTACCTGGTCGCCACCGAGGTCGGCCACCTCCAGCAGCCGGGTCGCGGTGATCTCGGTGCCCGATCCGGGTGCGCCGACGGAGACTCGCCGGCCCCGCAGGTCGGCGAGCGTGCGAACCGGGCCGCCGCCCGTGGTGACCAGGTGTAGCTGGTCGTCGTACACCCGGGCGATCGCCTTGACGGTGGGGCTTCCCGCTGTGCTGGTGGGGAGCACGTCGGCCTGGGTGAAGCCCAGCTCCGCGCTGCCGGACCCGACAAGTCTGACGTTCTCCGCCGAGGCGGCGGTGATCACGACGCTGGCGTGGACGTCGGGCAGTTCCCGGTTGAGGATGGCCGCCAGCGACTGCCCGAACGCGTAGTAGACGGCGGTGGGGCTGCCGGTGGCGATCCGGATCGACGTCTGCTCGGCCGGGGTGTCCTGGCAACCGGCGGCGCTCAGGGTCGCGGTCAGCAGCACCGTCAACAGGGCCGCCGCCCCCGCGCGCGGACGCCGGGGCCGGCTGGAGGAGGTACGTCTCACGCGGTGCACTGTGCGCCGTCGGACCGGTGCGCGCAAGCTCCGGGCCGGCGGGTGTGCCGAGCGGGTGTGGCCCGAGCGCCGTTCAGCAGGCCGGTCGATGTGCCGGCGGCACTGCCACGGCCCGCCCTGCCGGCCGGACCGTGCCGTGCGTCGCCGCGCGCGCCGGCTCCACCGCCGCGTTGCTGAGGATCCGCGCCCGGTCCGGGCCATCGGCCACGCTGACCAGGAAACAGCCGGTGCCCGCCCGCAGCCGGGCCGGCACGTCGAGCACGGCAGCGCTGCGAATCAGCACCGCGGCCAACTCCCGGTCGGCGAGCCGCACGCCGAGGATGTGCCGGCGGACGTGTCGTCCGGCGGCCAGCAGCGCCGACCGCCAGGCCGCCGCCGCGAGTCGGGTCACCAACCGCCGCCGGGCCGGCGAGGTGCCGGGGAGCGGCCCACCGAGCAGCTCGCGCCGCCCCTGCCACCACCCCGCGTCCAACATCCGGGAGTACGCGCCCTGCCGTTCCGGGGGCACCCAGAGGCGGTGCAGCTCGTAGCGGCGGCGCAGGCCCCCGACGGCCACCTCGTGCCTGACCGGAATATCCAACCGGGCGAGCAACTGCCGCATCCGCTGCGCGGCGTCCTCCCGGTTGAACTCCACCCCCGGTACGCGCGCCGGGCTCGGCCGGGCGGCGGCCGGCGGTGGGGTGCAGCGCAGCAGGCAGGCGGCCTCGAAGGCGTCGCCCAGCGTCAGCCAGTCCAGCGGGGGCGGCGGTGCCGACGAGCGCGGCCGGTCGAGCAGGGCGGGTTCGCGGGTCAACGAAGGCTCCCTCGTCGGAGTCTGGGTTCCCCTACCGTGGCCCCTGACCCGCGGTTACGGAACTCCTCAGGCCCAGCCTTGAGCAAATCTTGCGGCTGTTCCCACCGCTACAGGTCGGTGACCACCAGGTCCACCTGCCGCACCCGGCCGGGCGCGGTGGCCTGCTCCTCGACGGTGTGTTTCAACTCCCGCAGCGTGCCGAGCAGCTCCGCGGCGGAGCGCGGTCGGGCGCCGGCGACGAGCAGGTCACGGACCAGCCGGCCCTTGGTCGCCTTGTTGAAGTGGCTGACCACCGAGCGGACCGGCACGCCGTCGATCTCCCGCTCGTGCAGCACCCGCACGCTGACGGTCCGTTCGGCCACCTCTCCCCGCGGCGTCCAGGTGGCCGCGTACGCGCCGGACCGCAGGTCCAGCACCGGGCCGCGGCCGGCGGCGGCGTCCAACGCCGGCGTCAGCTCCCGACGCCAGTACGCCGACAACGCCCCGACGCCCGGCAGGCGGGCACCGATCGGGCAGCGGTACGGGGGGATCCGGTCCGCGAGCCGGACCGCGCCCCACAGCCCGGAGCTGATCAGGATCGACCGGCGGGCCGCCCGCTGCGCCGCGACCGGCAACGAGGCCAGCTCCAGCGCCTCGTAGAGGACCCCGGTGTAGAGCCGTTCGGCCGGCGCGGTGGCCGCCTCCCGCAGCCGGGCGTTGCGGCGCAGTTCGCCCCGCTGGCCCTCGCTGAGGCCGAGCGCCGCGAGCGCCGTCGCCTCGTCCGGCCCGGCGCTCAGCGCGACGAGGGCGTCCACCACCCGCTCCCGGGCCGGGTTCAGCTCGGGCAGCGAGAGCCGCTCCGGGGCCCAGCGCCGCCCGGTGCCGGCGTCGGCCTTGCCCTCCGAGGGCGGCAGCAGGATGAGCATGGGGTCTCCTCGACGGGCGGGACGGCGGCCCGGCCAGCGTACGACCCGCGGTCAGCGCCAGGGCCGCACCGGGGTCTGCGGGTGGTACACGCGATAGCCGCCCACCTCGCGTACCGGTGCGGCGTCGGCCCGGTCGGCGAGCAGTCGGCGCAGCCGCCGATCCATCGGGGAATCGGTCTCCACCACATAGCCCGGTCGTGGGGCCCTGCCGACCTGCCGCCAGTACGGGCGGTAGCGGTTCTGCCCGGGGGACAGGTTGCCGTTGAGCACCCCGCAGACCACCGTCTCGTCCGTGTTGAAGATCAGTCGGTTGCAGGTCCAGTAGTCCCCGTACACCTCGTGCGGGCCGTCGGCGCGCAGCGCGGCGGCCAACTCCCGGGCCTGGCGCTCCTCGGTCCGCGACGCCGCGCTGCCGGTGGCCGCGAACAGCACGGTGACCACAAGTGTGGTCGCGGTCAGGGCGACCAGCACGGCGGTGGACAGCGCGCCGGTGAGCCGCCCCAGCACGCTGCTGGTGCCCCGCCAGGCGGTCAGCGCCGCCACCCAGAGCGGCCAGAGCACCGCCGGCAGCGACAGTTGCAGCACCGACAGGTAACGGGCGTTGTCAAGTGGGCTGGTCGCGGCGAGCGGACTGCGGACGTACGACAACAGGGTCAACGCCGCGCCGGCGAGCAGCGCGAGCTGCACGACCGGCCCGACCCGGTCCCCGCGCCGGCCGGCGGCGCGGCGGTACGCGGGCACCGCGAGCACCGCGCCGACCACCAGCAGCACCGGGTACACCACTCCGAACCACTGTTGCCAGCGTCCGCAACCGTCCACCGGGCAGAGCCCGTGCGCCAGCGGCACCCCCTCCAGCAGGCCGCCCCGGATCCGCTCGGACCACGGCGGCAACGGCCCCGCCTTGGTGCTGACCTCCCGGAACACGGTCAGCGAGTCCTCGCCCGGCCCGGCCCGCAGGTTGTCGAGGACCATCGGCGCGATCCCGACCACGACGCCCACCACCAGCAGCAGGCCGGACCAGCCGAGCAGTTCGCGTCGCAGCGCCCACACCAGCGCCAGCCCGGCCACCGCCAGATACGGCAGGATCAGCCAGTCCGACCAGGCGGCCAGCCCGACGAGGAGGCCGAAGAGCGCGACGGCGAGCCGCCGGCGGCGCACGGTGCCGGCCGCCAACCCCACAGTGATCAGCAGCATCAGCAGCACCGCCGGCTTCACCTCCGGTCGCCCCCCGACGACCGTGAGCTGGTCGCGGACCACCCGCTCGCCGCCGAGCGCGAGCAGGCCGACGACGACTGTGGCGAACCAGGGTGCGCAGAGCCGGCGGGTCAGCCGGTGCATCAGGTAGAGGAACAGCGCGTACAGCGCGAGCATCGGCAACCGCAGCACCGGCCAGCTCGGTCCGGTCACCGCCAGCAGGGGCGCGGCCAGGTACGACTCCAACATCCCCATGTAGTGCTGGCCGTACAGGAAGACCGGGCGTTCCCGGCCCTGCCCGATGTGCAGCGCGGCGAGGCCGAAGGTCGCCTCGTCACTGTTCGACACCGGCACCGTGTACAGCGTCAGGACCAGCCGATACCCGACGCCGGCCAGCCCGAACAGCAGGGCGACGAACGCCGGCCGGTCGAGTCGTGGACGCCACCGCCCACCATGCTGCTCTGGATGCGACACGACCAACGCCCCCGTCGTCGTCCCGACCGGAGTGTTTCACGGACGGCGGGCGGGCCGGGGAGGTTCGGCGCAGCCCGCTCGGCTCGCGTGGCCGTGGCTGTCGACGTGTGGCAGGGTTGGCGCGTGCCACCGACTCCCGCCGGCCAGTTGGCCGTTCCGAACCTGCACCGGGCTGCGCGGATCGAGGACGCCGTGCACCAGCTCGTCGAGCGTCGGCTGCGGCGCACCGGCTGGCGGGTCAACATCGTCGCGTACACCGGTTACGGCGCACCGGGCTGGGTGCGGGTGATGTGCCGGGTGTTGCTGGGCCGACCGGACACCCGGCAGCGGGGCCGACTCGACAAGGTCCGCGGGTGGCGCAGCTTCACCACCCTGCCCAACAAGCACGTCACCGTGACTATCGAGGCCGGCGGGGTACGGCACGAGACGCAGGCCGACCGCAGCGGCTTCGTCGACACGCTCGTCGAGGCCGACCTGCCACCGGGCTGGGGCACGGTCCGCCTCAGCGTCCCGGACGCCGAGCCGGTCGACGCGCCGGTGCGCATCCTCGACCCGGAGGTCAAGTTCGGCATCATCTCCGACATCGACGACACGGTGATGGTCACCGCGCTGCCCCGGCCGCTGCTCGCCGCGTGGAACACGTTCGTGCTCGACGAGCACGCCCGCAACGCCGTGCCCGGCATGGCCGTGCTCTACGAGCGGCTGGTCACCGCGCACCCGGGCGCCCCGGTCTTCTACCTCTCCACCGGCGCGTGGAACGTGGCGCCCACCCTGACCCGCTTCCTGTCCCGGCACCTCTACCCGGCCGGGCCGCTGCTGCTCACCGACTGGGGCCCGACCGCCGACCGTTGGTTCCGCAGCGGAATGGAACACAAGCGGGGGACCCTGGCCCGGCTGGCCCGGGAGTTCCCCGACGTGCGCTGGCTGCTGGTCGGCGACGACGGCCAGCACGACCAGGAGATCTACCGGGAGTTCGCAGCCGCCCACCCGGAGAACGTCGCCGGGGTGGCGATCCGCCGCCTCTCCCCGACCCAGTCCGTGCTGGCCGGCACCCTGCCCGCGCCGGCTGGTCGCCCGTCGTCGGGGCCGGTGGGGCAGAAGTGGCTGTCCGCCCCGGACGGCGCCGGCCTGTGGCAACTGCTGCGCGACGCCAACCTGGTCTGACCGCCGGTCCTGCCCGACGCCCGGGTTGCCGTGCTGGGCTACGGTCCCATCCGACCCGCCTGGGCGGAAGGTGGGGGGCGAAGGTGGATGGCGTGGCCCGCACGGGCGAGCTGAACGACGGCGACAGTGACCAGACCGCGCGCCTACAGGGCGAACAGATCGCCGCGTACGAGCGGCGCGGGCCGTTCTGGGGGCGGCTGACGCAGTTCGCGGCGGTGGTTGCCCTCGCGGCGGGGCTCGTCGCCTCGATGCTCGTGCTGGACACCGTGCAGAGCTTCTACCCGGGCGTGGGAGTGTTCAAGTCCACCCCCGCCCAGCAGCCGGCGGAGGCGATAGTCGACGAGTGCCGCCGGGTTGGTCCGGTGAGCGGCGACGGGTTCGGCTACTGGTGGCACTGCGCGGTGACGGTCCAGACCCGCGACGGTCGCGAGGTGCGGACCGTGGTCCGGCACTCGACCGTCACCCCCGCCGACCGGGGCGGGCCGGTCGAGTTCCGCGAGGTCTGCCACGGCAAGGGCAACACCGACTGCCGGTACGGTCGCCCGGCGTGGCGGATCTGGGCTCTCGCTCTGGCAGTGCTGGGCATCCTGCGGACCGGCCTGGTTCTCGTGCTGCTCATGCTCATCGGGGTCTATCTGTTGCGGACGGCAGTCGGCGTCCCCAGGTACTACACCTGGGTCAATCGCCGTGGCAAGCGCCGTCGCTTCGAGGCTCGACGAGCGGATGCCGCTCGATCACTTGATGGTGAGTAGTTGCCAGGAGATCCACAGAACTACTCAGCATCAAGTGATCATGGGGAGAGCGTCAGCGGGTCAGCCCTGGCGCAGCCAGACGGCGCCGAGCGGCGGGACCTGGAGGGCCGCCGAGGCGACCATCCCGTGCCACGGCACGTCCTCGGCGCGTACCTGGCCCAGGTTGCCCACCCCGGACCCGCCGTAGTGGTGGGCGTCGGTGTTGAGCACCTCCGCCCACGTGCCGCCGGCCGGTAGGCCGATCCGGTAGTCGTGCAGCGGCTGGGCGGAGAAGTTCGCCACGCACACCAGGGTCGAGCCGTCCGGGGCGATCCGGACGAACGACACGGTGTTGTTGGCGACGTCGTCGCCGGCGATCCACCGGAACCCGGCCGGTGCGGTGTCCTGTGCCCAGAGCGCCGGGGTGTCCCGGTAGACCCGGTTGAGGTCGGCGACCAGGCGCTGCACGCCGGCGCGGGCCGGGTCGTGCAGCAGGTACCAGTCCAGGCCGCGCTCCTCGCTCCACTCCCGGTCGTCGGCCAGCTCGGAGCCCATGAAGAGCAACTGCTTGCCCGGGTGCGCCCACATGTACGCCAGCAGCGCCCGCACGTTCGCCAGCCGCTGCCAGGTGTCGCCGGGCATCTTGCCGGCCAGTGAGCCCTTGCCGTGCACCACCTCGTCGTGGCTGATCGGCAGCACGTAGTTCTCGCTCCACGCGTACGCCAGGGAGAAGGTGAGCTGGTGGTGGTGGTGCTGGCGGTAGATCGGGTCCTTCGAGGTGTAGAGCAGGGTGTCGTGCATCCAGCCCATGTTCCACTTGAACCCGAAGCCCAGCCCGCCCTCGGCCGTCGACCGGGTGACACCCGGCCAGGCGGTGGACTCCTCGGCGATCATGACGACCCCGGCGTGGTGCTTGTAGACGGTCGCGTTCACCTCCTGCATGAGCGCGATGGCCTCCAGGTTCTCCCGACCGCCGTACTGGTTCGGGGCCCACTGCCCGTGCTCGCGGGAGTAGTCCAGGTAGAGCATCGAGGCCACGGCGTCCACCCGGAGCCCGTCGACGTGGAACTGGTCGCACCAGTAGAGCGCGTTGGCGACCAGGAAGTTGCGGACCTCGTTGCGGCCGAAGTCGAACACGTACGTGCCCCAGTCGGGGTGCTCGCCCCGGCGCGGGTCGGGGTGCTCGTAGAGCGGGGTGCCGTCGAAGCGGGCAAGCGCCCACTCGTCCTTGGGGAAGTGCGCGGGCACCCAGTCCAGGATCACGCCGATGCCGGCGGCGTGCAGCCGGTCGACCAGGTGCCGGAAGTCGTCCGGGTCACCGAAGCGGGAGGTCGGCGCGTAGTAGCCGGTCACCTGATAACCCCAGGAACCGCCGAACGGGTGCTCCATCACCGGCAGGAACTCCACGTGCGTGAAGCCCATCTCGGTGACGTACGCGGTGAGCTGGTCGGCCAGCTCGCGGTAGCCCAACCCGGGTCGCCACGAACCGAGGTGCACCTCGTAGACGCTCATCGGCTCCTGGTGCGGTTGCCGCTCGGCCCGCCGGGCCAGCCAGTCCGCGTCGTTCCACAGGTACGTCGAGTGGTGCACCACCGAGGCGGTGGCCGGCGGCACCTCCGCGTACGCGGCCAGGGGGTCGGCCTTGTCCCGCCACTGCCCGTCGGCGCCCAGCACCCGGTACTTGTAGCGGGCCCCGACCCGGGCGTTGGGGACGAACAGCTCCCACACGCCGCTGGAGCCGAGCGACCGCATCGGCCAGCCGTCGTCCGGGGCCCAGCCGGTGAAGTCGCCGACCACCCGCACGCCGCGGGCGTTGGGCGCCCACACGCTGAACGCGACGCCCTCGTCGAAGACCCGCGCGCCAAGCGCGTCCCACAGCCGTTCGTGCCGGCCCTCCCGGATCAGGTGCAGGTCCAGCTCACCGAGGGTCGGTGGATAGCGGTACGGGTCGTCGTGGGCGGTGCCGTCGACCTCCACCCGGTAGTCGAGCACGGTGCCGTCGACCTGGGTCTCGAAGACGCCCACGTCGTGCACCCGCTTCATGGGATGCCGCTCGTCGCCGACGAGCAGCACCACGTCACCGGCGCCCCGGCGCAGCGTGCGGATCGTCGTCGAGGAGTCGGCGGGGTGCGCGCCGAGCAGCGCGTGCGGGTCGTGCGTCGCGCCGGTGATCAACTGGTCCATCGGTCGTCCTTCGGGGCGGCGTCGGTCGGTGCGGAGGCGGACGAGCGGGCCCTCGCCGGGCGGGCCGCTGCCGGGCGGGCGGCGGACGGGTTGGCCGTCGCCGGGCCGGAGCCGGTCGTCGGTGCCGGGGTCGTCGGCGCGGTGCCGCCGGACAGGTCGTCCGGGACGTCGGTGACGGTGAGGTCCGCCGGCTCGACGCCGGCGGGTTCCGGCGCGGCGGGCGCGACCGGGCGGCGCACGGTCAGCACGTGCGCCGGTTGCAGGTACGGGTCGAGCCGCACCGCGTTGCGCTGACCCCAGTCGTAGCTGGTGCCGGTCAGCTCGTCGTACACGGTGAACCGCTCATGCCAGTCGAACCCGAGCTCCGGCATGTCGAGCGTCGTGTTGCCCCACTGCACCTCGCGCGAGTCGAACGAGCAGATCACGATGACGGTGTTGCCGGTGGCCGGGTCGTGCTTGGACCAGCAGAGCAGCGCCGGGTTGTCGATCTCGTGGAAGCGCAGGTTGCGGAGCTGGTGCAGGGCCGGGTTGTCCCGGCGTACCCGGTTGAGGGTGGTCAGGAACGGCGCCAGCGAACGGCCCTGCGCCTCGGCGCCGGCCCAGTCGCGGGGGCGCAGCTCGTACTTCTCGTTGTCCAGGTATTCCTCCGCGCCCGGCCGGGCCACGTGCTCGAACAGCTCGTAGCCGGCGTACAGGCCCCAGGAGGGGGAGAGCAGCGCGGCCAGCACCGCCCGGATCTTGAACATCGGCGGGCCGCCGTGCTGCAACGACTCGTGCAGGATGTCCGGCGTGTTCGGCCAGAAGTTCGGCCGCATGTGGTCGGCCGAGGCGACCAGCTCCTCGCAGTACTCCCGCATCTCGGCGGCCGTCGTGCGCCAGGTGAAATAGGTGTACGACTGCGTGAAGCCGATCTTGCCGAGGCCGTGCATGATGGCCGGCCGGGTGAACGCCTCGGCCAGGAACAGCACGTCCGGGTCGACACTCTTCACCTCGGCGATCAGCCAGTGCCAGAAGTCGAACGGCTTGGTGTGCGGGTTGTCCACCCGGAAGATCCGGACGCCCTCGCCCACCCAGTGCAGCACCACCCGCAGCACCTCGGCCCGGATGCCCTCCGGGTCGTTGTCGAAGTTGACCGGGTAGATGTCCTGGTACTTCTTCGGCGGGTTCTCCGCGTACGCGATGCTGCCGTCGGCCCGGGTGGTGAACCACTCCGGGTGCTCGCTGACCCACGGGTGGTCGGGCGCGCACTGCAACGCCAGGTCCATCGCCACCTCCAGGCCCTGTGCCGCCGCGGCCTCGATGAAGGCCCGGAAGTCCGCAGGCGTACCCAGGTCGGGGTGGATCGTGTCGTGGCCGCCCTCGGCGGCGCCGATCGCCCACGGCGAGCCCACGTCTGTCGGCCCGGCGGTGAGCGCGTTGTTGCGGCCCTTGCGGTTGACCCGGCCGATCGGGTGGATCGGCGGCAGGTAGAGCACGTCGAAGCCCATCGCGGCCACGCCCGGGAGCCGTTCGGTGGCGGTGGCGAAGGTGCCGGACCGGCCGCCCGCCGCTCCCTCGGAGCGGGGGAAGAACTCGTACCAGGCCGAGTAGAGCGCCCGCTTGCGGTCCACCCAGATCGAGTACGTGTCACCGGCGGTGACCAGCTCCCGCACCGGGTGCTCCCAGAGCAGGTCGGCGAGCGCCAGCGCCGGGCCGACCCGCTGCGGCAGCGGCAGGTCGGTCTCGACAAGCGCGGTGAGCGCGTCGGCGACCCGGGGCCGGTCGGCGGTCGGGACGAGGTCCCGGGCGGCGGCCAGCACCCGCGCGCCCTCGGCCAGGTCGTTGGCGAGGTCCTCCGGCCCCTGCCCGGCGGCGATCTTCTTCGTCACCGCGTTCTGCCAGGTCAGGTACGGGTCCTGGAACGCCTCGACGGCGAAGGCCCAGGAGCCGACGGCGTCCGGTGCGATGGTGGCGTGCCACCGGTCCTGGCCGGGCTCGCCGGGGCGCATCCGGGTGAACGGCCTGGTGACGCCGTCCGGACCCATCCAGACCACGTTGCAGCCGAGCGCGTCGTGCCCCTCCCGGTAGGCGCGGGCCGACACCGGGACCGGTTCGTCGACCACCGCCTTGGCCGGGTATCGCCCGCACGAGACGACGGGGGAGACGTCTTCGATCGGGAACCGTCCAGTCACCCCGCCAACCTACTGCGCGAGATCCGTTCGCGCGCGGCCAAGCCCGCCGGTCCGTCCCTCCCCGGTCCCGCCCCCGGGGTCGCGCGTCAAGATCCACACGCGTTCCTTGAAAGCGCGGTATCGAGGCGACCCGGACCCGGCGGTTTCCGGAAACCCGAGTGGATCTAGGCCGGAGGGCATCTCCGCGATGGACGGCAGTTTGTCGCCGGGCTGCAACGTGCCGGCGCGGACCGAGTTCACGACGTCGCCCAATGATCTGCTCGTACAGCGGTGCTTGCGGCATGGGTGGCGCCACCCTCCCGTCAGCGCCCCGATCTTTGCACCATGAGTGACACACCGTGCATGCTCTGTTGACTGTGAAGGCAGTGCCGGCGACGTCAACACGGCGACCGCCCGGCACGAGCGGCTGGCGGCCGGCGGCGAGTGGCGGTCCCTGCCCGCTATCTGCGGAGGTGGTAGTGGTTGCGGCGGGGGATCTGGTCGGGGTCGAGCCAGGCGGGTGGGATGAATTCGGGGTGGCCGTCGCGGCTAAGCCGCACGGTCCAGTCGCTGTGGTGGAGGTGTCGGTGGTGGTGGCTGCAGAGCAGGACGGCATTGGCCAGGCTGGTGGTGCCGCCGTCGGCCCAGTGTCGGATGTGGTGGGCGTCGCACCAGCGGGGTGGGCGGTCGCAGCCGGGGAAGGTGCAGCCGCGGTCGCGTAGGACGAGGGCGCGGCGGAGTGGGCCGGTGATGAGGCGGCGTTGTCGGCCGACGTCGAGGACCTGGCCGGCGCTGTTGAGGACGGCGGGCAGGATGGCGGCGTCGCAGGCGAGCCGGCGCACGGTCTCGGCGCTGATGTGCTGGCCGGTGTCGAGAGTGCCGGTGCCCAGCTGCTGGGTCAGCCCGTCGTAGTTGGTGGTGACGACGACCTGTGCGGGGTCTCCGCCGTTTTCGGGTAGCTGGCCGGTGCGCAGGGCCAGCCGGCATACGTCGGCGAGGGCGTCGTGGCGGCGTTGGCCTGGGGTGCGGGTGTCGTCGGGGCCGGTGGGCGTGCTCAGCGGGTCGATGGCGGCGCGCAACGCGGCGGCGGCTTCGGGGTTGAGGATGCCGGTGAGGCGTAGCCGGCCGTCGGGCTGCTCGCTGATCGTGAGGTGTCGGTCGCGGGCGGCTCGTGACTCCTGGGCTCGTAGCGCGGCCTCGGCGGCGGCGTCGGCGATGTGCGGGGCGACGTGGTCGAGGATGCGGGTGCCGAGTTTGCGCAGCAGCGCGGCGTCGAACTGCGCCGCCCAGTCGACGAGGACGCCGACGGCCTTGTCGGCGGCGTCGGCACCGGCCGTGGTGTGCACGGTCTCGACGGTGCCGGCGATGACCCGGACCTGTTCCACGTCGACCACCCCACCGGCCAACGCGTCTCGGACGGCGGGCGGGGCGGTGTCGAGTGTCGCGGCCAGCTCGACCAGGCGGCGGGCCGCGCCGACGCCGAGGCGTAGCCGGTCACGGAGCCACACCGCCGTCGAGGACGCGCCCTGCGCGGTCGCGGTGCCGCGACCGTCCAGCTCACGCACGAGGGTCAGCTTGACCGCGGCCAGGCGTTGCTCGATGCGATGCGTGGCGTCCAACGCCGCCACGAGATCGCGCTCGCCAGCAGCCCAGGCCGCCGTGTCGAAGCAGGCCGCCACGGCGGCCTCGGCCTGCTCCAACGCATCGATCACCCGCAGAGATTAGAACACGTGTACGACATCTTCCGGCCCGTTGATGGCCGGGCCGAGCGGATCACCGCACCTCCGCGCACAGGGCTACCTGGACGACAGAGCGCCGCTCGGGCGAGGGCCGCCGCGCGCGCGGAGGTGACATAGCCTCCGGCCATGATCGAACGGGTGAAGGTGGCGGTCGTCGGCGTCGGCAACAACACGTCGGCGTTGGTGCAGGGGCTTGCTCTCTACCGGCAGAGCGGCAGCCTGGTGGGGATCCGCCGACCGATGATCGACGGGCTCGGGGTCGGCGACATCGGCGTCGTGGCGGCCTTCGCCACCTCCGCGGAGAAGATCGGTCGGGACCTGACCGAGGCGATCTTCCTGGCGCCCAACAACTTTCCCCGACTCGACTGCGACCTGCCCCGGGCCGGTGTGCCCGTCACGAAGGGCCTCGTCGACGCGACCGGGGTGCCGCGGGTGGCGGCGGCGCTGGCCGGGGCGGAGGTGCTGCTCTACTCGGCACCGAGCGGCCGGCCGGAGACCGCCCGGGCGTACGCCGAGGCGGCACACCACGCGGGTGTCGCCTTCATCAACACCACGTCCGACCCGGTCGCCCGCGATCCGCACCTGCTGGGAAGGTTCGAGGCGGCCGGTCTGCCGCTGCTCGGTGATGACCTGGCCAGCCAGTTCGGCACCTCCGTGCTGCACAACACGCTGCTGCGGCTGCTCCAGGAACGGGGCCTCACGCTTGTCAGCTCCTACCAGGTCAACCTCGGCGGCACCGAGGACTTCCGCAACCTGGTCGACAACCCCAACACCAAGAAGCAGTCCAAGCTCAACGCCCTGTCGGAAGGCCACCCCGCCGCCGACCAGCCCGCCGCCGACCGACCCGCCGCCGGCACGGTCGAGGTGGCCCCGCTCGGCTACCTGCCGCACCTGCGCTCGCAGAAGGTGGCTCACCTCAACATCGAGGCGCAGGGCTGGGGTGAGACAGCGGTGAGCCTCGACGTGAAGCTGACGGTGCATGACCCCAGCGGTGCTGCCGGCGTCAACATCGACCTCGTCCGCATCGCGGCCAGCGCGCTGCGCGACGGGCGTGGTGGTTATTCCGCCGAGGTGACGTCGTTGCTCAAGTCCCCTCCGGGAACGGCGGTCTGAGGCCGGCGGTGAGCAGGCGCTCGATCCGCGCGTACTCGGCGGCCATCTCCGGGGTGGCGAGGACGTCGTCAAGGTCGGCCGAGACCTGGAAGTCGACCTCCTCGATCGCGCGGATGGCCAGCTCGTAAAGCTCCCCGCGCTGGTTCTCCTCCAGGTAGGTGGTCCAGTGTTCGAGCGCGGTGATGACCGTCAGGAGGCCCTGATCCAGGTCGCCGTCGGCGAGGATGCCCTCGTCGATCCGCACCAGCTGGGCGCGCAGCTCCGTCGCGCCTGCCGTCCGGACGTTCTCGCGGGCGGTGGCGAGCGCCGCCCACCCGTCCTCGGTCAGCTCGTCGTCGGAGGCGGTGTCGAGCAGTTCCTCCCGGACCAGCCGGGTGACCGTCTCCAGGCCGAAGACGCGCAGGTCGTCCTCGTCCGCCCCGACGACCAACCGGAGGATTGCCGCTTCGAGTTCGTCGTACCGCATGGTCGCCCGCCGTCCTCAGCCCGCGACAAGGCCCGTGCCGAGACCCGCGTTGCGGCCCGCGCCGACGGAGCGGTACACGTCGAGGGTCTGACCGGCGATGGCGTCCCAGGAGAAGTGGTCCACCGCGCGCCGGCGACCGGCCAGGCCGAACCGCCCGGTGCGCGCCGGATCGGCGAGCAGCGTGTTGATCGCCGCCGCCAGGTCGGCGACGAACCGCTCCGGGGCCAGCGGTCGGCCGGACCCGTCGGTGGCCTGCTCGATGGGCACCAGCAGGCCCGTCTCACCGTCGGCCACCACCTCGGGGATGCCGCCGGTCGCGGTCGCCACCACCGCCGTCTCGCAGGCCATCGCCTCCAGGTTGACGATGCCCATCGGCTCGTACACCGACGGGCAGACGAAGACGGTGGCGTGGGTGAGCACCTGGATCACCTCTGGCTTGGGCAGCATCTCGGCGACCCAGACCACGCCGGAACGGTTGGCCCGCAACTCGGCGACCAACTCCTCCACCTCCGCGGCGATCTCGGCGGTGTCCGGTGCTCCGGCGAGCAGCACGAGCTGGGTGTCCGCCGGCAGCTCCCGCGCGGCCCGCAGCAGGTAGGGCAGCCCCTTCTGCCGGGTGATCCTTCCCACGTAGACCACGCTGGGTCGGGACGGGTCGACGCCGAGCCGGTCGAGCACGTCGGTGTTCTGGTCCGGCGCGTACTGGATGGTGTCGATGCCGTTATAGACCACCCGGACCCGGTCCGGGTCGATCTGCGGGTAGGCGGTGAGCACGTCGGTGCGCATCCCGCCACTGACCGCGATGACCGCGTCGGCGGCCTCCATCGCGGTGCGCTCGATCCAGGAGGAGAGCGCGTAGCCGCCGCCGAGCTGCTCGGCCTTCCACGGTCGCAGGGGCTCCAGGCTGTGCGCGGTCACCACGTGCGGCACCCCGTGCAGCAGCTTCGCGGTGTGCCCGGCCAGGTTCGCGTACCAGGTGTGGCTGTGCACCACGTCGGCGCCGGCCGCGCCGGCGGCCATCTCCAGGTCCACGCCCATCGTGCGCAGCGCGGCGTTCGCGCCGGTCAGGCCCGGCGGTTCGGCGTACGCGGTGACGCCCGGCTCGGTGCGCGGCAGGCCGAAGCAGTGCACCCGGACGTCGGCGCGGTGGCGCAACTCCCGGGCCAGGTACTCGACGTGCACCCCGGCGCCGCCGTAGACCTCCGGCGGGTACTCGCGGGTGAGCAGATCGACGCGCAGCGGGGTGGGTTCCGTCATGACCCCGCACCCTAATGCAGAAGACTCCCCGTACGAGTGGTGAAGTCCGACGCGGGTGGATAGCGTCGGGGCATGGCTGCCAAGGTGCTCGCGATCGTCCTGGCGGGTGGTGAGGGCAAGCGCCTGATGCCACTCACCACGGACCGGGCCAAGCCGGCCGTCCCGTTCGGCGGGATGTACCGCATGGTCGACTTCGTCCTCTCCAACCTGGCCAACGCCGGCTATCTCAAGATCGTCGTGTTGACCCAGTACAAGTCCCATTCCCTCGACCGGCACATCACCAAGACCTGGCGGATGTCCACGCTGCTCGGCAACTACGTCACCCCGGTGCCCGCGCAGCAGCGTCGCGGCCCCTGGTGGTTCGCCGGCTCGGCCGACGCCATCTACCAGAGCTTCAACCTGATCAACGACGAGCAGCCCGACTACGTGATCGTCTTCGGCGCCGACCACATCTACCGGATGGACCCGCGGCAGATGGTGGAGGACCACATCGCCTCCGGCGCCGCGGTCACCGTCGCCGGCATCCGCCAGCCGCTGTCGATGGCCGACCAGTTCGGTGTCATCGAGGTCGGCGAGGACGGCCGGAAGATCCGCGCGTTCCGCGAGAAGCCCACCGACGCGGTCGGCCTGCCGGACGCGCCGGACGAGATCTACGCCTCGATGGGCAACTACGTCTTCACCACCCGCGCCCTGTGCGAGGCCGTCGAGCGCGACGCGGCGGACAAGTCCAGCAAGCACGACATGGGTGGCAGCATCATCCCGATGCTCGTCGAGCGGGGCGAGGCCAACGTCTACGACTTCCGCGACAACGAGGTACCGGGCAGCACCGACCGGGACCGCGGGTACTGGCGCGACGTGGGGACGCTCGACTCGTTCTACGACGCGCACATGGATCTGATCAACGTGCACCCCGTGTTCAACATGTACAACTTCGACTGGCCGATCTACACCGAGCAGCCGCCGTGGCCGCCGGCGAAGTTCGTCCACCAGTGGGGTGAGCGGGTCGGCCGGGCGGTCGGCTCGATGGTCTCGCCCGGGGTGGTGATCTCCGGCTCGCTTGTGGAGAACTCGATCGTCTCGCCGAAGGTGCGGGTGCACTCCTGGGCGCACGTCGAGGGCTCGGTGCTGATGGAGGGTGTGGAGATCGGCCGGCACGCGGTGGTCCGGCGGGCGATCCTGGACAAGAACGTGTTCGTCCCGGAGGGCGTCGAGATCGGCGTCGACCTGGAGAAGGACCGGCAGCGCTACACCGTCTCCGACAATGGCATCGTGGTGATCGGCAAGGGCCAGAAGGTCGAGCCGTGAGCGACAGGCACTCCCCGAGGAGGATTTCGCAGTGACCCACCCCCGTGCCGGCCAGCCCGCCGAGCCCGCCGACCTGGTCGACGTGCCGCGCCTGGTGACCGCCTACTACGCCGAGCATCCGGACCCCACGGACCCGGCCCAGCAGGTCTCCTTCGGCACCTCCGGCCACCGCGGCTCCAGCCTGCGCAACGCGTTCAACTCCGACCACATCCTGGCGGTCACCCAGGCGCTCTGCGACTACCGGCGCGAGCAGGGGCTGGACGGGCCGCTCTTCCTCGCCCGGGACACCCACGCCCTCTCCGCGCCGGCCGCCGTGGACGCCCTGGAGGTGCTCGCCGCCAACGGCGTCACCGTGCTCGTCGACAGCCGCGACGGCTACACCCCCACCCCGGCGTTGTCGCACGCGATCCTCACCCACAACCGGGGTCGTACCAGCGGGCTCGCCGACGGCATCGTCATCACCCCGTCGCACAACCCGCCCGACGACGGCGGCTTCAAGTACAACCCCACGAACGGCGGGCCGGCCGACACCGACGTGACCCGGTGGATCCAGGACCGCGCCAACGCGATCCTGGCCGCCGGGCTCAAGGAGGTCCGCCGGATCACCCACGCGCGGGCGCGGGCCGCCGACACCACCGGGGAGTACGACTTCCTCGCCCACTACGTCGACGACCTGCCGGCGGCGATCGACATCGACGCCATCCGCGACGCCGGGATCCGGATCGGCGCGGACCCGCTGGGCGGGGCGAGCGTGGCGTACTGGGGTGAGATCGCCGAGCGGCACCGGCTGGACCTGACAGTGGTCAACCCGACTGTCGACCCGACCTGGCGGTTCATGACCCTGGACGGCGACGGCAAGATCCGGATGGACTGTTCGTCGCCAAACGCGATGGCGTCGCTGATCGCCGCCCGCGCCGACTACCAGATCTCCACGGGCAACGACGCGGACGCCGACCGGCACGGCATCGTCACCCCGGACGCGGGCCTGATGAACCCCAACCACTACCTGGCGGTGGCGATCGGTCACCTGTTCCGGAGCCGTACCGAATGGGGTCCGGCCGCCGCGGTGGGCAAGACGCTTGTCTCCTCGTCGATGATCGACCGGGTCGCCGCGGACCTGGGTCGGCCGCTGCTGGAGGTGCCGGTCGGCTTCAAGTGGTTCGTGCCCGGCCTGCTCGACGGGTCTGTCGGCTTCGGCGGTGAGGAGAGCGCCGGTGCGTCGTTCCTGCGCCGCGACGGCTCCACCTGGACCACCGACAAGGACGGCCTGCTGCTCTGCCTGCTCGCCGCCGAGATCCTGGCCACCACCGGGCGCAGCCCGAGCGAGCACTGGGCGGAGTTGGCCGAGCGGTTCGGCGCTCCCGCGTACGCCCGGATCGATGCCCCGGCCACCCGGGAGCAGAAGGCGGTGCTCGCCAAGCTCTCGCCGGACCAGGTGACCGCCACCGAGCTGGCCGGCGAGCCGATCACCGCGACCCTGACCACCGCCCCCGGCAACAACGCCCCGATCGGTGGCCTCAAGGTGAGCACGAAGTCCGGCTGGTTCGCCGCACGCCCGTCCGGCACGGAGGACGTCTACAAGATCTACGCCGAGTCCTTCCAGGGCCCCGACCACCTCAAAAAGATCCAGGAAGAAGCCAAGAACCTAGTAGACCAGGCCCTAACCGCCTAACCCCTAACCCCCAACCCCCCAACCCCCCAACCCAGCCCGGTCGATCATGAGGTTAGCGGGCTCGTCGATCTCCAATCGCCCCGTCAACCTCATGATCAACGCGGGCGGGACGGGGGCGGGGCAGGGGCAGGGGGTGGGGGGTGGGGTCAGCAGGGTGGGGGGATTTCTTGTTGGGCGCGTCGGCGTAGCTCTTCGGGGAGCAGCTCGCGGAGCTGCTCCGGCAGGAACGGCAGGTCGAGCAGGGTCATCTTCAACTGGTTGCGTTCCTGGTAGCGCAGCGGGTCGAAGCGGACCACCAGGCCGGCGTTGCGGCGGTACGTGATGTCCACGGCCCCCTCCGTGGCCGCGTCGCGGAACACCAGCCCGTCCATCTCCACCACGACCGGCGACGAGCCGGGCCGGAGCTCCAACCGGATCTTCTCGTCCGGCGAGAGCACCACCGACCGGGAGATCCCGGCCATCGGCGCCGACGGCGTGATCACCACCGAGTCCGCGGCGGGGGAGATCAGCGGACCACCGGCCGCGTAGCTGTACGCCGTCGAGCCGATCGGGGTGCTCACCACCACGGCGTCGCTGCGGTAGTAGCCGTACTGCTGGCCGTCGATGCCGAGGGTGAGGCTGACGAAGCCGGAGCCGGGCTGCCGTACCAACGCGATGTCGTTGAACGCCACGACGTCGTCACCGCACACGTCGCAGGCGAGGCAGGCGTGCGACTCGATGGTGAAGTCCTTCGACAGCAGCCGGCTCAGCGCGTCGGGCAGCTCCGGCGGCTCGACCTCGACGAGAAACCCCAGATGACCCAGGTGTACGCCGAGCACCGGCTTCGGGTCGAGGACGGCGGAGCGCAGCGCACCCAGCATGGTGCCGTCGCCGCCGATGCTGATCAACGCGTCGGAACGGGCGGCGACCTCGTCGGCCGGCACCGGTTCGATGCAGGACGGCACCCGGTGCTGGTCCTCCTCGCGCACCATCAGCGTCTTGTGGTGGCGCGTCGCCCACCGTTCGATGATCCCGACCACCTCGGTGACATCCCGGGTGGGGTGCAGCACAAGTCCCAGCCCCGACACCCGTACAGCTCACCACATCCGTGGTGGCCGCGACCGGCGTACACCGAAGGTGCGCCGGCGGTCGGGGGACCGCCGGCGCACCTCGCCGCCGTCAGGGTCGGGGTTTGCCGGTGAGGTGCCGCAGCGAGCGGGCGACCAGGTCGTCGCGGGCCGCCGGGGGCAGACCCTCCAACCCGAAGCCCAGGTACACCGTGTCGCCGGTGACCACCACCGAGCCCTCCTCGAACGCCCGCTGGCTGCGCGACCAGTCGGTGGCGTTACCACCGGACCCGGCCGGTGGCCCGGCCACCGTCCAGCCGCCCAGGTCGGCCGACTCGAACGAGGTCTCCGCCACGGTCGATCCGTCGACAAGCACCCGGGCGTCGTCCAGGAAGACGCCGAGACCCTGCGTGGACCAGTCCGAGACGTACGAGATCGACACCTCGACCTGCTTGCCGGCGTAACCGGACAGGTCCGCCACGAACTCCTTCCAACCGCCGGAGGCGCCGGTCGCCGCGTTCCAGCTGCCGGTGCTCCCGGTGGGCGAGCAGTCCGCACCCTGGTAGTGCGTGACGAACGGGTGCAGCTCGTCCCAGTCGCTGAGGCAGCTCTCCCCGGTGGCCGTGCTGGTCTTGCCGTTGGCGTCCGGCAGGGTCGTCCAGTTGTCGCTGCCCACCTCGTGGGCCTCGACGAAGAGGAAGTCCCAGTCCTGCTCGATGTCGTACGAGGTGAAGAAGCGCAACTCGGCGCCGCTCGCCCCGGTCAGGTCCACCGTGCGGGTGAGCCGCTTGTACGACTCGTCGCTCTGCCCGCTGTGCAGGTACCACTCACCGGTACGCGGATCGAACGGCGCGCTGCCCGGCCGGGTCCAGCCCACCGGCGCGGAGCTGGCGAACTGGGGGAACTCGTCCGGCGGCAGGAAGCTCGACGTGGTCAGGAACGACGCGCTGTGCTCCTGGTTCTCCGCCGACCCGGGCGCGTTGAGCTGCCCGCTGAAGCCGGCGAACGCCCCGTCGATCCCGGCGACCGGGTACGGCCCCCCGTCCGGGGAGGTGCCGCCGTCGCTGACGTAGGTGTGCGCGCCCAGCCAGTACTGCTGGAAGTCGTTCAACAACGGCAGGCAGGTGGCGGAATCGGCGTCGGTGCACTCGGGCGGCGCGTCCGGGTGATAGACGTACGACCCGTTGGCGCCCTGGGCGTACAGCGCGTACTGGCCGCTGATCAGGAGCTTGCCGCCCTCGTTGAGGTAGTCCCGCACGGCCAGCTCGGTGTCGAGCGCCGCCTTGGCCGCGGTGCCGGGCACCTGGCCGGGGGAGCGCAGGATGACGTCGTCGCCGGTCTCCCAGACCACCGCCTTGTAGTGCGACAGCACGCCAAGCGGGTGCGGCGCGGAGCGTCCCGACGCGTCGAAGTCGTACACGTCGCTGCTGCGCCCGGCGGCGCTCAGCGACGCCGCTACCTCGTCGGCGTACTTCGCGGTGGTGCCGGTCTGCGCCGGGCTGAGGCCTGTGACGTCCTCCATCGCGAGGATCAGCACGTCGCCGCCGATGTCGCGGTGCACCTGGTAGGTGAAGTGTTGACTGGCGACGACCCCGGCTCGCGGTTTGTTGCCGGTGAACCAGACCTCCACCCGGTCACCCGGCTTCGCGCCGGTGACCGTGCCCCGCAGCTCGGCGTAGTAGTCGTCGTTCGTGTCGCCGTAGCGCTCGCCGCCGCGCCACTCGCGGACCGCGACAGTCTTCGGTCGCCCGCCGTTCACCGTGTAGTGCATCCGGACGTTCTTCAGCGCCCGGCGGGTGATCGAGGCGACCTGCTGGGTACGCCCGTACGAGGTGTCGAACGCGTCCACCACGAAGTCCGGGGTGCTGCGGCCGACCACCGACACCGGGTCGTCCGGGTCCGCCGCCGACCGGGCCACGGCCAGCGCGAACGGCAGGTTCTTCTGCACCTCACCGGCGATGAGGGCCTCGTCGTCGGGGAAGATGAATTCGCTCGCGCAGTCCTCCGGGCGCCACTCGTCGTCCGGGTCGACCGCCGAGGCGGCCTCGCAGGTCGACATCTCCGGCGTGAAGCCCAACGTGCCGTACTTGACGGTGGCGTGGCTGTCGGTGTCACCGTTCGTGGTGTACAGCTCGGCGGAGATGTCCGGGTCGTAGCCGGGCACCGCCGGGTGCGCGTCGTCACCGGCCATCGTCTCGTAGATCACGTCGTCCGGGGTGGGGGTGCTCACCTGCCAGCCGACGCCGTAGAGCAGCAACTGGGCGGCCGAGTGGTAGTTGACGAAGAACTCGAACCCGACCCGCTTGAAGAGCCGATCCAGGGCTTTGGTCTCCGGCTCCGAGTTGGGGCTCGGGCCCCGGTAGGTCTCGCTGTTCGGCTCCGGCGACGAGCCCTCGTTGTCGTAGCCCCACTTGTAGCTGAAGTTGCGGTTGAGGTCGACGCCGTCGACAGAGGTGATCTGCCCGTCGCCGTTGTTGTCCCGCAGGTTCTTGCGCCACAGGCGGTTACCGGGGGTGAAGGTGTGGTCGTAGCCGTCCGGGTTGGCGACCGGCAGGAACCACAGCTCGGTGGTGTCCAACAGACGGGTGATCTCCCGGTCGGTGCCGTAGCTGTCCAGCACGTGGTGCATCAGCCGGCGGGTCATCTCCGGCGTGATCCATTCGCGGGCGTGCTGCGCACCGGCGTAGAGCACCGCCGGTCGCTGCCCGTCCGGCACGGTCCGCGCGTTCCTGGTGACCTTGAGGGCGAGGATCGGCTGGCCCTGCTGACTACGGCCGAGCGTCTCCACCTTGGTCAGCTTCGGAAACCGGGCGGCGGTGGCGTTCAGCTCGTCCCGGAGGCCGCCCGGCTCCCCGTACGGGCGGAACGCCGTCCAGCCGGCCGCGGCCTGCTCCCGCAGCGCCTGCGAGGCGTCCTTGCCGCGGACCTTCTTCACCGACAGCGGGACGCCCTGGTCGGTGAGCCGTTTGGCCTGCCGGCGGCTGAGCACCGTCTCGACGGTGGTCTGTCCGGCCGCGTCGGTCTTCGCGTCGTGGCCGAGGTCGACCCCCGCCGCGCGTAGTTGGTCCCGCTGTTTCGCGTCGACAGTGCCGACGTACACCTCCAGGCCGTCCCGGGTGTCCGGATCGGACGACGGTCGCGCGCTGGCGGGTGGGGTCAGTGCCAGTGCGCCGAGCAGGGTGAGCACGCCGGCGATCGCCAGTCGTCTCGGTCTCATCGCGCCTCCTTGGGTGAAGGACCTGTAGGCGCGAGCCTTCGGTGCGGCCCGATCGATGTCAATAGTTCGATGGGCGCGAGGTGGCTGCCCGTGTTGGTGCCGGTGCCGGCTGTGATCGTGTGGTGAGCTGGCTACCGGAGTGTCGCCGAGATGATGCGCGCGATGCGCTCGCCCGCCGCGCCGTCCCACATCGGTGGTGTGGGCCAGACGGCAGGCCGTTGCATAGCCACCGTGCTCGCCACCGTCTCGGCGAGCGTCGACCGGGTGACGAGGCGGTTGGTGCCGTGTGTGATCGTGATCGGGCGTTCGGTGTTGGGCCGCAGCGTCAGGCAGGGCACGCCGAGCATCGTCGTCTCCTCCTGCACCCCGCCGGAGTCGGTGACGACGACCGCCGCGCCGCGGACCAGGCTGACGAACTCCAGGTAACCGAGGGGGGCGACGACCCGCAGCGCGCGGTGCGAGAGCAGACCCGCGCCTTCGAGGTGACGCCGGCCGCGTGGGTGCAGCGGCAGGATGACGGGGAGTTGGTCGGCGACCGCGTGCATCGCCTTGACGAGGTCGACGACGTCTGTCGCATCGTCGACATTGCCCGGTCGGTGCAGCGTGGCGACCACGTAGCGGTCGGGGAGCGAGAGCGCCGCCCGGATGCCGGCGACGTCGAAACGGTCGAGGTTCGCCAGCAGAGTGTCGATCATCGGGTTGCCGACCAGATGGATCTTCTCGGCCGCGACGCCTTCGGTCCCGAGGTGCGACACGGCGTCGGGGCTGGTGGCGAACAACAGGTCGGACACGTGGTCGACGACGATCCGGTTGATCTCCTCGGGCATGGACCTGTCGAAGCTGCGCAGGCCGGCCTCGACGTGCGCGACCGGGATGCCCAGCTTCGACGCGACGAGGGCGGCGGCGAGTGCCGAGTTGACGTCCCCGTAGACGACGGTGAGCGCCGGGCGGTCGGCGATCATCAGCTCTTCCAGGCCGGTCATGACGCTCGCGGTCTGGCTCGCGTGGCTGCCCGAACCGACCCCCAGGTTGATGTCCGGCTCGGGCAGGCCCAGTTGCCGGAAGAAGACCTCGGACATCCGCTCGTCGTAGTGCTGTCCGGTGTGGACGAGGCGCTGCGCCACGCCGTGCCGCTCCAGCGCACGGATCACCGGTGCTGCCTTGGGGAAGTTGGGACGTGCACCCGCGACGTGCAGAACGGCGTCGGCTGGCATGGATCTCCTCGGTAATTCGGTGCGAATCAACGGCGGCGCGCCAATAGTACAAGTTATCCAGTTTAAGGCATCTAATCGTCATAGAATGTCGAATGACGGATGCGTTGCGGTGTGCGTCGCCGGACCGGTGACCTGCCGTGAATGATGTTCTTAATTCCCGAAGGCAGGCAGAGCCGCGTGAAGCAGATCGTCCAATCGGTGTCCGGCGGAGAATTGCGAATCGTCGACGTTCCCCAACCGGAGCCTGGTCCCACCGAGGTCCTCGTCGCCACGCGCAGGTCCCTGCTCTCCGCGGGCACCGAACGCGCCGTGCGTGAGCTGGCATCGGCGAGTCTGCTGCGCAAGGCACGGGCCCGGCCGGACCTGGTCCGCCAGGTCGTCAACCGGGCCCGCACCGGGGGAGTCCGCTCGACGCTCGCCGCCGTGCGCAGCCGGCTCGACGAGGACATGCCGCTCGGCTACAGCGCCGCTGGTGTCGTCGTCACCGCCGGCGCCGCGACGGACGGCATCCGACCCGGGATGCGCGTGGCCACGGCGTCCGTGGGGCACGCCGAGTACCAGGCGGTGCCCGGTCTGCTCGCGGTGCCCGTACCGGATTCGGTGTCCGACCAGGCGGCCGCCTTCGGCGCGGTGGCGGCGATCGCCATGCAGGGCCTGCGGCAGGCCGAGGTGGGTCTCGGCGGCTCGGTCGCGGTCGTCGGTCTCGGCCTGGTCGGGCAACTGACGGTACGACTGGCGCTCGCCTCGGGGCTCCACGTCATCGGCATCGACCTGCGCGACTGGACCGCACAGTTGGCCGGCGAGTGCGGTGCGGTCGGCCTGGTCGAGGCGGGTGCGGCGACCACCGAGCAGATCATGGAACTGACCCGTGGCCGAGGCGTCGACGCGGTCCTCATCACGGCGGCGACGGCCTCGTCGGAGCCGGTCGCGCGCAGCACCGAGATCGCCCGTGACCGTGCCCGACTGGTCGTGGTCGGTGACGTCGGTCTGGACCTCGACCGTCGACGCTTCTACGAGCGCGAGCTGGATCTCCGGTTCGCGCGCAGCTACGGTCCCGGCCGCCACGACCGGGCCTACGAGGAGTGGGGCATCGACTACCCGATCGGCCACGTGCGCTGGACGGCCCGGCGCAACGTCGAGGCCTACCTCGACCTGGTGGCCGGTGGTCGGGTCGCGGTCGACGACCTGGTCACGCATGTCTTCGAGGTGGAGTGCGCCACGGCAGCCTACGAGGTGCTGGCCTCCGACCCGCGCTCGCTCGCGGTGCAGCTCAGCTACTCGGCTCCCGCGCAGCGGTCCCGGCAGACGATCACGGTCCGGCCGCGCCGCACCTCGACGTCGCCGCGGGGCGGCCTGATCGGGGCCGGCAACTACGCCAAGGCGACGTTCCTGCCCGCGCTGAAGGCGGCGGGGTGGGGAGACGACCTCGTCGCCATCACGTCGGCCAAGGGCCTGTCAGCGCGGCACGCCGCCGAGCGCAACGGCATCGCCGTGGTGGCACCGACAGTCGAGGACCTGCTGGTCCGCGACGACATCGACGTGGTGTTCATCCTCAGCCGCCACGACTCGCACGCCCGCCTGGTGGTGCAGGCGCTCGACGCCGGCAAACACGTCTTCGTGGAGAAGCCGCTCGCGCTGACCCAGGACGAACTCGACGAGGTCAGGGCCGCCTACGACCGCAACTCCGGCCACCTGTTCGTCGGGTTCAACCGTCGGCACGCGCCCATGGTCGTGCACGCCAGATCGGCCCTGGCCGCCGGCTCCGGCCCGATAACCGTCGCCTACCGGGTGAACGCCGGGCAGCTACCCGCCGCGCACTGGTACCACGACCGCCGCCAGGGCGGCCGCATCCGGGGCGAGGTGTGCCACTTCATGGACCTCGCGTCCTGGCTGGTGGGCGAGCAGCCACGGGTCGTGCACGCGTACGGCAGCGGTCGCGGTGAACCGGGCCTGGAGGAGGACGTGAGTGTCCTGCTCGGATACCCGGACGGGTCCACGGCGACGATCACGTACTCCACCCGGGGGCACCGGCGCACGCCCAAGGAGCGCCTGGAGGTCCTCGGGCGTGGGCACACCGTGGTGATCGACGACTTTCGGCGCCTGGAGATCGACGGCCGGGAGGTGAAGCGCGTGCCCGGCGGCAAGGGACACCAGGAGCTGCTCGCCCGCACCCGAGCGGTGGTCACCGGGAACGCGCCGGACGAACGGGAGCTGGACGCGTCCTTCGGCGCGACGAAGGCCGCGCTGTCCGCGATCGCCGCCCTGGCGGGCATTCGGGAGGAACACCCCTCGCGGCTGCCCACCCAGGTCGACATGGAGAGCGTGCGGGCCGGCTCCACCCCCTGACGCGCCGCGCCCGGCAGCGGGTCAGCGCGGTGCGTCGCCGCACCCGGGTCAGCGCGGTGCGTCGCCGTCGACGAGCGGAGCGAGCAGCCGCCCGAGGGCGTGCGCCATCGCCGTACGCGACTGGTTCGCCCGTATCCAACTCCGGCCGGCGGCGCCCATCTTGGCCAGCTCGTCGGGGCTCGCCTGGGTGAGCTGGGCGAGGCCGTGGGCGAGGTGGCCCGGCGGGGTCACGTATCCGGAGTCCGCGCCCAGCACGAGGTCGCCGACGGTCCCCGGGCTGTTGGTGACGATCGGCAGCCCGGCGGCCATGTAGTCGAACACCTTGTTGGGGCTGACCCCGGCCCGGAACAACTCGACGTCGGCAAGCACGTGCACGCCGACGTCCGCGGCGTGCAGGAGGTCGGGGATCTCCGACTTCGGCACCGGGTCCAGGAAGCGGACGTTGGGGATGCCGAGGGCCTTCGCCTGCAGGCGTGCCTTCTCCATCCCCGCGCCCACCAGCACGACGTCGATCTCCGGTACCGCCTCGGCGGCGGCCAGTAGCAGGTCGAGGCCGTTGGCCGGGCCGTGTGCGCCAGCGTAGACGGCGGTACGGCGGGTGAACCCGTATCGTCGCCGCAGCTCGGCACGGGGTCGGCTGGGGACGAAGTCCTCGGGGTCCGCCGCGTTGGGAATGAAGGCGATCTTCTCGGGCGCCACGCCCTTGCCCTCGATCGCCGCCCGTACCCCGGGCGCCATGATCACCACGCGGTCGGCGCGCTGGTACAGGAACCGTTCGAGGCGCTCCAACGCCCGGTACGCCACCGACGTCTCCGACAGCGTGCCCATCTCGACGAGCACGCGCGGCCACAGGTCCCGGACCTCCAGGACGAACGGGGTGCGCCGGAGTGTCGCCACGACGCAGCCGGAGAGGCCGGCCAGCAGGTGCGGCGACGAGGCGTAGACCACGTCGGGTCGGGGCTGCCGCAGGCTGGCCGCCGTGGCCGTCACCGCGTAACTGGCCCAGTTGACCACCCGGCCCAGGCCGTTGCGCCGGTACGGCGTCACGGCGACCAGGTGGAACCCCGGCGCCGCACGTTGTGGCCGGCCGGTGATCATGTTGCGGCGGCCCGCGATGATCACGTGCGTCCAGCCGGGCAGTCGGCTGAACAGCTCGACGTGCCGGGTGCCGCCCGGATGGCCCGGGGGCACGGCGAAGTGGTTGAGGACGAGGACTCTGCGTGGTGTCATCGCGGTGCTCGCACGTGGTGGACGTCTCCTGATCCGAGGTGGGTGACGGTGAGGGAGGCGCCCGCGTCGCTCCAGGTCACCTGGTACCGGAAATCGTCGAGTGAGGTCGGGTCGGCCTGCGGCCCGGGAATCGCGCCGAGCCCCCACAGAGCTGTGTCGTCCCGACTCTCGGCGGTGATCCACGTCGCCGGCTCCCAGCGTCCGTACGTCCGGCTGTGCCAGCCCGCGAAGGGCGTCGACCGTCCGCGCACCGCCTGGTACCCGTCCAGCCCGATCAGGCCGAGCTTGGTCCCGCCGGCGATGAGCGCGTCGTTGTCCACTGTGACGTCGGGGTGCAGCGGAACGGTGAGCGACCAGGACCGGTCGGCCGCCGGCGGGTCGGCGAACTCGACGATCGCCACGTACTGCTCGGCCACCACGACCGCGCGGCCGACACGCACCGGGTGCTCGCCGCGCGCGTACGCGTCGTGCCACCCGAAGACGATGGTGCGGTCCGGCAGGACGAGCGGTGCGCCCAGGTGCCCACGGCCGGCGTTGAGCCAGCGGAACGCCCGGTGCGGGACGAGCTGGTCCTGCCCGTCCGGCCGGCGTACCGGGTGGGCGGCGGAGGTGCGCAACCCGTTGCGTACCTCGAGCGGGCCGTTGTAGGTGCCGGTGCCCGGATCGGCGATCAGCCACCGGCCGTCGTGCTTGATCCAGACCGAGGTCAGGTCGGCGTGGCCGTGCGAGGGGCCGGCGTCCACCTTGAACCACACCCGCCACGGCCCCCGGTCGACGAGCGCGATGCCCCCCGAGGTCGTCGCGGTCGACCGCTGGCGCATCGCCGCGGGGAACTCCTCGGAGGTGGCCTCGGGGCCAGGCGGGGGCGCGTACCACGCCAGTTCGTCGAAGTCGGCGTACCACCGCGCCGGCAGCCGTTCGCCGCACAGCGCGAGCCCGAGCGCGGCGGAGCCGGCCACGTCGAGCGGGTCGCCGGAGGACGCGAGCACCCGTCCCTCGTCCCAGTCCCCGTACTGCGGGACGTCCCCGTCGAACACCCCGAGCCGGGCCAGGTGCAGGCTGGCGGCGTGCAGATCACGGTGGACGCGTGACGGCGCGCCGCCGAGCAACACCCGCACGATGAGCATTTCGACGACGAATCGGTGATACGACAGCGAGTCCTCGATCATCCGGCCGTCGGCTCCGAAGTGTCGGCGTTGCTGAGCCGCGAACATCTTCTCGCCGGTCCGCGCCCACCAGCGGGCGCGCCGAGCCGTGGGGAACATCCGGGCGAGCAGCATCAGCCCGAGCGCGTCGCCGAGCAGGTGGTTGTTGCGCATGCTGCTCAGCGTGTAGGGCAGCTCGACCATCAGGTGCCGGGCGCTGGACAGCAGCAGCCGCTCCATGGCGGTCCCGACGTCGCCGGGTAGTCGGTCGCCGACAAGCGCGAGGATCTGGTTCCAGGCGATGGCGCGCAGGGCGAGCTCCAGACTGGAGTACCAGTTGACGCCCCGCTCCGGCGGGGACTGCGTACACCAGGCCCGCAGCAGCTCGTCGAGGCCGCCCTGCCACGGGCCGGCCGGGTCGAGGCGGGACGCGCGGGCCAGGACGACCAGGTCGCGGTGGCGTGCCGCCTCCCAGGTGTGCTTCACGTCCGACAGGCGAGCCTCGGAGCGGATGTCGATGCGCCACCACGGGTCGCCCGCCGGCCACTGCCGCCCGGTCAGCGGGTCGGTGCCCCAGGGTGCCGACACGCCTGTCGCCACCCGGGCGCCGAAGACCCGGAGCCCGTCGTTGAGCACGTGGCCGGCGTCGTCCAGGCACCGCTGCCGCGCTGCGTCGCCGATGGGCAGCATGCTGGTCAGCGGCACCACCACCGCCGCCGCGTGGTGCCGGTGCGCCTCCCCGCGGAACAGGACGGCGTGGAATCCGGTGCGCTTGGATGCCTCGTACGCCGCGCGCAGCGGCGCTGACAGGCCCAGCGCGCGCATGTCCACGGCGATCGCGCGGAGATCGGGTTTCACCTTCAACGTCCCCTTGGGCAATGGCGATTCTGTCGTTTCGTCCCGACCGGAACCGCCCGTGTAGGAAGCTGCATGCGCAGCTCAAATCGGGCATTTAGGACGCGCTCGGGCGGTACGCGAGTCGAGGCGGCGCGCGCGTCGGTCGGTGCGGGTCGTCGATCTGTCCTGTGTCCAACGCCGCCGGTGCCGCTTCAGTGACGAGGTCGCGGGTGCCGCTTCAGTGCCGACGTCGCGAAGGTCGCCGAAGGGATGAGAAAGAGTGGTCGTGACAGCGCAAACCCGGGCAGGGCTCGGATCCCGCTCGCCGATGCCGCCTCCGGCCGGGGCCGGTCCCGCAGGTGGGGCCCAGGCCGGCACCGCACCGGGTGGCTGGCGGACGACGGTGCAGACCCTCGCCGTCGCGCTGCTGTGTGTCGCGGCCTTCCAGGCGTCGTCGGCGAACGCCTGGCTGAGCGTCCTGCAGGCCTCCGGCGCGGCGATCCTGCTCAGTTGCCGCCTTCCGCGTCCCCGACTGCCCGACGTGCTGGCGGTCGCGGTCGCGGCCTGGGCGCAGCTCACCGTCGTCTGGTCCGGTGACGTGGCGCAGACGCGGAGCGTGGCCCTCGCGTACACCTCGGCCGCCCTGCTGTTCGTCGCGGTCCGCCACGTCGCCACCACGCCGAAGCACCTGCTCGCGGTCGGGGGTTCGTACATCGTCGGGTGCGCCATCGCCGCGTGGCACCTGATCATCGAGGCGCGCGGGGCCGGCGGACAGGCCAGCGCGATGGACATGGCGGTGCGCTTCGGCATCGACGGCACCAACATCAACTTCACGGCCTACTCCAGCGTCACCGCGTTCGTCCTGGCGCTGGGCCTGTTGAAGATCCGCGGCCGACGGCGGCTCGTCACCATCGGCCTGATCACCGCGTTGCCGGTGCTGGCGTCCGGGATCTTCCTGAACCGCACCAAGGGCGCCCTGGTCGCCCTGCTGCTCGTGGTGGTGTACGCGCTGCTCAGCGAGGTCGGTCCCCGGGTGACCTGGGTGACCGCGGTCGCCGTGGTGCCGACGCTGCTGGTGGCGGTGCCGCTCGGTCTGGGGCAGAGCGCGTTGGTGTGGGCGGACGACGTCATCGGCTCGGCGGCGACCGGCGACGTGCTGAGCCGTCTCGAGTTGTGGCGGTACGCGTCCTCCTACTGGTGGGACGCCCTCTGGGTGGGCGGCGGCGCGGGAACCTTCGAGCTCTGGAACCCGTTGGGCATCCGCCCGCACAACGCGGTGCTCGCCGTCGCCGTGGACCTGGGTCTGGTGGGCCTGCTGGGCGTCGCCGCCCTCTTCGGGGTGGTGCTCGCCCGGCGGGCGGCGCAGTGCCCGGTCGGGCTCCGGGTCGCCGGGCTCTTCCTGGTGGGGGCGTTTCCGCTCTGGCTGACCGGCGTGTGGGAGTTCGAGCGGGGATCGTGGCTGGCACTCGCCCTGCTGTCGATGCTGCCGGTCCAGGCCGCCAGCCGTCGGAGCGCGGACGACCCGGGACGGCGAGCGAACCACCCGCCGGGCACGGTCGAGGTCCGTGCCGCTCTGCGCCCGACCGGGACGACCGTCCTGAGCTGGCCGGGGGCCATCACCCGGTGACCACCCGATCGTTGGCTCGTTCAGTGACTACTGACAGTCAGTCGACCGGTCCGAAACGTGGCGGAGCGCCGTGCGTGCCGCCGGAACCCGGGCTGGCACGACGGTGGAGCGCGCACGGTCGTCGGGTGCTCAACAGTGTGGAGGGTGGGCGAGTGCAATCTCGGAATCCTGGCCGGGTCGTCACGCGACCGTCCAGGGCTGGCCGCTCGGCCGGGAGAGGTCTTCGGTGACCGCCGTCGAGGAATTCAGTCGTGGCCGGCACCGCTCGCCGGTCGGCGACCTCCAGCTCCGGGCCGCGCCGCGACCTGAGCACCGCGTACCCCCGACGGTGGCGGCGCTCCGCCCCACACCGGCCGGTCGAACGGTCACCTGGCTGCCGTTGGCGCTGGCGCTGTTGTGGATGCTCGGCACGTTCGGCGCGTTCTGGATGACGAGACTGGCCCGCGATGTCACGAACCCCTATAAGCTCTCCGCCTTCGTGCTCGTGGCGACGGCGCTGTTCGCCGGTGGATACGTGGCGCAGATGGCCCGCCGTCCACCCTCGATAGCCGCCGCGTCGCACTCCATCGGACGCGTCCGGCTGGTGCGTCAACTGGTCCTGGCCAGTGCGGTCTACTACGTCGTCGTGAGCCTGACGCGGCTGACCCAGTTCGGCGCCACCGGCCCCAGCAGCGTGTGGGCGAACATCCAGGCCCCCGCCGCCGGCTACGTCAACAAGTTCGACGTCTATCAGCAGGGGCTCGGCGACACCAGCCCGTGGATGACCGCCCTGGTTCCGCTCGGCGTACTCAGCGTGGCCCTCGTACCGCTGCTGGTGGTGCACTGGCCCAGCCTCCCCGGATGGCTGCGACTCGCCGGAGTGGCCGCGACGGCGACGCACATCTCGTTCTACCTCTTCATCGGCACGATGAAAGGGCTCGGCGACGTCGTCATCATGCTCGCCGCCGGAATGCTGATCGCGTGGGCGGCGGTCCGGCACCGGCCGCGGACCTACTCCCGCCGACGCCGGGCGCTCATGCTCGTCGTCGGGGCGTTCGTGCTCCTCGCCACCTACATGATCCACAATCACGCCACGCGGGCGGCCGAGTTCGGCACCACGGGTGCCGTGGTGCACGTGAACCCGACTGTGGAACGTGTCGTCGGTAAACCGATGGCCGAGGGCATCGCCGCGATCATCGGCTATCCCACACACGGCTACCTCGGGTTGTCCTACAACCTGCAGGTGCCCTTCGAGTGGTCCCGTGGTCTCGGCAGCGCACCGTCCGCCGCGATCTTCGCCGAGCAGACCTTCGACGTGGACCTCACCGAACATCCGAGCTTCCCCGACCGGACGGAGAACGAGATGGGGTGGCCGGCGCGCATGTACTGGGCCACCATCTATCCCTGGCTCGCCTCGGACCTCACCTTCCCCGGCGCGGCGCTGTTCATGGGGTTGGTCGGATGGCTGTTCGCCGGCTCGTGGCGTGCGGCGGTGTCGTCCCGCCGGGTCATCCCGTCGTTGATCTTCGCGCAGCTCTGCATTCTCGTCGTCTACGTGCCGGCCAACAACCAGCTCGGCATGGCGCCGGAATCCATCGTCGGGATGGCCACGCTCCTGGTCCTGCACGTCATGCAGTCCCTCTTCGGCGAACGCCGGCCGCCCACTTCCGCCCCGACCTTCGCCGCGCGGGCCTCCCGCGGGTAGGCGTCACGCCCCGCGGGCGGGCAGCACGGGCGCGCCGTCAGCCCCACTGCCGGAAGAACCCGCCGAGAGGCTCCGCGTACGCCCGGTAGTCGAACGATTCGAGCGCCTGGCTCCGCGCGGCCTGCCGCATGACGCTGCGCTGCGCGGAACTCAGGCCCGCCGCCGCGCGGAACGCCCCGGTGACCTCGGCGACCGTGTGGTCCCGACAGACCAGGCCCTCACGGTTGGGGCGCAGGTATCTGCCCATGTCGCTGGTGAGGTTGGCGATCACGGGTGTGCCGCTGGCGAGACTCTCGCAGAACTTCGTCGAGAAGCCCGCGTCCGCCGCCAGCTCCGGCCTGCGGACGAGGACTGTGAAATCCGCTCCCTGAAGGGCGCTCGACACCTCGACCTGCGGTAGCCGACCCAGGCACCGCACACCGTCGGGCAGCGCCCGACCGCCGAAGAGGCCACGTACCTCGTCCCGCGTCGGGCCGTAGACGCGCAGCTCCACACTCGCGCCCTCGCGCTGGACGTTGCCCACCGCCTCGATCACGGTGCCCAGGAGATCCTTCTTGTTTCCGTGCGGATTACCCGCGTAGGCGAGCGTGAGCGGGGGTGAGTCGCCCGCGGTCTGCCGGGCCTCCATCGTCAGGCTCTTGACGTCGAGAGTGGGTGGTACCCGCAGGACGGGTCTGCCACTGCGGCGGTAGTGCTCTTCCAGGTAGGAGCTGATCGCGATGATGCCGTCGCACCGCGGGTAGTAGTGGCGCAGAGCCAGCTTCATGCTGACGTGCAGCGGGCCGAGGTAGCCGCCCCGCACGTAGCGCCCGTTGAACCAGTCGACGACGTCGACGATCAGCGGCACCCGGTGCCGACGACACCAGCGCTGGAGATGGAACATGTACTGGGCCTGACCGCCGTGCACCAGCACGTGGGACGGTTTGGTCGGCTGGGCGTCGAGCCATCGAACCGTCCGTTGACCCCAGCGCACCAGCGTCTGGACGGAGCTGCCGAGCGGCCCCGCCTCCGGCGACGGTCGCTCGGCGAGGCCGACGTGGGAGACCGATCCCGGTCCGTCGACGCCCGGCAGCGCCGTGCTGGTGAGCGGCTCCGGCCCACCGCTGGCGACCACCACGTCGTAGCCGGCCGCGGCCAACGACGCCACCAGGCCGTAGACCCGTCGGGAGCCGGCCTCACCCCACGGGAAGAGGAACGGACCCACACAGGCGACCCATCCAGTACGTCTCATCGCAGCACCTCGACTCGCTTCTAGGCCAGTTGCCGGCCGGCGGCCCCGGCGGTGGCGGATCCGGTTCGTGCCGCCGAGCCCAACGTGGCGGCGAACCGCGCGGCCACGTTCTCCTTGGCGTGCTCCTGCCGCGCGAAGGCGGTCCCGTTGCGGGCGAGCCGCTCCCGCAGGGCCGCGTCCCGGCAGAGGTCGGTCAGGCCGCTGACCAGCGAAGCGGCGTCGGCGGTGCCGACGATCACGCCCGCGCCGGCCTCCTGGATGTGGTGCATCGACGCGACCTCGGCCGGCCCGTAGCCGAGGATCGGACGGCCCGCGGCGAGGTACTGGGGGATCTTCGTCGAGACCGAGTAGCGGGTGTAGCGGCGGATCTCCTCGTCGAAGGACTCGATATGGACGAGGACGTCCGCGCCGCGCAGCGCGGCGGGCACCTCGTCGCTGCTGAGCGACGGCCCCAGCCGCACCCGGGCCAGGGGGGCGAAGTGTCGCGCGTACCGGGTGAGGTCCTGCTCCGGAGCGTGGATGGTCAGCCGGACGGGCAGACCGGCCGCGGCCAGGCCGTCCAGCGCGGCGCCGATGTCGCGCAGCGACTCCCAGCGGTTGAGGTGCAGGGCGCCGACGTAGACCAGCTCTGTCGTCCCGCTCTGCTCCGCCTCGGTGCGGGGCGGAGCGAAGAACGTCTCGTCGACGCAGTTCGCGAACGCGCTGAACGGAATGCGGTATCGCCGGGCGTACTCCTGGGCCATCGGCTGACTGATGACCATGCCGAGCGGGGCCAGGCGGATGAGTCTCGCGATCGTCTCCTGGACGGACCGGTCGGCCCGACCGAAGAGTTCACCGTTGTCGTACAGGGTTGCCGGCCAGTCGTCGGTGAAGTGCGGCACGACCGGGACGCCACAGGTACGCGCCGCGAGCGCCGTGATCCTCGTCAGCCGCACGCTGCCGAGCATCGAGTAGACGACGTCGGGCCGGAAGCCGCGCATCCACTCGATGAGCGCCGGGGGAACGCGGATCGGGCTGAGGTCGGCGGTCGCGCGCAGTTGCGCGTAGATCTTGGCCATGGTGGGCCGATTCTCCGCCGCGGCGTGTACGGCGGCGATCGGCCGGCTCTGTTGCAGCGGCGTGCGACCGTTCCAGCCCGACATCCGCATGGCGTAGTACTGGATGGGCAGGTAGTGGTCTCGCGGCGGGAAGTGGAAGAAGTTCTCGCACACGTCGGTGGTCGGCGTGATGTTTCCGGTGTGCACCTGGGCGAGGCGGTCCCGGGGCCAGCCGGAGAAGAGGTTCGACAGGGTCATGGCCGTGCCGCTGACCCGGCTGAAGGGCGTGTGGCTCACCACCAGCACCCGCGGGAATTCCTCGTCCAACGCCATCGGTGCGTCCGCCTCTCTCATGTGGTCCGTATTCTCAGCGCCCGCCGGTAGCCGAAGATGGCCGCCGGAACAACCGTCCCGGTGTAGATGACAACGGCGACGTACGGTGCCGCGGCCACCCCCCACCAGTGCACCCCGAGCATTTTTCCGACAATTGACAGTGGTAGGTACAGCAGATAACCCCACAACTGGGGGCGGACGACTCCGGCCGCGTTCTGCACCATGAACCGCGGCGAGATCGCGGCCAGCACGATCCACCAGCAGGCGAGGCCCAGCAGCAGTGACCGGTTTCCTATCGAAATCGGAAGCCAGGCGGCGAGGATCTGCTCGCCGAACAACACCAGGACGGTCGATGGCAGGACGGCGATAAGCGTCGACACGATTGTCATCCGGCGCACGGTTCGACGTATCCAGTCGAGGTCGCCACGCGCCAGGGCCTCGCCGTGCATCGGCCACAATGGTTGGTTCACGAGTGTCACGAGTGCGCCGAGCTGGTTGAACAATCTGGCTGGCACCGCGTACGCGGTGACGCTGGCGAGGCCCAGCGCGTGTGCGATGATCAATGGGTCGGCATTGTCCGCCAGGACCATTATCAGCGTGACCATGAAGAAGAGGCCGCCCAGGCCGAACAGTTCCCGGACCCCCCGACCGTCGACGAATCTCGGCCGGGGCGCCAGGTGCGGCAGACGCCAGCCGAATGTCCAGACCGTATTGGCGATGTTGACGAGTAACGGGGCGATGGCGATGCTGGCGATCACCGCTATCGGAGGCAGCTTCGCGTACACCGCGCCGAGCGCGAGTGGCAGCGAGAGCGCGCTCGCCGTCGCCTGCCAGACATTGCTCGCCGCCACCTGCTGATACGCGTACTGGACGCGGGCGACGAGCGACAGCGGAATGTTGAGCAGGAACGCGGTAAGGCACACCAGGGCGACGAGGTGGGCGTCGCGCGCCGCCGTCCCGGTCGCGTTGAAGAGCAGCGGCCACGGGATGAACCCACCGACCAGCCAGAGCAGGCCACACGTCGGAAGCGCCACCCCGCAGACCGCCGCGTAGGCGCTGGAGACGTACCGCCGGGCCGTGTCCGAGTCGCCGTCCACCCGGCACGGCGCGAGCCTCGTCATGAGCCCGAGGCCCACGCCCAGATCCGCGAAGGCGACCATTCCGGTGACGGCGAGCACGGCGGCCCAGAGCCCGTACAGGTCGGTGCCCAGATAGGACAGGGTCACGGGGAGGAGAACGAGTGGTACGAGAGCGCTGACCGCCCGACTCAACGCCGCGGTGGCGATCCAGGACAGCAGCCGGCGACCGCGACTCGGGGCCGGGGCAGTGGGGGCCGCCGGCGCGGGCGGCGCGACGGTCTGGACGCCCCGCCCCGAGGCGGGTGCCGCGACGTCCGGCGGCTCGTGCCGCTCGAAGCTGCCGGATGGGGCCCGCATCTGTCGGTCCTATCGATCTGCGGCGAACGCCGGAGGGACGCGGCTGCCGCGACGCGGCCTCGCGCTGGGGTTCCTCACGGTCATAACTGCCGGTGAGGGGGTTTGGGTGCGGTCCGCGGCCACCGTCCGCCGCGCCGGTCAGCGGGACTGCAGGGGTACGCCCACCGGACCGCCCACCGTCGGATCGATCGGCTGGGCGCAGAGCAGCGCCAGGTGCTCGGCGACCTTCGCCGCGTCGTCGTACGGGTCGAGCCCGCTCACCTCCATCGGGTCGAGCGCCGGCACGGCCACGTGGGACACCAGCGGGTGGAACGGCCGGGTGTCCACCTCGCCGGTGCCGAACAGGGTCTCGTGCAGCTTCTCCCCGGGACGAAGACCGGTGTAGACGATCGGCGCTTTGCTGGACGCCTGCTCGGCCATCTGCCGGGCCAGATCGGCGATGCGGACCGGCTCGCCCATGTCCAGCACCAGCGCCTCCCCGTCCCGGCCGATCTCGGCGGCCTGGAGCACCAGGTGGACCGCCTCCTGGACGGTCATCAGGTAGCGGGTGACGTCCGGATGGGTGACGGTCAGCGGCTTGCCGTCCTCGATCTGTCGCTGGAAGGCCGTCACCACCGAGCCGCGGCTGCTGAGCACGTTGCCGAACCGGACGCTGAGGAACGTCCCCGGGAACCGGGACGCGGCGTGCGCGGTGAGTCGCTCGGTGATCCGCTTGGAGTACCCGAGCACGCTTATCGGGTCGGCCGCCTTGTCGGTGGAGATGTTGACGAACTTGGCCACGTCCTGGCAGGCGTCCAGCACCGACAGGGTGCCCCAGACGTTCGTCTTGACCGCCTCGCCGGGGTGCCGCTGCAACAGGGTCAGGTGCTTGAGCGCCGCCGCGTGCAGGATGACCTCCGGACGGCGTTCCCGAATGATCCGGCGGAGGCCCTCGTCGTCGCGTAGGTCGGCGAGGATCAGCTCGGGACTGTCCAGCAGGGCTCGGCCGGCGAGCGACATCTGCAGGCCGTGCAGGGCCGACTCGTCCCGGTCCAGCATCATCAGCTCACCCGGGTCGGCCTTCATCACCTGCCGACAGAGCTCCGAGCCGATCGACCCGCCGGCGCCGGTGACCAGGACCCGCCGCCCGGTCAGACTGTTGGTGCTCAGCGGTAGGTCACCGATCACCTGGCGGCGGCCGAGCAGGTCGCCGATCTGCACGTCCCGGACGTCGGTGACGGTGATCCGGTGGTCGACCAGGTCCCGCACGGGGGGCAACACCTTGAACACCGCCCCCGCGGTGAGGGTGGCCTCGCGGATCTGGCGGATCAGCGCCGCGTCGGCGTTTGCCACCGAGAAGATGACCGCCTTCGCGCCGGTGCGGCTGACCGCGGCATCGATGTCGTGTCGTCCGCCGAGCACCCGCACCCGCCGGATGCGCAGGTCGCGCTTGTCCGGATCGTCGTCGAGGGCGCCCACCGGCAGGTACCTGCCGCGCGGGTCGCCGAGCATCGACCGCAGCAGCTCCTGGCCGGCGTCGCCCATCCCGAACAGCAGCACCGGTGTCGACGACCGGACGTCGGGGCGCATGGAGAGGTCGCGGCGGTGCCGGTAGGCGAACCGGGCGCCGAGCATCAGGAGCAGCGCGAGGGCGCCGCCGACCAACGGGGTGCTCGCCGGTACCGGTCGCTCACCTGACGACAGCAGGCCGAGCAGCACGATGGCCGCCGTCAGGATGGCGGTGCCGGCGACGCCCTGGACCTCCTGCAGGCTGCCCAGCGGGTGTCGTCCGGAGTAGAGACGGCGTACCGCCGCCACGGCCACGTGCACGACTGCCGCGAGCAGGCCGATCGCCGCGGCCCGGCCGAGTTGGCCCGCCGGGAGGTCGAACTCGAACCGGGTCCACACGGCCGCGCCGAAGCCGCTGACCCAGGCGGTGGTGTCGGTGGCGAGGAAGCCCGCGGTGCGGCGGCGGGCCCGGCCCCGCCGTGACGAGCGGTCCGCGTGCTCCGTGTGCTCAGTCTCCTGCGACATGTGCTGGCTCCCTGACCCGTCTGCGACCGCTTCCGCCGAGTACGACAGAAGGGACTAAACGCCCTTTGTCCTTGTTACAGGCAGTCTCGTGTTTTTGGGGGATTTCTGGCGAACAGCGCACCGGCCATCTCCCGCCCCGTCCGGTCGTCACACCGGGCAGGGTCCCGTCCGGCCGCTCAGGAACTCCTCGATCGCGTCGGACACCCGGGCGATCTGCGGCTCGGTGAGGGCGCTTCCGCTGGGCAGCGTGAGCCCGTCGCTGAACAGTCGCTCCGCCGCGCCGGTGAGCAGCGTCTCCGCGCCGTCGTGCATGGGCTGCAGGTGCATGGGCTTCCACACCGGCCGGGTCTCGATGTCCCGCTCGCCCAGGTGGGCCGCCAGGTCGTCCGCCCGCCAGCCGCACCGCTGCGGCTCGACCGTGATGACGGTGAGCCAACAGTTGGACTCGCTGTCCTCCGCGCCGAGCAGTCGGACGCCCGGCACCGGGGCGAAGAGCTTGGCGTAGTGATCGCGCAGGTGTCGGCGGCGGGCGATCATCGCGTCCAGCCGGAGCAACTGGGCTCGGCCGAGCGCCGCGAGCAGGTTGCTGAGCCGGTAGTTGTACCCCGTCTCGCGGTGCTCGTAGTGCCGCGCGGGTTCGCGGGCCTGGCTGGCGAGGTGTCGGGCCCGGGTGAGCAGCGCGGCGTCGTCGGACAGCAGCATCCCACCGCCGGAGGTCGTCATGATCTTGTTGCCGTTGAAGGAGAGCACGCCGACGCGCCCGAAGGAGCCGGCGGCTCGACCCCCGTGGCGGGCGCCGAGGGCCTCCGCGGCGTCCTCCACCACGGGGACGTCGGCGTCGGCGCAGACCGGGATCAGGGCCCGGTAGTCGGCGCAGCTACCGAACATGTCGACGGGAACGACAGCGCCGACCCGCTCACCGCGCGAGCGCAGCCGTCGCAGCGCCTCATCGACGAGGGCGACGTCCACGTTGCCGGTCCGGGGGTCGCAGTCGACGAAGACCGGCCGCGCCCCGATGTAGCGGGCCGCGTTCGCGGTGGCGACGAAGGTGAGCGTCGGCACGATGACCACGTCGCCGGGGCCGACACCGACACCGAGCAGGGCCAGGTGCAGCGCCGCCGTCCCGGAGTTGACGGCCACGGCCCCGTCGGTGCCGACCCGGGCCGCGACGTCCTGCTCGAACGCCTGGAGGTCCGGGCCGACCGGTGCGACCCAGCCCGAGCGCAGGGCGGCGACCAGGTACGACTCCTCAAGGGGGCCGATGTCGGGTGGCGACAGATACACCGTGCCGCTCATCGGGCACCGCCGGTCACGAGACCACCAGGCATCGGCACGATCCCACCTCCAACGGCGTCGGGGTAACGCTCGGTACGCGTGCTGACCGGGTAGAAACCGGATGACCGCGCCGATAGGCGACAGTCGACCAGCATTCCCCCGATCAACCCCGAAACTCGCAGACGGACACGGCCAGCTCGGCAGCCTTCTGCGGGCGGTAGGTCCACCGACCGCCTCGTGAGCGTCGCGACGACTGGTCGGCCGAGGGCAAAACTGACCGGTCGGGCGAGGGGACCGCTCCGCGAACGGAGGAGTTCCAGCGGGCAGGCGGGACGGCCGGCTCCCGCTGGCCGGTGATCGGCGACGCTCCCGCAGTGCCGTCACCTCGCGGTCAGTGCCGCAGTTGCCCTGATGGGTGCGGTCAGCAGGCCGGGATCAGTTCGTGGCCGAGCGGCCGTCGGGACGAGGGGACATGCAGCGTGCAGCCGTACGCGACACCCGGCGTCGCCCCGGGCGTTGGTCGACGCCGCGTGCGGAGTCGACCGGTGCTGGTGCAGCACTCGGCCGGCGCCCCCGGCGCCAACGGTCCGCTGACCGCCGTGCAGCGGGTGCTCGCCTCGCCCCTGGCCGACAGGTACGAGTTCGTCCGGATGCACCAGCACACCGGCAACGGCAGCCTGAACGTGCCGCTGCTCCGCGAGTGGGTGCGGCTGCTCCGACGGGTCCGCCCGGATCTGGTGCACGTGCGGGGTCTGCAGAACGAGGGCTTCCACGGCGTGCTCGCCGCCCGCCTCGCCGGCTGCCCGCGGATCCTGGTCACCGTGCACGGCACCGTACGTGACCTGTGTCAGCCGGGCCGCCCCTGGCGGCGTCGACTGCTCGTGCACGGGGCCGAGCCGATGACGCTGCGCCTGGCCACCCACGTCGGCGCCGTCTGTGCGTACGCCGCCGGCCGGGATTTCCTGCGCGACCTGGGCGGGAAGTTCGTCGGGGTGATCCCCAACGGCGTCCCACTGCCGGCACGGCCCCGCGCGGCCCGGGACCGGGTCCGCGCCGAGCTGGGCCTGCGCCCCGACGACGTGGCGATGATCGCGGTGTCCCGGCTGACCTGGGAGAAGGGGTACGGCGTCCTCGCCGACGCGGTACGCCGGTTGCCGCCGTCGGCCACCCGCCGGGTGCTGCTGGTCGCCGGCGACGGACCCGACCGGGACGGGATCGCGGCCGCGCTGTCCGAGGCCGGACAGGTCGAGGTACGCCTGCTCGGCAACCGTCTCGACGTACCGGACCTGCTCGCCGCGGCGGACCTCTTCGTCTTCCCGACCCTGCACGAGAACCTCTCCAACGCGCTGCTCGAGGCGATGGCGTACGGGCTGCCGGTGGTCGCGTCGGCGGTGGGCGGCAACGTCGAGGTGCTGCGCTCCGGCGGCGGCCGGCTGGTGCCGGCCGGCGACCCGGGCGCCCTGGCCGATGCGCTCACACCGCTGCTTGACGACCCCGCCGAGCGGCGCCGGCTGGGGGAGTTGGGTCGCACGGTGGTGGCCGAGGGCTACCGCCTCGACGTCATGCTCGGTCGCCTCGACCGGGTCTACCAGCAGATCCTCGGGGAGTGACGGTGGTGCGGCGACGCAGCCCACGGGTCACCCTGCTGGGCTTCACGGTGCCGGACGACCTGCTCGCCGAGATCATCGCCCGGGACACCCACCTGCCCACCCAGACGCACACCTTCGCCTGGGGCCTCGTGCGGAGCCTGCGGGCCGCCGACTGTCCGGTGCACCTGCTCTCCGCGGCGCCGGTGTCCACCTGGCCGGGCAACCGGCAGATCCGGTTCCGGGCGGGTCGGTTCCGCCAGGACGACGTGGACGGTCACCTGCTGGCGTTCGTGAACCTGCTCGGCCTCAAGCACGTCACCCGGTTCCTGGCCGCCTGGCGTACCGGAAGCCGGGCGCTGCGCGAGCGGGAAGCCGACGTGCTGCTGGTGCACGGCGTGCACTCGCCGTTCCTCTGGTTCGGTGTGCTGCGGGCCCGCCGCTGCGGCGTCCGCGTGGTGCCGGTGCTCACCGACCCGCCGGGTGTCATGCTGCCCACCGACGGCCGGCTGGTCCGGCTGCTGCGCGGGCTCGACGTCGCACTGGTCCGGGCCGCCCTCGCCCGCTGCTGCGGGGTGATCGCGCTGACCGCCGCGCTCGCCGAGGACTTCGCGCCCGGCCGGCCACGGCTGGTGCTCGAGGGAATCAGTTGCGCCGACCCGGCGGGCCCACCGGTGCCGCCCGGGGCGACCAGGGACATCGTGTACGCGGGGGGCCTGAGCCGGGCCTACGGCGTCGACCGGCTGGTCGAGGCGTTCCGCGGTCTTCCCGGGGACGACCTGCGGCTGTGCGTGTACGGCCGGGGCGAGCTGGCGGGTTGGCTGCGGGACCAGGCCACCGTGGATCGGCGCATCCTGCCCCCCGCGCTGCTGCCCCGGCAGGAGTTGCTGCCCCGGCTGGCTCGGGCGACCGTGCTGGTGAATCCGCGCCCGGTGGACCAGGACTTCGTCCGCTGGTCCTTTCCGTCGAAGATCATCGAGTATCTCGCCGCCGGGGTGCCGGTGGTGAGCACCCGACTGCCCGGCATCCCAGCGGAGTACGCGCCGTGGCTGTCCTTCGCCGAGCCGGACACGGCCGCCGGGCTGCGGACAGCCGTCAGCCGGGTGCTGGAGCTGCCGGCGGAGCAGGCCCGGGCGCTGGGGGCGGGCGGGGCCCGCTTCGTGCGGGAGACGCGCGACCCGGCCACCCAGGGTCGCCGCCTGAGCGACTTCCTGGCCGGGCTGCCCGAGCAGCGCGGCGCTCAACCCCGCCCGCGCGTCGCGGCCTTGCTGAGCAGGTCCTCGATCTGGTCGACGCCGACCCGCAACGACATCCGGTCCAGGTAGAGCTGGCGACCCCGACGGCCCATCGCGAGCCGCTGCTCGGCCGGCACCGCGGCGGCGGCGGCGAACTGGTCGGCCAACGCCCGCCAGTCGTCCGGCGGGCAGACCAGACCCGCCCCGCCGGTGGCGACCAACCCGGCGGCGTCGCCGTCGGCCGACATCAGCACCGGGGCGCCGCAGGCCAGCGCGGCCTGCAACTTCGACGGAACCGTCCCGCGTAGCCAGGGCAGGTCGCGGAGCATGACCAACTGGTAGTCGGCGACCGCGTACAGCTCGGCCATCTCGACGGCCGGACGCCGACCGACGAACCGCACGTTGTCCGCACCCAGCTCGTCGGCGAGACGCCGGGCCTGTTCCGCGCCCAACCCGGTGCCGACGAAGACCAGGTCCACCGCGTCCGGCACCGCGGCGGCGGCACGGATGGCAACGTCGACGCCCTGCAACAAACCCAGGTTGCCGGCGAACATCACCGTCGTCCGCCCTCGGTGACCGATCGTCGCTCGGGCCGTGTCGGTGCCGTCCACCGGCCGGAACATCGCCTCGTCGGTCCAGTTGAACACGGTACGCACCACACCCGGGTCGACACCGCGCTCGATGACCTGTTCGGCCATGGCGGGCGCGATCACCGCGATGCCGTCGCAGGCCCGGTAGATCCGGCGCATCGTGCCGGTCAGCACCCGGTCCATCGCCCGCCCGGCCAGCCCCGGTGGGGCCATCCCGGACGCCGACACCGACTCCGGCCACAGGTCCTGCACGTGCAGGACCGCCGGGACGCCGCGCAGCAACCGCAGCAGACCGGCGGCGGCGTACGCGGTGGGCGGCGGGTGGTAGACGTAGAGCGCGTCGACGCCGCGCAGGTGGCGCGGGGCGGCCAGGGTGCTGGTGGTGGCGAAGGAGAGGTAGCTCGCCGCCCGGCGCAGGCCGGAACGGTCGTGGCTCGGGTACGCGGGCACCCGGCGAACGGTCACCCCGCGATCGGTGGCCCGGTGGTGCCAGCGCTGCTGCCAACCCGGGTAGGTCCGACCGAGAGGCAGGCTGGGAAAGGTCGTCAGCACCCGCACCTCGTGGCCGCGGCGGGCCAACTCCGTAGCCAGTTGACCCGGCACGAAGGCGCTCTCCGGCGGGTACCACTGGCTGATCAGTCCGATTCGCATGCGCCCGGCACTCCCGTCGACGGCAACTCGCCCACCTGGGGCGGACAACTGACGGAAGGGATCGAAGGACACGCGGAACGGGGTCAGCTTCGCGTGACGTGCGAGAAGAGCACTCGTTGTCACACTGGTGGCCGCCTGGGGCCGAGTCCGACGGGAGACGCGTTGAAGGTAGTCGTGACCGGTGGCGCGGGATTCATCGGCGCCAACCTGGTACGGGCGCTCGACGAGGCACCCCAGGTGACCGACGTCGTGGTCGTCGACGACCTCTCCACCGGCCGGTTGGACAACCTGCACGACCAGCCCGTCCGGCTGCGCCTGGGCACCGTGCTCGACCCGGATCTGCTGGACGAGACGTTCGCCGGCGCGGCCAGCGTGGTGCACCTGGGCGCTCTCGGCTCGGTGCCGCGCTCCATCGACCGGCCGCTGCCCAGCCACCACGTCAACGCCACCGGGACGTTGATGGTGCTGGAGGCCGCCCGCCGGCACCACGTCCAGCAGGTGATCCTCTCGTCCTCGTCGTCGGTCTACGGCATGAACCCGGTGCTGCCCCGCGACGAGGGGCTGCGTCCCGTCCCGGTGTCCCCGTACGCGGTCTCCAAGCTGGCCGCCGAGGCGTACGCCCTCGCCTACGCCACCTGCTACGGCCTGGGCGTGCTGCCGTTCCGCCTCTTCAACGTCTACGGCCCACGGCAGGCGACGCACCACGCGTACGCGGCGGTGCTGCCCCGCTTCGTGACCGCCGCGCTCACCGGTGAGCCGCTGCGCGTGCACGGCGACGGCCGGCAGACCCGCGACTTCACCTTCGTCGGCAGCGTCACCTCGGTGATCGTCGACGCGGTGGTCCGTCGGGTGTCCACCACCGACGTGGTGAACCTGGCCTTCGGCGCGCGGATCTCCCTGCTCGACATGATCGCCGAGCTGGAGGACATCATGGGCCGTCCGCTGCCCGTGGCCCACGAGGCGCCGCGACCGGGTGACGTGCGGGACTCGCAGGCCGACTGCACCCGCCTGCGGGAGTTGTTCCCCGCGGTGCGGCCGGTGCCGCTGCGCACCGGCCTGGAGCGCACGGTGTCCTGGATGGCCGGCCACGTGCGCGCCCCCCGCCCGTCCAGGGGTGCGGCACCCTTCCACCAGGTGGAGCACTGCGAATCGAATAAATCCTCGCATAGACCGACATGCTGTCCGCGCGCCCTATAGCTCGTTTGGCCCGTTTGCCGCCCAAACGCGTATCTGCTGCTGGGGCCTCTCGTTGACCCGGGTGCCGCATCCGGCGGGCTTCCGCCTGACCGCCGGAGACCGGCGCCCGCGCCGCAGCGCGCAGCGCTGTGCCGCGCCGGGTCGACGGGTGAGACCCGCCCGTCGGGTGACGAACGGGAGAACCAATGAGCGTGATGACCGCGGGCCGCCGGGTGCTGATCACCGGCGGGACCGGATCCTTTGGACAGACCATGGCGCGACGGCTACTCGACCGGGACGTCGCCGAGGTGCGGATCCTCAGCCGGGACGAGGCCAAGCAGGACGCCATGCGGCGCTCCATCGGTGACGAGCGGATGCGCTACCACGTCGGCGACGTCCGTGACATCGACACGGTGCTGCGGGCCACGCGGGGCGTCGACTTCGTCTTCCACGCGGCGGCGCTCAAGCAGGTGCCGTCCTGCGAGTTCTTCCCCCTGGAAGCCGTGCGCACCAACATCCTCGGCAGCGGCAACGTGGTCGAGGCCGCCGCGCACAACGGCGTCAGCTCGGTCGTCGTGCTCAGCACCGACAAGGCCGTCTACCCGGTCAACGCGATGGGCATGAGCAAGGCGTTGATGGAGAAGGTCGCCCAGGCGTACGCCCGGAACAACCCGAACAGCGCCACCACCGTCTCCTGCGTCCGCTACGGCAACGTGATGTACTCGCGCGGCTCGGTGATCCCGCTCTTCATCGAGCAGATCAAGGCCGGCCGCGCGCCCACCGTCACCGACCCGGCCATGACCCGCTTCCTGATGTCACTCGCCGACTCGGTCGACCTGGTCGAGCATGCCTTCCACCACGCCCGCCCCGGCGACGTGTTCATCCGCAAGGCCGCCGCCTGCACGATCAGCGACCTCGCCGAAGCCGTCTGCCAGTTGTTCGACGTGCCGTTCAAGCTGGACATCATCGGCGTACGGCACAGCGAGAAGTCGCACGAGACCCTCGCGAGCCGGGAGGAGCTGGCCCAGGCCGACGACTTCGGCGACTTCTACCGGGTGCCGCTGGACGCGCGGGACCTCAACTACGCGCTCTACATCTCCGAGGGAGAGCTGGGCGAGCGACCCGGCGAGGACTTCAACTCGGCGAACGCCACCCGACTCGGCGTACCCGACGTGGTGCGCCTGCTCAAGTCGCTGCCCGAGATCCGGGCGGAGCTGGCGCTGCGGGACCCGGTGCTGGCGTGCTGAGCGTCGCCGTCACCGGCGCCGGCGGTTTCCTCGGCTGGCACGTGCGGGTGCTGCTGCGCGCGCTCGGCTGGTCCGAACCGGCCGTGCTGACCCGTACCGATCTGGCCGACCCGGCGGTGGTCGCCCGCAAGATCGCCGGGGTGGACCGGGTGCTGCACCTGGCCGGGGTCAACCGGGGTGAGCCCGCCGACGTGGCCGCCGGCAACGTCCAGCTCGCCGCCCAGCTCGCCAACGGCCTGCGGGCCTGCCCGGACCCGCCCGCCCAGGTGGTCTTCGCCAACTCGGTGCAGGCCGGCAACGGCACCCCCTACGGCGACGCCAAGGCCACCGCCGCCGGCATCCTCGCCGAGACCGGTGTGTCAGTGGACGACGTGCTGCTGCCCAACCTGTACGGCGAGCACGGCCGACCCTGGTACAACTCGGCCGTCGCCACCTTCTGCCGGGTCCTCGCCGAGGGCGGCCAGCCGGAGGTGCACGCCGACCGGCAACTGGACCTGGTGCACGTCACCGACGCCGCCGCCCGGCTGGCCGGCGTCGCGGCGGGCGGCTCCTGGGACCCGGCGCTGCCGGCACTGCGGATCGGGGTCCGCGACCTCGCCGACCAGCTCGCCTCGTACGCCGGCATCTACCGCACCGGCGAGATCCCGCCGCTGCGCGACCGGCACGACGTGCGGCTGTTCAACACCTACCGGTCGCACTGCTTCCCGGCGCACTACCCGTTGGCCCTGCCCAGCCGGGCCGACGCCCGGGGAGAGCTTGTCGAGACGGTCAAGGCGCACGGGGGAGCGGGACAGACCTTCTGCTCCACCACCCGACCCGGGATCACCAGGGGTGAGCACTTCCACCTCGCCAAGGTGGAGCGGTTCGTGGTGCTGCGCGGCACCGCCGAGATCAGCCTGCGCCGCGTCGGCGACACCGACGTCGTCCGGTTTCCGGTGAGCGGTGACCAACCTGTGGTCGTCGACATGCCGACCATGTGGGCGCACAACATCACCAACACCGGCCCGGACGAGCTGCTGACCCTCTTCTGGACCAACGAGCTGTTCGACCCGGAACGGCCCGACACGTGGCCGGAGCCGGTCGGCGACGAACACCGGGTGCCGGTGGGCGCCCGGTGAGCGACAGGCGGAGGGAGACCACATGACCACTGTGATGACGGTCGTCGGCACCCGTCCCGAGATCATCCGACTGTCCCGGGTGCTCAGCCGGTTGGACGACACGGTCGACCACGTGCTTGTGCACACCGGGCAGAACTGGGACAGCACCCTCTCCGACGTGTTCTTCAGCGAGCTGCGACTCCGCGAACCGGACCGGTTCCTGCGCGTGGACACCACCTCGTTGGGCCGGGTGCTCGGCGGCGTCCTGGTCGGCATGGAGGCGGCGATCGCCGAACTGCGGCCCGACGCGCTGCTGGTGCTCGGCGACACCAACAGTTGCATCGCGGCGCTGATGGCCCGGCGGATGCGGGTGCCGGTCTACCACATGGAGGCCGGCAACCGCTGCTTCGACCTCAACGTGCCGGAGGAGACGAACCGGCGACTTGTCGACCACGTCGCCGACTTCAACCTGGTCTACACCGAACACGCCAGGCGTAACCTGCTCGCCGAGGGCCTGCACCCGCGCCGGATCCTGCACACCGGCTCGCCGATGCGGGAGGTGCTGGAGCACTACCGGGCCCCGATCGCCAGCTCGACCATCCTCGCGCAACTGGAGCTGGACGAAGGCCGGTACTTCCTGGTCAGCGCGCACCGGGAGGAGAACGTGGACCGGCCCGACCGGCTGCGGCGGCTGCTTGACTGCCTGGTGGCGGTCCGCGACCGCTGGGGCTACCCGGTGCTGGTCTCCACCCACCCGCGCACCCGCAAGCGGCTGGAGGCACTCGCCCCGGACGCCACCGCGTTGGACGGCATCGCCTTCCACGACCCGTTCGGTCTGCTCGACTACGTGCACCTGCAGACGAAGGCGTTCTGCACCCTCTCCGACAGCGGGACGATAAGTGAGGAAGCCGCCATCCTCGGCTTCCCCGCGGTGACCCTGCGCGAGTCCATCGAACGCCCCGAGGCGCTCGACGCGGGCGGGATCATCATGACCGGTCTCGACCCGCAGGGGGTGGTCGAGGCGGTCGAGGTGACGGTGGCACAGGTCGCCGCGGACGGCGTGCCCTGCCCGGCCGACTACCAGGTGCCGGACACCTCCCGGCGGGTGGTCGACTTCATCCTCTCCACCGTGCGCCGGCACCACGACTGGGCCGGCATCCGGCACTGAGGGGTGGGCGGTCGGTGGTCCGGCGGGACCGGCCACCGGCCGCCCGACGGCGTGCTCACCGCCGCCGGCCCGCCACGTCCTCGACGATGTCCGCCACCTCGGCCGCCGCCCGCAGGTCGTCGAAGGACGTCAGGATGTGGCGGCGGGCCAACCGGCCGCACAGGCTGAGCCGACCAGCGACCCAACCCTGGTACGCCGAGTCGAGCGCCTGCACCAGAGCCGCCGGATCACCCGGCGGGACGACCCAGCCGGAGCGGTCGGTCACCGCCTCGGGCAGACCACCGGCAGCGCTGACGATGCTCGGCACACCCATCGCGCCAGCCTGTACCGCCGCGCCGGGGCCGTCGCCGAGGGACGGGGAGACGCTGACATCCGCGGCGGCGTAACAGGGCCGCACGTCTCCGACCGACTCCACCCAGGTGATCCCGGGGTCGCCGGCGACGCCGAAGCGTTCACCGAGCTGCCGTCGGTAGTCCACACCGGCAGCCGTCCAGCCACCACCGACAAGCAGCAGGTGCGCGTCCGGGTGCCGGCGGCGGAATGTCCGCCAGGCGGCCAGCAGCACGTCGTGCCCCTTGACCCCCCGACCCGAGTGCATCAACCGCTTCGGTGGGTAGACGTGCGCGACCATCACCGCCAGGAACGCGCCCTGGTCGATGCCCAACTCGGCGCGGAGTTTGGCCCGCTGGTCCGGGCCGGTGGCGTCCGGGCTGAACGCGTCGGTGTCCACCCCGTACACCGCGACCGGGCGACGCTGCGGCGGGCATCCCAACTCGCCGTACCGGGCCGAGGCGTACCGGCAGCCGCAGATCAGCACGTCGTCCAGCCGCCACAGCAACCGTTCCACAGCGCGGACCAACCGGGAATCCAGGTACGCCGGGTTCGCCACCATGTGCACCCGGCGTACCGGCAGGCCCAGCGTGGACAGTCGCACCGCGTACGCCGACGCGATCAGGTGGTACTGCACCACGTCCGGGCGGAGCCGGCGCAGCAGCGCGCGCAGCAGCAGTAGCCCGACCGGCGCGTACCGGCCCATGGTGAAGTCGTACGGGGAGCTGAGCACGTCGATGCCGCGGCGCTCCAACTCGTCGGTGAGCCGGCCGGCTCCCCGTGGCAGCACGACTGTCACCTCGTGCCCCCGGTGCCGCAACTCCTCGACCTGCGGCAGCAGCCACATCCCGCCGGTATTGGTCTTGACCAGCACCGCGATCCGGAGCTGGCGGACGCCGAGCGGCCGGCTCACACGGGGACCCACGCTCACCGGGCCGGAACTCCCTTGACCACCGTGCCGGCGGGCACGTCCCGGACCACGCAGGCGCCCGCGCCGACGGTGGCCCCCGCGCCGACCCGCAGCCCCTGCAACACCACGGCACCGGCCCCGATCAGCACCCCGTCGCCCAGGTGGCAGTCGCCGGAAACCGCCCCCAACGGGTTGACCGACACGTGGTCACCCACCGTGCAGTCGTGCGCCACCACGCTGTTCTGGTTGAGGTGCACGTGCCGACCGAACGTGACGTTCGTGGTGACCCGGGCGCCGGGAAACACGATCAGGCCCTCGCCGTAGACGGTGTCCGGGCCGACGGTGGCGTCCGGGTGCACCAGCACCGCCGCCGGCAGCCGGTACGCGCTCAGCCGCTGGTCCACCGACCGCCGCGCGGCCGGATCCCCGATGCCCAGCGCCAGGTGTGTGCCGGCGGGCTGCTCGCCCAGGCGGGTGGTGCCGCCGAGGTAGGGCACCTCCAGCCGTTGCACCCGCTTCAGGTTGACCTCGCTGGGCTGGTCGTCGACGAAGCCCCGTACCCGCCACACCGGGCCGCCGCGGGCGGCGGCGTTGACGGCCCGGACGATGCCGAGCACCTCCCTGCCGTGCCCACCGCAGCCGACGACGACGATGTCCAGGCTCACCGGCGGCCCTCTGCCGGCCCGCGACCGCCGGCGGTGGCCAGCTCGGCCGGGCCGAGGAACTCGTGGGCGGTGGCCGCGCCGGCCGCGGTGATCCCCTCCCGGAGCAGGACGGTGCGTACCGTGCGCAGCAGGATCCGCAGGTCCAGGACGAGCGAGCGGTGCCGCACGTAGTGCACGTCGAGGGCGAAACGCTCGTCCCAGCTCAGCGCGTTGCGTCCGTACGCCTGCTGGAGACCGGTGATGCCGGGGCGTACCTCGTGCCGGCGGAGCTGCTCCGGGCTGTAGCGGCTCAGGTACGCCGGCAGCAGGGGGCGCGGCCCGACCAGGCTCATCTCGCCGCGCAGCACGTTCCACAGTTGGGGCAGCTCGTCGAGGCTTGTCGTCCGCAGCCACCGGCCGAAGGCGGTGAGTCGGGCGGCGTCGTTGGCCGGTGCCTCGTCCGCGCCGCCGACTGTCATCGAACGGAACTTGACCAGGTGGAACAGTCGACCGTGCCGACCCGGGCGGGCCTGCCGGAACAGCACGGGCCGACCCATGGTGACAAGCACGGCGAGCGCCACCGCGGCGAGCACCGGCGTGGCGAGCAGCAGGCCGATGGCGGCCAGGGCCACGTCCAGGACCCGTTTGACCATGTCGTAGGGCCGCGTCATCGGTTTCCGTCCATCCGGGTGCCGGGCACTCCGTGGAGCTGGGCGGCCACGGGCGGACGGTGGTGGATCAGATCCACGGATGGCGCCTCCGATCGGACGGTAGGGAAGACCACAACTGTTGTAACGGCCGGTTTGGGGCTCAGGGCGCGGTTTCGCCGCTGGTGAGCTGAATCCACCCGTTCGGGCTTCGCGTTCGGCCGTCCGCCGGCCGGGGCCGGTAAAGTGCTGCCGGCCGCCGGCGGTACGTCCACACCAGGGAGAACGAGTGCTGCACCTGAGGGTGATTGCCCCGGCCGACCGGTCGGCCGAGGTCGTCGACCTGCTCACCGCGGCGGCGGGGGTGACGCACCTGGCCGTGCTGCCCGGTGCCGCCCGGCAGCCGAAAGGCGACCTCATCCTCTGCGACGTGGTGCGGGAGAGCGCCGACCAGGTGTTGCAGGGTCTACAGCGGATCGGTGTGGACACCAGCGGCGGCATCGCGGCCGACGACGTGGAGTTGACCCTGTCGCGCGCGGCCGAGCGGGCGGCCCGCCGGGCCCCCGGCAGCGGCGCGGACGCGGTGGTCTGGGACGAGATCGCCGCGAAGACCGGCGAGCAGACCGAACTGTCCGGCACCTACCTCGTCCTGATCGTGGTGGCGACCATGATCGCCGGCATCGGTGTGCTGCTGGACCAGCCGATCCTCATCGTCGGGGCGATGGTGGTCGGCCCGGAGTTCGGCCCCCTCGCCGCGCTCTGCGTGGCACTGCTGCGCCGCCGGCTCGGCGTGATCGGCCGCTCGGTGCAGGCGCTCTCGGTCGGTTTCCTGACGGCCATGGTGGCGACCGTGCTCAGCACGTGGGCGCTTACCGCCGCTGGCCTGGTCAGCCGGGAGATGCTGCTCGCCGAGCGCCCGCTCACCGACTTCATCTGGCGTCCGGACGCGTTGTCCTGGGTGGTCGGCCTGCTCGCCGGTGTGGCCGGCATGCTGTCGTTGACGTCGAAGAAATCCGGCAGCCTGGTCGGGGTGCTGATCTCGGTGACCACCGTGCCGGCCGCGGCGAACGTGGCGGTGGCCGCCGCCTACGGGGTGTGGGACGAGGCGGGCGGCTCGGCACTCCAGTTGGTGATCAACCTGTGCGCGATCGTCCTGGCCGGGCTGCTCACTCTCGTGGTGCAGCAGGCGTGGTGGTGGCAGCTGGCCCGCCGGTCCCGCCGTCCAGCAGCCGGGTGAGCAGCGTCCGCAACGGGATCGACTCGCCGTCGCGGCCTCCCGCGCCGATGACCAGCGGCGCCGGGCTGGGCTGCGGGTCGACGCCGAACAGCCAGGCCCGCACGCCGCCGGGCACCGTCAACAGGTGGAACCGGCCGGCCACGTCCACCGCGCGGGTGCCGGCCCGGTCGACGTACCAGCCGGTCAGCCTGGTCCGGTAGCGCCCCCGTCCGTCGTAGCCCCGGGCCGTCAGCCGGGTGGTGGGCAGCCCTCGACGGGTCGCCTCGGCCACGAACCAGGCCACCAACTCCGCCGCCTCGGCCTGCTCGGCGGCCCGTCGCCGCGCGTCCGCGTCGGCGTGTGCCCGCACCGCCCGCCGCTGCCGCTCCCGCCAGTCGCGGTCGTCGCCCTCACCCACGAGCCGACGGTACGCGACCCGACTCAGTCGAGTACGGCCAGCAGGGTGTGCCGGGCGATGCCGGCCATCACCGGGTTGGTGTCGACGTAGTACGGCAGCGCGTTGATCGCCTGCTCCAGGGCCCAGCCACGGCCCCGCTCCCAGGTGGCGTCGTCCACGCCCAACGCCCGCCGGTACGTCTCCCGCGCCCCGGGGTCCAACAGGTTCCACGCCGGCATCAGATCCACCGCGGGGTCGCCGATCTTGACCGACTCCAGGTCGATGACCGCGGCCAGCCGTCCGTCGCGGACCAGCAGGTTGCCCGGCATCAGGTCGGCGTGGATCCACACGTCGGCCGGGTCGTCCCGGCGCGCGTTCCGGCACCGGTCCCACACCTCGGCAAGCGCGGCGGTGTCGGTGAGTTCGCCGCTGAGGGCGAGGGCGGCGCGTACGTCGGCATCCTGGTCCGCCAGTGGCCCGCCCCGACCGAACCCCGGCCACGACCGCCCGCCGGTGTCGATGCCGTGCAGGGCGACCACGACAGCGGCCAGGTCTCGGGCGAAGGCGTCCGGGTCGTCGATCCGGTCGGGCTGGGCCGTCTCCCCGGGGATGAACCGGTACGCCGTCCACGACCCCGGGTACCCGTCGCCAGGTGCACCGAGGGCGAGCGGTTCGGGCACCGCGACCGGCAGGTGCGCCGCGAGCAGCACGGCGTGTTCCTGCTCCCGCCGCAGCGTGTCGCGCAACATGGGATCGGCGGAGGGTCGCAGCGGAAACCGCAGCACGAATTCCGTGCCGAGCCGGAACAGGGCGTTCACGGTGCCGGCCGAACGGAGGGGGCGCACCGGCAGCCCCCGCCAGCGCGGAAACTGTTCGGCCACCAACGCGGCGACCACGTCCGCGCTCACGTCCACCTGGTCGGCATGCATCCGCACCGCGAGATCATCACCCACAACCCCGCGGACACGCGACCCGATTTTCCGCCCGCCGCGCCTGCCGCGCCCGCCGCCCGCCGCGCTCGCCGCCCGCCCCGCCCGTCGTCGCCGGCTGACACGGGCACGGATGGCCGCGTTCGGAAACCCAACCTTCGAACGCCCCTGTCGAGCTGCCCCAGATCTGGGACGGCCCGCCTGCAACGGCCGACAACTCCAGATCTTGGACAGTTTCCGGCCGCGCGGCGGGCTGCGAGAACGAAAACTGTCCAAGATCTACCCCGAAACCGCTGGGCTGTTGCGCGCGTGGGGCGGCGGCTCTCGGGCGTTTCGGTGGCCGGCCCCGCCCCACGAATGGGGCAGCTCTACAGTGCCCACCAATGGCCCGACGAGTCGGTCGCTGCGCGTCCGAGGCCGGGGGAGGCGCCGAGGACGACCGCCCCGGCTGGGCGTCCCTGGCGCCTCCTCGAGCCGGCCGAGGGGATCAGGCCAGTCCGGCGCGGCGCAGAGCCTCCGCCATCGCGTCATTGGCCGGCGCCGGGCCGCCCTGCCGCTGCTGCCCGCCGCCCCGCGCGCCCTGGCCGCCGCGCCCGCCTTGCCCACCGCGCCCGCTCTGCCCGCCGGACCCGCCCTGGCCGCCGCGACCGCCGGACCCGCCCTGGCCGCCGGACCCGCCGCGACCGTCCTGGCCGCCGCGTCCACCCTGCGGTCCGCGCTGCGCCGGGCCGCCGCGCCCCTCCTGGCTCGTCCGACCACCACCACCAGCGGTGGCCGGCTCGTCCTCCAGGCGCAGGGTCAACGAGATCCGCTTACGGGGTACGTCCACGTCGAGCACCCTGACCTTGACCACGTCGCCGGACTTGACCACCTCGCGGGGGTCCTTCACGAAGGTCCGGGACATCGCCGACACGTGCACCAGACCATCCTGGTGCACCCCGACGTCCACAAAGGCGCCGAACGCGGCCACGTTGGTGACCACACCCTCCAGCACCATGCCCGACGTCAGGTCACTGATCTTCTCCACCCCCTCGACGAAGGTGGCGGTGCGGAACTCCGGGCGGGGATCGCGGCCCGGCTTCTCCAGCTCGGCGAGGATGTCGGTGACGGTGGGCAGGCCGAACCGGTCGTCGACGAAGTCGGTGGCCCGCAGCCCGCGCAGGATCGCGCTCCTACCGATCACCGAGCGCAGGTCCTGACCGGTGCTGGCGAGGATCCGGCGTACCACCGGGTACGCCTCGGGGTGCACGCTCGAGGAGTCCAACGGGTCGTCGCCGTCGGGGATGCGCAGGAAGCCGGCGCACTGCTCGAACGCCTTCGGCCCGAGCCGCGCCACCTTCTTCAACTCGGTACGCGACCGGAACGGCCCGTTGGCGTCCCGGTGCAGCACGATGTTCTCGGCCAGGCCCGCGCCGATCCCGGAGACCCGGGTCAGCAGCGGCGCGGAGGCGGTGTTGACGTCCACCCCGACCGCGTTGACGCAGTCCTCCACCACGGCGTCCAGCGACCGGGACAACTTCACCTCGGACAGGTCGTGCTGGTACTGGCCGACCCCGATGGACCGTGGATCGATCTTGACCAGCTCGGCGAGCGGGTCCTGGAGCCGTCGGGCGATGGACACCGCCCCGCGCAGCGACACGTCCATCCCCGGCAGCTCCTGCGAGGCGTACGCGGAGGCGGAGTAGACCGAGGCGCCGGCCTCGGAGACCATCACCTTGGTGAGATTGAGCTGCGGATGCCGCTTGATCAGGTCAGCGGCCAACTTGTCGGTCTCCCGCGAGGCGGTGCCGTTGCCGATCGCGATCAGCTCCACCCCGTGCGCCCCGGCCAGCCGGGCGAGGGTCTCGACCGACGCGTCCCACTGCCGCCGTGGCTCGTGCGGGTAGATGGTGTCGGTGGCGAGCACCTTGCCGGTGGCGTCCACCACGGCCACCTTCACGCCGGTCCGCAGACCCGGGTCCAGGCCCATGGTGGGCCGGGTGCCGGCCGGGGCGGCCAGCAGCAGGTCACGAAGGTTGGTGGCGAAGACGCGTACCGCCTCCTCCTCGGCCGCCTGCCACAGCCGCATCCGCAGGTCCGCGCCGAGGTGGATGAGGATCCGGGTACGCCACGCCCAGCGGACCGTGTCGGCCAGCCAGCGGTCGGCGGGGCGGCCCGCGTCGGACACCCCGAACCGGCCGGCGATCGCCGCCTCGTACCGGGTCGGGCCGGTCGGCACGGCGTCCGCCTCGCCGGCCTCGTCCGGCTCCATGGTCAGGTCGAGCACGCCCTCCTTCTCGCCCCGGAACATGGCCAGGATCCGGTGCGAGGGCAGCTTCGGGTACGGCTCGGAGAAGTCGAAGTAGTCGGCGAACTTGGCGCCGGCGGCCTCCTGGCCCTCGCGTACCCGGGAGACCAGACGGCCCCGCGACCACATCTGCTCGCGCAGCGTGCCGATCAGGTCGGCGTCCTCGGCGAACGTCTCGATCAGGATGGCGCGGGCGCCCTCCAGCGCGGCGGCGGCGTCGGCGACGCCCTTCTCCTCATCGACGAAGGCGGCGGCGGTGGCCCGTGGGTCCTGGGTGGGGTCGGCCAGCAGCGACTCGGCCAGCGGCGCGAGCCCGGCCTCCCGGGCGATCTGCGCCCGGGTTCGCCGCTTCGGCTTGAACGGCAGGTAGATGTCCTCCAGCCGGGACTTCGAGTCGGCGGCCATGATCTGCGCCTCGAGGGCCTCGTCCAGCTTGCCCTGGCCGCGGATCGACTCCAGCACCGCAGCCCGCCGCTCGTCCAGCTCGCGCAGATAGCGCAGCCGCTCCTCCAGGGTGCGTAGCTGGGTGTCGTCGAGCAGGCCGGTGGCCTCCTTGCGGTAACGGGCGATGAACGGCACGGTGGCGCCGCCGTCGAGCAGCTCCACGGCCGCCCGCACCTGACGCTCGGCCACGCCGAGCTCGTCGGCGATCCGCTGATGAACAGACTGGGTCACGATCTCGATCCGCCTTCGACTCGATCCGCCTTCACAGAGCGGGTACCGCCCTGCATTGTGCCGGGCGGCCCGGTGCGCTGTCGTCGCGCCCGGCCGAGTTGACCCGTCCCGCCCGACGGGGCTGAACCGCCGCGCCCGGCCGGGCGACCCCCGGACGGCCCCGCCGGGCCTGCGCTAGCGTGGCGATCATGGAAACACCTGCGGAGCCGCGCGCCCGTCGACTCTTCGGCGGCAGCGCCCGCGCCCTCGGCGACCTCGCCGCCAACCCGTTCCGCGCCGACCGGGACCGGATCGTGGGCTCGCCGTTCTTCGCCCGCCTCGGCGGGGTCACCCAGGTCATCAGCCCGGTCGGTTCCGGCCTGCTTGTGCACAACCGGCTCACCCACAGCCTGAAGGTCGCCCAGGTGGGCCGGTCGATCGCCGAGCGGCTGACGGCCGACGAGCGTTCGCGTGACCTGCTGGACAAGCTCGGCGGCTGCGACGCCGACGTGGTGGAGGCCGCCGCGCTCGCCCACGACCTCGGCCACCCGCCGTTCGGGCACCTGGGGGAGCGGGTGCTGGACCGGCTGGCCCGTCAACGCCTCGGCCTCTCCGACGGTTTCGAGGGCAACGCGCAGTCGTACCGGATCGTCACCAGCACCGAGATCCGGGGCGCCGCCACCACCGGGTTGGACCTGACCGCGGCGGTCCGCGCGGCGATGTTGAAGTACCCGTGGACCCGGCTGGACCACCCCGATCCGCACCCACGCACGATGGTCCCACCGCCGCGCGGAGCGACCCCGCCGCCGGACGACCCGGAGAGCGGCTCGTCCAAGTTCGGCGCGTACCGCACCGAACTGGACGACCTGCGGCAGGCGCGGGAGCCGTTCGCCTCTCGCATCCCGGACTGGCAGCAGACCGTGGAGGCGTCGGTCATGGACACCGCCGACGACATCGCGTACGCCATCCACGACGTGGAGGACTTCTACCGGGTCGGCGTACTCCAGCAGGGGTCGGTCTCCGCCGAGCTGATGGCCTGGCAGCGCGAGAGCGGGCAGCTCCGGGCGATCACCGACGCGGCGCTGGCCACTGCGGCGCGACGACCCGGCGCGGCCATCGAGCGGCTACGTCGCCAGTTGCACCGCAAGGACGCCTGGATCGCCGACGACGACGCGTTCGCCGCCGCCGTCGAGCACGTCCGTGAGGAACTGGTGGACGGGCTGCTGGCGATGCCGTTCGACGGCTCGATCGAGGCCGAGCAGTACGTGGCGCGGTTCTCCGCCCGCTGGTCCACCCGCTTCGTCGAGGCGATCACGGTGACCGACCAGCCGTCGGTGCGCTCCGGGTACGTGCTGCTGGGTTGCGCGCAGTGGCACGAGGTCCAGGTGCTCAAGTTCGTCCACCACCGGTTCGTGCTGGCCCGCCCGGATCTCGCCCTGCACCAGCGCGGTCAGGCCCGACTGCTGGGCACCCTGGTCGAGGCGCTCTGGGAGTGGCTGCTCGACCCGGAGGAGGAGTCCCGGTTGCCCCGCCGGCTGCACGACCTGGTCGAGTTGGCCGAGGCGGAGCTGCACCCGCGTACCCCGGACCGGATCGGTCGGGCCCGGGGCCGGGCCATCGTGGACTTCGTCGCGCAGCTCACCGACGGTCAGGCGGTGGCCATGCTGGACGCGCTGTCCGGCCGGTCCGGCGCGCTCTGGACCGACGCGTTCGTGCTGTGAGCGGCCTACCGCTCAGGCGACCGACTGCCACCACCCGTCGACGGCGGGCGGCTCGTCGACCACCACCCGCTCACCCGGGCGGGGCACGGCGAGCCGCACGTCGCGGGCCTTCGCCTCGGCCCACAGCCGGTCGACCGGCTCGGACCAGTCGTGCAGGGCCAGGTTGAACGTCGCCCAGTGCACCGGGACGAACAGGCCACCGCGCAGGTCGAGGTGGGCGGTGACGGCCTCCTCCGGGAACATGTGGATCGTCGGCCAGGCGTGGTCGTACGCGCCGATCTGCATGAGCGTCACGTCGAACGGCCCGTGTTCGGCGCCGATCTCCGCGTACCCGTCGAAGTAGCCGGAGTCACCGGTGTAGAAGACCTTGCGGCGCGCTCCGGCCACCACCCAGGAGCTCCAGAGCGTGCCGTCGCGGCGCAACCCGCGACCGGAGAAGTGCTGGGCGGCGGTGGCGGTGATCTCCAGCCCGGCGACCTGGTGCGACTCGGACCAGTCCAGCTCGATGATCCGCTCGGCGGGTACGCCCCAGCGGTCCAGGTGCGCGCCCACGCCGAGCGGCACCAGGAACGGCGCGGACTGCCCGGCCACCAGCGCTCGCACGGTGGCCATGTCGAGGTGGTCGTAGTGGTCGTGGGAGATGAGGATGGCGTCCAGCGGGGGCAGCTCGTCGAGGCGTACCGGTGGCTCGTGCAGTCGCCGCGGGCCGACCATGCCCGACGGTGAGCAGCGGTCGCTCCAGACCGGGTCGAGCAGCACCCGCCGACCCTCGATCTCGATGAGCGTCGAGGCGTGGCCGTACCAGACGATGTTGAGCTCGTCGGCGGTGTCGGCGGCCTCCGGCGCGCTGGGCCGCACCAGCGGCACGGGCGCGGTGGGTCGCCGCTTCTGCTTGCCGAAGATCAGCTCGCGGAGCACGTTGCGCCCCGGCTCGGCGACCATGGTGCGGGTGCCGGCCCGGTTGTGGAAGGTGCCCTCGCGGAACTGGGCCGAGCGGGCCGCCCGTTCGGCCCGGGCTCCGCTGAGCCGGCCACCGAGGGCCGCCGGCACGTCCCGGGCGACCCAGGCCAGCCCGGCCAGCGCGGCCAGGCCCGCCGCGCCCCGCATCCGCCGCCCGAGCGACCGTTCCACGTCCGTGCTCCGCGCTTGTGCCATTGCCGTCCCTCCGACGTGTCAGCCCTACACGGTAGTCACCCCCGCCAAGGCGTGCCTCGGCGGTCGCCACGCCGGGCCGGTCGCCGGCAACGGCGACCGACCCGGGACGGTGCGGGGTGTGCCCTAGCCGCCGTTGCTGGGACGCTGGGCGGTGACCCGGAACGTGGTGCCCGTGCCCGCGATCCGATCCACCGCGGCCAGGAACTTGGGGCCCATGGCGGCGCGGGCCTGCACCGCCGGGTGGGTGGCGCCGAAGTCCTCCGGGTTGGCCTGCCCGTCGGCGAAGAGCGCATAGGTGAGCACCGCCGCGCCGGAGTGGTCGAAGATCACGCCGGCCTCGTGCCGGGCGTCGGCGTACCAGCCGGCCTTGGTGGCGATGCGCGCCCGCCCGTCGGAGGACATGGTGCGCCGGATGCCGTCGGTGAACGCCACCGGCGACCGCAGGATGCCCAGCAGGTACGTCGTCGAGGCGGGGGAGAGCAGCGTGCCGCCGACCAGGGCGCGCAGCAGGTCGTGCGTCTCGCGCGGGGTGCTCGTGCCGAGGAAGAACCGGTTCGGGTTGGCGACCGGCTCGACCTGGGTGTTCGGGAAACCCTTGGCGACCAGGATGGAATTGATCTCGGCCGCCGGGGCGACCAGCCCGCACAGTCGTACCGCGGTGTCGTCCGAGACGGTCAGCAGGTTGGCCAGCACGTGCCCGAGGGTCACGGTGCTGGGGTACGCGCCGTCCAGGCTGAAGATGCCGTCACCGCCCGGCACGACGATCGCCGCGCTCACCTCCACCTGCTGGTCCAGGGTGAGCAGCCCTCGGTCGACCTTGTCGAGCACAGCGGTGGCAACCGCGATCTTGTTGACGCTGTACGCCTCGATCCGCCGGTCCGGGTCGGCCGCCACAGCGACCACCGGCGCGCCGGCCGGTCCGGCCACGCTGACGTACGCCTGCCAGTTGCCACCGGCCTCGGTGCTGTGCGTGGTGAAAACCGAGGCGACCCGGAGGGCGGCCCGGGCGGGCGTGGTCGGTGTGGCCCCGGCGCTCTGGGCGGCGCTTGCCGGAGCTGCGACGCCGAGCACCGTGCCGGCGGTGGCCACCGTGCCCAATCCGAGTGCTGTTCTGCGGTTCAGTCGTATGGTCAACCGTCTCCCCCATCGTGGTGCGCCAGAGCGCTTGCCGGCCCACCACCCTAGGCGAGTTGATCGATCCACAGTGCCCTCCCGAACAGTCCCGAACAGTCCCGAACGGTTCAGCCGAGCCAACGACCACCACCACCCGACTCACGGTTCGAGCACGACCTTGATGCAGCCGTCCTCCTTCTTCTGGAACATCTCGTACGCCTGCGGAGCGCGGGCCAGCGGCACCCGGTGGGTACGCAGGTCCTCCACACCCAGCGGGTCGTCGTCACCGGCGAGCAGTGGCAGGATCTCGTCGGTCCACCGGCGCACGTGACACTGCCCCATCCGCAGTTGGACGCCCCGGTCGAACATCTCCATCAGCGGCATCGGGTCCGCCTCACCGCCGTACACGCCGGACAGCGACACGGTGCCACCACGGCGCACCGCCTTGAGCGCGGCGTGCAGGACGGACAGCCGGTCCATGCCGACCCGGTCGGTCATCGTCTGGGCCAGCTTGTCCGGCAGCAGCCCGACGGCGGCGTGGGCCAGCTTGCCGCCCGGGGAACCGTGCGCCTCCATCCCGACCGCGTCGATCACCGCGTCCGGGCCGCGCCCGTCGACCAGGTCGATGAGCGCGCCCGGCACGTCTGACAGTTCACGGACGTCGAGCACCTCGATGCCGTGCCGGCGGGCCAGCTCCAGCCGCTCGGGCACCAGGTCCAGCCCGATCACCCGGCCGGCGCCGAGGTGGCGGCCGATCCGGGCGCAGAACTGCCCGACCGGGCCCAGCCCGAAGACGGCCAGGGTGCCGCCGGCCGGGGTGTCCGCGTACTTCACGGCCTGCCAGGCGGTGGGCAGGATGTCGGACAGGTAGAGGTAGCGCTCGTCGGCGCCGGTCGGCGGGACGACGATCGGGCCGAAGTGGGCCTGCGGGACGCGCAGGTACTCGGCCTGCCCTCCGGGCACCGAACCGTAGAGCGAGGTGTAACCGAACAGCGCGGCGCCCTTGCCCTCGCTGGTGACCTGGGTGGTCTCGCACTGGGCGTAGAGCTGGCGTTGGCACATCCAGCAGCTCCCGCAGGAGATGTTGAACGGCACCACCACCCGGTCGCCCGGCTTGATGCCGGTCACCTCCGACCCGACCTCCTGGACGATGCCCATCGGCTCGTGGCCCAGGACGTCACCGGGCTTCAGGTACGGCCCGAGCACCTCGTACAGGTGCAGGTCGGAACCGCAGATAGCGGTCGACGTTATTTTCACGATCGCGTCGGTCGGCTCCTCGATCCGGGGATCCGGCACCTCCTCGACCCGTACGTCCCGCTTGCCCTGCCAGGTCAGTGCCTTCATGTCCCTCGTCCCTTCTCACGCGGTCTGGAGAGACTGCTACCCGGGGTCGGGCACTTGAACCGGGCTCGATCGACTCGCGTTCCTTGAAGTCGCGGTATCCGACGCGCTGTGACAGCCCGACTTCGTGAAACCCGAGTGGATCACGCAGGATCGGCACGTGCGACCAAACGCCAGACCGCCGTACCCCGGAAAGGGGTACGGCGGTCCAGGTGGCGGTGCCTCAGGAGCCGGGGGTGTTGCCGGCTCCCTTGGTGGTGGCCGCGAGGTAGTCGCGGTTGAGGCGGCCGATGGTGTTCAGCGGGATGCCCTTCGGGCAGGCCGGGGTGCACTCGCCGGCGTTGGTGCAGCCGCCGAAACCGGCCTCGTCGTGCGCGTCGACCATGCCGATGACCCGGGTGTAGCGCTCCGGCTGCCCCTGCGGCAGCAGGGAGAGCTGGGTGAGCTTCGCGGCGGTGAAGAGCATGCCGGAGCCGTTCGGGCAGGCTGCCACGCACGCGCCGCAGCCGATGCAGGCCGCCGACTCGAAGGCGGCGTCGGCGTTGGCCTTGGCCACCGGAGTGGAGTGTGCCTCGGGCGCGCTGCCGGTCGGCGCGGTGATGTAACCACCCGCAGCGATGATCTTGTCGAAGGCGCCCCGGTTGACCACCAGGTCCTTGATGACCGGGAAGGCGCTGGCCCGCCACGGCTCGATGTCGATCGTCTCGCCGTCGGTGAACTGCCGCATGTGCAGCTGGCAGGCCGTGGTGCCGCGCTGCGGCCCGTGCGCGTCGCCATTGATCATCAGGCCGCACATGCCGCAGATGCCCTCGCGGCAGTCGTGGTCGAACGCGACCGGGTCCTCGCCGGCGAGGATGAGCCGCTCGTTGAGCACGTCGAGCATCTCCAGGAACGACATGTCCGGGGACACGTCGTCGACCGGGTAGGTCACCATCCGACCCTTGTCCTCAGGGCCCTTCTGGCGCCAGATGCGCAGGGTCAGGTTCACTTGTAACTCCGCTGCGTGGGGTGGACGTATTCGAACTTCAGGTCTTCCTTGTGCAGCACCGACGGCTCACCGGTGGCGGTGAACTCCCAGGCCGCCACGTACGCGAACCGGTCGTCGTCGCGCTGCGCCTCACCGTCGGGGGTCTGGTGCTCGGCCCGGAAGTGGCCGCCGCAGGACTCCTCGCGGTGCAGGGCGTCGATGCACATCAGCTCGGCCAGCTCGAAGAAGTCGGCGACCCGGCCGGCCTTCTCCAGCGACTGGTTGAGCTCCTCGCCGGTGCCGGACACCTTGACCCGCTGCCAGAACTGCTCGCGCAGGGCACGGATCTCGTCGATGGCCTTGCGCAGCCCGGCCTCGCTGCGCTCCATGCCGCAGTGTTCCCACATGATCTGGCCCAGCTCCCGGTGGAACGAGTCCACGGTCCGGTCGCCGTTCACCGCCAGCAGCCGCTGGACGCGGTTCTCGACGTCGGTGCGGGCCTCGACCGCCGCCGGGTGGCTGGCGTCGACCTTCTCCAACCCGCCGCCGGCCAGGTAGTTGGCGATGGTGGTGGGCAGCACGAAGTAGCCGTCGGCGAGGCCCTGCATCAGCGCCGAGGCGCCGAGCCGGTTCGCGCCGTGGTCGGAGAAGTTGGCCTCGCCGATCACGAACAGGCCGGGGATGTTCGACTGGAGGTCGTAGTCGACCCACAGGCCGCCCATCGTGTAGTGCACGGCGGGGTAGATCCGCATCGGCACCTCGTACGGGTCCTCGCCGGTGATCCGCTCGTACATCTCGAAGAGGTTGCCGTACTTGGCCTCGATGGCCTTACGGCCGAGCCGGCCGATGGCGTCGGCGAAGTCGAGGTAGACGCCGAGCTTGGTCGGGCCGACGCCGCGCCCCTCGTCGCAGACGTTCTTCGCGGCGCGGGAGGCGATGTCGCGGGGGACCAGGTTGCCGAAGGAGGGGTAGATCCGCTCCAGGTAGTAGTCCCGTTCGTCCTCGGGGATGTCCTTGGGGCTGCGGTCGTCGCCCTTGGTCTTCGGCACCCAGACCCGGCCGTCGTTGCGCAGCGACTCGCTCATCAGGGTCAGCTTCGACTGGTGGTCGCCGGAGACCGGGATGCAGGTCGGGTGGATCTGCGTGTAGCAGGGGTTGGCGAAGTACGCGCCCTTGCGGTGTGCCCGCCAGGTGGCGGTGACGTTGCAGCCCTTGGCGTTGGTGGAGAGGTAGAAGACGTTGCCGTAGCCGCCGGAGGCGAGCACCACGGCGTCGGCCATCTCGGTGCTGATCTCGCCGGTGACCAGGTCCCGGACGACGATGCCGCGGGCCTTGCCGTCGACGAGGACCAGCTCCAGCATCTCGTGCCGGGCGTTCATCTCGACGTTGCCGAGGCCGATCTGCCGCTCCAGGGCCTGGTACGCGCCGAGCAGCAACTGCTGGCCCGTCTGGCCCCGGGCGTAGAAGGTGCGCTGCACCTGGGCGCCGCCGAAGGAGCGGGTGTCGAGCAGGCCGCCGTACTCGCGGGCGAACGGCACGCCCTGGGCGACGCACTGGTCGATGATGTTCACCGACACCTCGGCGAGGCGGTGCACGTTCGACTCCCGGGAGCGGAAGTCGCCGCCCTTGACGGTGTCGTAGAAGAGCCGGTGCACGGAGTCACCGTCGTTGCGGTAGTTCTTCGCCGCGTTGATGCCGCCCTGGGCCGCGATGGAGTGCGCCCGGCGCGGGCTGTCCTGGTAGCAGTAGGACTTGACGTGGTAGCCCTGCTCGGCCAGGGTCGCGGCGGCGGAGCCGCCGGCCAGGCCGGTGCCGACCACGATCACCGTCATCTTGCGACGGTTGGCGGGGTTGACCAGCTTGGCCTCGAAGCGGCGGGTCTCCCAGCGCTTCTCGACCGGGCCGGCGGGAGCCCTGGTGTCGGCGATCGGGTCGCCCTCGGTGAAGAGTTCCATGTCAGGACACCAATCCGGTGAGTACGGCGAACGGGACCACCAGGTATCCGGCGCAGAGCAGCACGGCGAAGACGAGCGCCGCGGTGCGCGCCCGGCGCTCGCCACGGGGCGTCTGCTGGCCGAGGCTGCGGAACGCGCTGAACGCGCCGTGGCGCAGGTGGAAGCCGACCGCGAGGATGGCGAGGGTGTAGAAGAGCGTGACGTACCAGCGCTCGGGCGCGAAGTCGGCGACGACGTTGCCGTACGGCTTGCTCTCGTTGCCGACCGGGTTCAGCGTGCCGGTGGTGAGGTCCAGCAGGTGGTAGATCACGAAGAGCAGGATGATCACGCCGCCCCAGCGCATGGTGCGGGCCGCGTAGCTGCCGTTGACCTTCTTGCGGTGGGCGTACTTGACCGGGCGGGCGGCGCGGGCGCGCCGGGCCAGCACGGTGGCGGCGACGATGTGGGCGACGACTGCCACCACCAGCACGGTGCGCAGGATCCACAGGAACCAGACGCCGGGCAGCAGCGGCTTGCCGATGTCGCGCAGCCAGTGCGCGTAGTGGTCGAACGAGGTCTCCCCCGTGAACACCTTCAGGTTCCCGAACATGTGGGCGATGAGGAACAGCGCCAGCAGGATGCCCGTCACCGCCATGACGGCCTTGAGGCCGACGTTCGAGCGGATGGGCGACCGAGTTTTCGTCATTACCACGTACCCGACGCTAGGAGCACTTCGATCAGTCGTCCAATGCATCAAAGTCGTAGTGTTGATAGCCGTAGGCTATGTAGATGCAGCTCCATCAGCTCAGGTACTTCGTTGCGGTGGCCGAAGTACGACATTTCACCCATGCGGCCGACATCGTGGGCATCACGCAGCCCTCGCTCAGTAAGCAAATTCACGCTCTGGAGGCCGACCTCGGGGCGCCGCTGTTCGAGCGGGTAAGGGGCAACATCGCGCTCACCGCGGCGGGCGAGGTGCTGCTGCCGTTGGCCACCCGGATCCTCGCCGACGTGGAGACCGCGACCCGGGAGGTGCAGGAGCTGGTCGGGCTGCGCCGGGGCCGGGTCCGACTCGGCGCCACCCCGAGCCTGGCCACCTCGCTCGCCCCGCCGGTGCTGCGCCGGTTCCGCGACGCCCACCCCACCATCGACCTGCGCGTCGAGGAGGGCGGCTCCCAGGACCTGGTGCGTGACCTGCTCCGCGGCGACCTCGACCTGGCCCTGATCATCATGCCGGCGCAGGGGGCCGACCCGGGCCTGCGCGTCGACCCGATCCTGCGGGAGAGCCTGGTGGTGGCCTCGGTGGGGGAGGTGGCGACCGCCTCGGTGACCGGTGAGCTGCGCATCACCGACCTGCGCGACCAGCCGATGGTGATGTTCCGGGAGGGGTACGACCTGCGCGACGCCACCATCCAGGCGTGCCGGGAGGCGGGCTTCGAACCCACCTTCGCGGTGGACGGCGGCGAGATGGACGCGGTGCTCAGCTTCGTCGAGGCGGGGCTCGGCATCGCGCTCGTGCCCGGCATCGTGCTGGCTCGCCGGCCGGGCGTGCGGATCACCCCGCTCGCCCCGCCCGGCGTGCGGCGGACCATCGCGGTGGCCCGTCGGCGCGACGTCGTACCCACCCACGCCGGCCGGGAGCTTCGCCGGATCCTGCTCGACTACATCCAGTCGGCGATCGACCTCGGCGAACTGCCCCCCGGTGTGGAGCCACTGACCTGACCCGGCCGGGGCCGCCGCCGCGAAGAGCCCGGCAGCGGCCCGGCCGCCGGCTCAGCGGCCCTCGGCGTCGTCCATCGCCCGGTAGATCCGCTGTTCCGAGACGGGGTACGGGGTGCCCAGCGCCTGGGCGAAGACGTTCACCCGCAACTCCTCGATCATCCAGCGGATCTGCCGCACGGCGGTCGCCTGTCGGCGGGCCGGCGGCAGCGCGGCGAGCAGGTCGTCGTACTCCTTCTGCACCACCGCGACGCGGTCCTGCTGCTGGCGGTCCCGCTGCGGGTTGCCGCCGAGGCGGTCCAGTCGGCGTTCGATGGCGGTGAGATAGCGCAGCAGGTCGGGCAACCGGGCGTACCCGGTCTCGGTGATGAAACCGGCGTGCACCAGACCGGCGAGCTGCTTGCGGATGTCGGCAAGCGCGGCCACCACGGCGAGGTTGCGGGTGGCGCCGAGGCGCTGTTCCACGGCGTACGCGGCGGCGAGGACCTTGCGGACGCGGTCCATCACCTCGACCACGGTGTCGACCAGGTCGGCGCGGACCTTCTCGCGCAGCGCCGCGAACCCCTCGGCGTCCCAGGCCGGGCCGCCGGCGTCGCCGATCAGCCGGTCGATGGCCGCGCCCGCCGCGTCCTCGATCAGCTCCTGCACGCCACCGTGCGGGTTACGGCTCAGCGCCAGCTTCGCCTCGTTGCTGAGCCGCCCCTGCAGGAACCGGGCGGGAGACGGCACGGTGAGCCGCAACAGTCGGCGGGTGCCGGCCCAGTGCGCAGCCTCCGCCTCGGCGGCGGAGTCGAACACCTTCACCCCGACCGTGGCGCCCTCGTCGACGAGCGCCGGGTACGCGGTCACCGCGTAGCCGGCCCGGACCTGCTCGATGGTCCGGGGCAGGGTGCCGATGCTCCACTCGCGCAGCCCGGTGCGGGCCACCTCCGGCGCGGCGGCCGCCACCACCTGGCGTACCTCCTGGCGCAGTTGACGTTGCAGGGCCGGCAGGTCCTTGCCCTCGGCGACCGGCTTGTCGTCGTCGCCCAGGACCCGGAAGGTCACCCGCAGGTGGGCGGGCAGCTTGCCCGGCTCCCAGGCGTCGCGGGGCACTGTCACCCCGGTCATCCGGCGCAGCTCACGGGTGAGCGCGTCCAGCAGCGACTCCTCGCCGGGGGTGATCGCCGCCAGGGCGGCGCGGGCGTAGTCCGGCACCGGAACGAAGTTGCGGCGGATCGCCTTGGGCAGCGAGCGGATCAGCGCGATGACGGTCTCCTCGCGCAGCCCCGGCACCTGCCAGTCGAAGCTCTCCGCCGGCACCTGGTTGAGCAGCGGCAGCGGGATGTCGACGGTGACGCCGTCGTCCGGCGTGCCCGGCTCGAACCGGTACGTCAGCGGCAGGCGGACCCCGTCGGCCTGCCACTCGTCCGGGTAGTCGTCCTCGTCCACCCCCGGCCGGCCGTCGTTGACCAGCACCTCGCGGGTGAAGGTGAGCAGGTCGGGCTGCTCCCGGCGGGTCTTCTTCCACCAACTGTCGAAGTGCCGCCCCGAGGACACGTCGGCCGGGATCCGGCTGTCGTAGAAGCCGAAGATCGTTTCGTCGTCGACCAGGATGTCCCGCCGTCGCGCCCGGCTCTCCAACTCCTCGATTTCGGCGAGCAGCCGCTTGTTGTCCGCCCAGAACTGGTGGTGGGTCTGCCAGTCGCCCTCGACGAGGGCGTGCCGGATGAACAACTCCCGGCTCAACACCGGGTCGATCCGCCCAAAGTTGACCTTGCGCGAGCTGACCAGCGGGACGCCGTACAGGGTGACCTTCTCGTAGGCCATCACCGCGGCCTGCTTCTTCTCCCAGTGCGGCTCGCTGTAGCTGCGCTTGACCAGGTGCTGCGCCAGCGGCTCCACCCACTCCGGCTCGACCCGGCCGGCGATGCGCCCCCACAGCCGGGAGGTCTCCACCAGCTCGGCGGCCATCACCCAGCGTGGCGGCTTCTTGAACAGCGCCGACCCGGGGAAGATCCCGAACTTCGCGCCCCGCGCCCCCAGGTACTCATGCTTCTGGGCGTCCTTCAGGCCGATGTGCGACAGCAGGCCGGGCAGCAGCGACTGGTGCACCTTCGGGGTGTCGATCTCCTCCGGCAGGTCCGCGCCGCCGCGCCGGTTCTCGCCACGGCCGGCGTCCGCGCCGTCCGAGGTGTCGCGCGCCGGTCGCCCACCACGCCGGTCACCGTCGGCCGGGGTACGCAGCACCTGCCGCAGTTGGCTGACGATGTCCTGCCACTCGCGGATCCGCAGGTAGTTGAGGTACTCCGCCTTGCACATCCGGCGGAACGCGCTTGAGGACAGCTCCCGCTGCTGCTCCCGCAGATAGCGCCACAGGTTGAGGTAGGCGACGAAGTCCGACTCCTTGTCGGCGAACCGGGCGTGCGCCTGGTCGGCCTGGGCCTGCTTCTCCGCCGGCCGCTCGCGCGGGTCCTGAATGGACAGCGCGGCGGCGATCACCAACACCTCGGTGGCGCAGCCGTTGCGTTCGCCCTCGACCACCATCCGGGCCAGCCGCGGGTCGACAGGCAACTGGGCCAGGCGCCGGCCCAGCGCGGTGAGCCGCTTCGCCGGGTCGGCCTCGGTCGGGTCCAACGCGCCGAGCTCGTGCAGCAGGTTGACGCCGTCGGTGATGTTGCGCTTGTCCGGAGGATCGATGAACGGGAACGCCGCCAGGTCGCCGAGCCCGATCGCGGTCATCTGGAGGATGACCGACGCCAGGTTGGTGCGCAGGATCTCCGGGTCGGTGAACTCGGGCCGGGAGAGGAAGTCCTGCTCGTCGTAGAGACGGATGCAGATGCCGTCCGAGGTACGCCCACAGCGGCCCTTGCGCTGGTTGGCAGACGCCTGGGAGACCGGCTCGATCGGCAGCCGCTGCACCTTGAGCCGGCTGGAGTAGCGGGAGATGCGGGCGGTGCCCGGGTCCACCACGTACTTGATGCCGGGCACGGTCAGCGAGGTCTCCGCGACGTTCGTGGCGAGCACCACCCGGCGCGAGGTGTGCGCGGCGAAGACCCGGTGCTGCTCGGCGCTGGAGAGCCGCGCGTACAGCGGCAGGATCTCGGTGCCGAGCAGGGAGCGTTTGGACTGCACCAGCTTGGCGAGCGCGTCGGCGGTGTCCCGGATCTCCCGCTCACCGCTGAGGAACACCAGGATATCGCCGGGACCCTCGGCGGCCAGCTCCTCGACGGCGTCGCCGATCGCCTGGATCTGGTCGCGGACGTTCTCCTCGTCGCCGTCGCCGTCCTCCTCGCCCTCGGCGAGTTCGAGCAGCGGCCGGTAGCGCACCTCAACCGGGTAGGTGCGGCCGGAGACCTCGACCACCGGCGCGGGCACGCCCTCCGGCTCGTCGGCGGTGGGCGGCCCGGCGAAGTGCCGCGCGAACCGGTCGGTCTCGATGGTCGCCGAGGTGATGATCACCTTGAGGTCGGGTCGCCGGGGCAGCAGCTCCCGCAGGTACCCGAGGATGAAGTCGATGTTGAGGCTGCGCTCGTGCGCCTCGTCGATGATCAACGTGTCGTACTGGCGCAGCATCCGGTCGGTCTGCAACTCGGCGAGCAGGATGCCGTCGGTCATCAGCTTGACCAGGCTGCGCTCGCTCACCTGGTCGCTGAAGCGCACCTTGTAGCCGACCACGTCACCCAACTCGGTGCCCAACTCGTCGGCGATCCGGTCGGCCACCGTCCGGGCCGCCAACCGTCGGGGCTGGGTGTGCCCGATCAGGCCGTGCACCCCGCGCCCCAACTCCAGGCAGATCTTGGGCAACTGGGTGGTCTTGCCGGAGCCGGTCTCGCCCGCCACGATCACCACCTGGTGGTCGCGGATGGCGGCGGCGATGTCGTCCTTGCGCTCGCTGACCGGCAACCCCGCCGGGTACGTGATCACCGGCACCGCCGCTCGGCGGGTGGCGAGCCGCTGCTCGGCCCGGACCAGGTCGGCGGTGATCTCGGCCAGCGCTGCCTCCCGGCGCTGCGGGTCGCGCAGCTTGCGGGCACCGTCGAGGCGCCGCTGGAGCCGGCGCTGGTCGCGGAACATCAGAGGAGTCAGGCGGCGGTGCAGCTCGCGAACCGGGTCGGTCGCGACGGAGGCGGTTGGATTCTGCATGTCGTGCCCAAGGATAGGCAGCCCGACGGCGTACCGCTCCTGGGTTACCGCCCGGCCGGTCCCGCGACGCTCGCGGGACCTAGAGTTGGCGACCGACGTCGAGCGTTGGGGGCCGGGATGGAGTTGCGCGACACCGACCGCGCGTTGGTGCAGGCCGCCACGGCGGTCGCCAAACTGCGGTGCCGCAGCCAGCGCCACACTGTCGCGTCGGCGGCCCGGACCGCCGACGGGCGGGTCTTCACGGGCGTGAACGTCGCGCACGCCACCGGCGGAACCTGCGCCGAGCTGGTGGTGGTCGGCACGGCCGCCACGCAGGGCGTCACCGAGGTGGAGACGATCGTCACGGTCACCGACCGGGGCCGCGAGGTCAGTGAGCCGTGCGGCGACTGCCGGCAGGTGCTGCGCGAGTACTTCCCGGCGCTGCGGCTGATCGTCGGCCCGGTGGACGATCTACGGGTGGTCCCGCTCGGGGAGGTGCCGGCGGAAGCCGAGAGCGGCACGGCCGGCTGACGAGCGCGGCGTCCTGACCGGCGCGGCGTCAGTCGCCGGAGGCCGCCTCCAGCATCGAGCGTGGCATCGGCACGCCCTCGAACCGCACGTTGCCCTCGGCGACCAGCCAGCTCGTCACGTGTGCGACCAGGCGTCCGGCCCGCACCGCCGGGTCGTTGGCGTAGAGGGTGCGCGCGTCGTCCGGGGCGATGGAGAGCACGACGAAGCCCCGTAACTGGTCGTCGTCGGGGTGCAGGAACGGCCCGGTCGCGAGCACCAGCCCCTGTTCGACGAGCCCCGCCTGGTGGGCCAGGTGCGCGTCTTGCAACCTGTCGATCGCGTCCTGCGGCAGCTCCGGCGGGTCCGCCGGTCGGACCAGCAGGACGACCGTGTGCTGGTCGAATCGCATGCCCACACCCTAGGACGCGAATGGTGTCGGATGTCCCTCTTACGGGTCTGATCCGCCATCTGCCCCTCTTGTGACCCTCCGCGAAACTCATTCTTCTTCTGTCAGGGTCGGGAGCAACTGGAGGTGCGGCATGGTCAGCAGACGACGGCTGCTCGCGGCTGGTGCCGCCGGCAGCGCCGCGGTACTGGGTCCGGCGGGCTGGACGTCCGGCCGGGCGGCCGCCGCGGTGGCGCCGCTGGACGCTCGGGACATCCCGAAGTACGTCACACCGCTGCGGATCCCACCGGCCATGCCGGCGGTGGCGACCGACGCGGAGCGCGACACGTACGAGATCGCGGTGCGACAGTTCCGCCAGCAGATCCTGCCGCCGTCGTGGCCGCGCACCACCGTGTGGGGATACGGCTCCACCGCCCATCCCGACAGCTTCGGCTACCCCGCGCCCAGCATCGTGGCGCGGGTCGGCCGCCCGGTGCGGGTGACCTGGGTCAACCAGCTCGTCGACGGCCGGGGCGATTACCTGCCGCACCTGTTGCCGGTGGACCCCTCGTTGCACTGGGCCAACCCGGCCGGTGGGGCCGAGGGCCGCGACCGGCACGGGCGCTGGGACGGCAGCCCGCAGGGATACCGCGGGCCGGTGCCGCAGGTGGTGCACGTGCACGGTGCGCACAGCACGCAGGACAGCGACGGGCACTCCGAGGCGTGGTTCCTGCCGGTGGCCCGCGACCTACCGCCCGACTTCGCCGTTTCCGGCAGCGCGTACCGCGAATTCCGGTCCCGCTTCGTCGAACGCTGCGGCCTGCGTTGGACGCCGGGTTCGGCCACCTTCGAGTACGCCAACGACCAGCGGCCCTGCACCCTCTGGTACCACGACCACACGCTCGGGCTCACCCGGGAGAACATCTACGCCGGACCGGCCGGGTTCTACCTGCTCGGCGGCGGGGACGACCTGCCGGACGGGGTGCTGCCCGGGCCGGCGCCGGCCCGCGGCGATGCGCCGAACACCGCATACCATGACATCCCGCTCATGATCCAGGACCGCAGCTTCACCGCCGACGGCGAGCTGCGCTACCCGCGGCGGTACTCCGGCGGCGGCGACGGGGCGCCGACCTGGGTGCCCGGGTTCTCCGCCTCCACCATGGTGGTCAACGGCCGTACCTGGCCCACGCTCACCGTGCGGCGCCAGCGTTACCGGTTCCGGTTGCTCAACGGCTGCAACAGCCGCTTCCTGCTGCTCAGCGTGGTCGCCAACGCCACCGCGCGGCCGGCCCGCCCGGTGCTTCCGGTCTGGCAGATCGGCAGCGACGGCGGTTTCCTGCCCGAGCCGGTGCCGCACGAACGGGTGACGCTCGGCCCCGCCCAGCGGGTCGACGCGATCGTCGACTTCACCGACGTGCCGGCCGGCACCGAGCTGTACCTCGTCAACGAGGGACCCGACGGGATGTACGACGGCGGCCGGCCGGGTGTGGACTTCGCGCCGGCCGACCCGCACACCACCGGGCAGGTGCTGCGTTTCGTGGTCACCGACGCCACCGGCGTGGACCCGAGCGTCCCACCGGAGCGGCTGCGGCTGCCGTCGCACCCGCGGCTCGGAACGGCCCAACGGGTACGCCGGCTGTCGCTCAACGAGCGGATGTCCGACGGCTCGATGATCATGCTCCTCGGCGTCCTCGACGAACGTGGCAGGGGTCTGCCGCTGCGCTGGAGCGACCCGGTGACCGAGCAACCCACCCTCGGCGACACCGAGGAGTGGGAGGTGCGCAACTTCACCCGGCACGTGCACCCGATCCACCTGCACCAGGTCCAGTTCGAGCTGCTCGGGCGCGGGCACTCGGGCCGACTGCGGCCGGACCCGGGGGAGCGCGGCCGGATGGACACCGTGCTCGCGTACCCGTGGGAGGTGACCCGGATCAGGGCGCGCTTCGACCTGCCCGGTCGCTACGCCTGGCACTGTCACCTGCTGGAGCACGAGGACAAGGAGATGATGCGACCGCTGAACGTGCTGCCGCGCGGCGGCGCCGCGACCGGGGACGGCGGCGCGCTGGGTGTGCCGGAGAAGCCCCCGACGGCATCGACCGACGCCGGTTAGGTCACTTTCCGCAGGTCGGCTAAGGTTAGGCGAACCTAAGCCCGATCGTGCAGGGAGATTCGTGACCGCGCTCGCCAGCCGGCCGACCCAGGTCCGTAGCCGGTCCGGCACCCGCACCCGCAGGCGGGTGGCCGTCACCGTCGGGGCCGCCCTGGTGTTGCTGCTCGCCGTGCTGGCCAGCTTCGCGCTCGGCAGCCGGGACCTCGGCGTCGACCAGGTCTGGCACGCTCTCGTCGCACCCGACGGCGGCGAGGCCAGCACCATCGTGCGCGAGCTGCGGATGCCCCGTACCGCGCTCGGCCTCGCCGTCGGTCTCGCGCTCGCCGTGGCCGGCGTGCTGTTCCAGGCGCTCACCCGCAACCCCCTCGCCGAGCCGCGCATCCTCGGCATCAGCGCCGGCGCGTCGTTCGGTGTGGTGCTCGCCATCTCCGTCTTCGGCGTCGGCACCCTCGCCGGGTACGTCTGGTTCGGCATCGCCGGCGCGCTGATCGCCGGGCTGCTGGTCTTCGCCATCGCCACCCGGGCCCGTGAGGGCGCCAGCCCGGTCACCCTCGCGCTTGTCGGCGCGGCACTCGACGCCAGCCTCGCCTCCGGCGTGTACGCGCTGCTCAGCATCGACGCCCGCACCTTCGAGGAGTACCGGTTCTGGGTGGTCGGCGGGCTGGCCGGCCGGGACCTGACCGTCACCGCGCAGGTGCTGCCCTTCGTCCTCGCCGGTCTGGTGCTCGCCGCCCTGGTGGCCCGGGGTCTGGACGCGTTGGCCCTCGGCGACGACGTGGCCCGCGGCCTCGGCCACCGCATCGGCCTGGTCCGACTCGGCGGTGGCCTCGCCGCGGTGCTGCTCACCGGCGCGGCGGTGGCGGCGGCCGGACCTGTCGCCTTCGTCGGGCTGGCCGTGCCGCACCTGGCGCGTGCCCTGGTCGGCGCGGACCACCGCTGGACCCTCGCCGTCTCCGCCCTGCTCGGCCCGGCGCTGCTGCTCGGCGCCGACGTCGTCGGCCGGCTCGTCGCCCCACCCGGCGAGATACCGGCCGGGATCGTCACCGCGCTGATCGGAGCGCCGCTGCTGGCCGTGCTGGTCCGCCGCGCCCGGGTGGTGACCGCGTGACCAACACGCGTGTGTCGACCGCCGCGACCGCCGCCTCGCCCGCTGCCGGCGATGCCCGGCTGGCCGGACGGTCGCTGCTGCGGCTCGGCCCGGTCAGCCTGCTGATCCGCCGCCGCGCGGTGCTGGTGGCCGTCGTGCTGACCGTGCTGCTCCTGCTGGCCGTCGTGCTGAGCCTCTCGCTCGGCACCCCGTACGTCGCCCCGGCCGACGTGCTGCGCGCGCTCTCCGGCGCCGGCACCCCGTACGACCTGGTTGTCTTTGATCTTCGGCTGCCACGGGTCGTGCTGGCGGCGGTGGCCGGCGCGGCGTTCGGCGTGGCCGGCACCCTGATCCAGAGTGTGGCCCGTAACCCGCTCGCCAGCCCGGACGTCATCGGCATCACCCAGGGCGCCGGCCTCGCCGCCACCATTGCCCTGACCAGCGGAATGGCCGCCGTGCTGGTGGCGCCCACAGCGCTCGTCGGCGGGCTGCTCGCGGCGGTCCTGCTGTTCGCCCTCGGCGCCCGGCACGGGCTGGCCGCGCAGCGGTTCGTCCTCGCCGGAGTGGCGGTGGCGTTCGCCTTCCGGGCCCTGACCGAGGTGGTCATGCTCACCGCCGACCCGATCGACGGGCTGCGCGCGCAGATCTGGCTGATCGGCACCCTCGCCGGCAAGGGCTGGACCGAGGCCGCCTGGATCGCCGGCACCCTGCTGGTGCTGCTGCCGGTGCTGGCCTGGGCCGGTTGGGCGCTGAACAGCACCGCCCTGGACGACGACACCGCCCGGGGTGTCGGGCTGCGCCCGGTGGCTCGCCGGATCGGCCTGGCCGGCACCGGTGTGCTCGTCGCGGCGATGGTCACCGCCCAGGTCGGCGCCGTCGACTTCGTCGCGCTTGTCGCCCCCCAGGTGGCCCGGCGGCTGGTACGCGCCGAACGGCCACCGCTGGTCTGCGCGGCGCTGCTCGGCGCGTTGCTGCTGGTGCTCGCGGACCTGGCCGGCCGGCGGCTGTTCGCGCCCACGCAACTGCCCGCCGGGGTGCTGACCGCGGCGATCGGTGGCCCGTACCTGATCTTCCTGCTGCTGCGTGGACGGCGGCGGTCGTCGTGACGCCCCCAAGGAGTCGTGTGATGCTCTCCACCCGCGACCTGGTCGCCGGCTACGACGAGCGGACCGTGCTCGACGGTCTCGACCTGGACCTGCCCACCGACGCGTTCACCGTGATCGTCGGGCCGAACGCATGTGGCAAGTCCACCCTGCTGCGCACGATGGCCCGGCTGCTCACCCCGCGTCGGGGCGCGGTGCTGCTGGACGGCACCGCGATCCGCGACCTGCCCACCCGGGAGGTCGCCCGCCGGCTCGGCGTCCTGCCGCAGAGCCCGCTGGTGCCCGAGGGCGTCACCGTGGCGGACCTGGTCGGCCGCGGCCGGCAGCCCTACCAGCGTTGGTGGCGGCAGTGGTCGTCGGAGGACGGCGCGGCGGTGGACGAGGCGATGGCCCTGGCCGACGTGACAGACCTGGCGGACCGGCCGGTGGACAGCCTCTCCGGTGGTCAGCGGCAGCGGGTGTGGATCGCCATGACGCTCGCCCAGGACACCGACGCCCTGCTGCTGGACGAGCCGACCACCTTCCTCGACCTGGCCCACCAGGTGGAGGTGCTGGACCTCCTGCACCGGCTGCGCGTCGAGCGGGGCCGCACCGTGGTCGCCGTGCTGCACGACCTGAACCAGGCCGCCCGGTACGCCGACCACCTGGTCGCGATGCGCGACGGTGCCGTGGTGGCCGCCGGACCGCCCCGGGAGATCCTCACCGCCGACCTGGTCCGCGACGTGTTCGGGCTGGCCTGCGTGGTCGTGCCCTGCCCGGTGACCGGCGCGCCACTTGTGGTGCCCGCCTACACGGGAGGCACCACCAGCCCGGCCCGGCCGTCCACCGACGCGCCCGCTGCGGCGGGCGCGTCTCACGGTGCCGGCAACCCGGTCGTCGGGCCGCGCTCCGGGTCGCCCGCCGTCGCGGACGACCTCAATTCGTCGAAAGCGTCCGCACCGGACGCCTGACCCGCCACCACCGGCGACGCGGCCACCCCGCTCGCCGGCCCGTACCCCCCTCGAAAGGACTCTGATGCGTCGTCTCGTCGCCGCTCTCGCCGCGGCCGTCGCCCTCGGCGTCGGTCTCACCGCCTGCGGTGAGAGCGACCCGGTCGCCGGCTCCACCACCGGGGACACCCGGGAGATCACCCACGCCATGGGCACCACCAAGGTCCCGGCCGAGCCCAAGCGTGTCGTCGTGCTCGACACCGACAAGATCGACACGGCGCTCTCGCTGGGCGTCACGCCCGTCGGCGCCGCCACCGCCGGTGAGGCCAAGAGCTGGCCGACCTACTTCGGCGCGGACAAGCTCGCCGGCATCAAGACGGTCGGGGTGCTCGCCGAGCCCGACCTGGAGGCGATCAACGCTCTCAAGCCCGACCTCATCCTCGGCAGCAAGTTCCGCCAGGAGAAGTTCTACGACGAACTGTCCGCCATCGCGCCGACCGTGTTCACCGACAAGGTGGGCATCACCTGGAAGGACAACTTCCTCCTCGACGGCAGGGCGCTCGGGCGCGAGCAGCAGGCCAAGGACCTGCTCGCCGCGTACGAGAAGCGGGCCAAGGACTTTGGCGCCACCCTCGGCGACGCCGCCGCCCGCAAGGTGTCGATCGTGCGGTTCCTGCCCGGCAACATCCGGGTGTACGGCCCGGACTCCTTCTCCGGCATCGTCCTGCGCGACACCGGGCTGGGGCGCCCCGAGCGGCAGTTGCTCGCCAACAAGGAGGACAAGCGCTTCGACCTGGTCAGCCCCGAGCGGGTCAGCGAGGTCGACGGTGACGTCATCTTCGTGACCGCGTACGGCGACAAGGCCGCCGCCGAGCAGGCCAAGGTGGCCGGCGGGACCCTCTGGAAGGGCCTCAGCGCCGTCCGGGCCGGCAAGGCGTACTCCGTCTCCGACGAGGTCTGGATGACCGGCATCGGCGTCGGCGCCGCCAACAAGATCCTCGACGACCTGGCAAAGTACCTCCCCGCCGCCTGAGGCCCCCGCCACACCGCACACAACGCCCAAGATCCGCGCAACTTCGGTGAAACTGCTGCCTCATGAGCTGTTCAGGCAGCAGGATCCCTGATGTTGCGCGGATCTTGGGGTGTCTGGGTGGGTGGGGGGTTAGGCGGCGGTGGACCAGATGGCGCGGAAGGCGGCGGCTTCGCCGGACAGCCAGCGTTCGATCTGGTCGGGCTTGGCGTCGCTGGGCATGCGGTGGGCCTGGCCGCGGCGGACGTCGACCAGGATCGGCTCGGCGTGCGGGAGCACCGCGTCCATGTGTCGGGCCATCAGGTGCAGGGTGGCGAGCACCGACTCCTCGCTCGGTGGGGTCTCGTCGAAGTGCAGGCGGACCGCTTCGGCGCGACCGTCGGCGTGGCGTACCCCGAAGTGGGGGTTGATCTTGACGGGCAGGTCGCCCAGCATGGCGAGGGCGTCGCGGGTCTGGGCGAGGTCGACGGCGGCCGGCTCGCCGAGGGAGTGCAGCCAGGCCGTGGCCCCGGGGACGAGGGCCTGGTAGAGCGGGCGCCAGCGTGGCTTGACCACGTCGACCACCCCGGTCAGGTGGGTGCCGCCGGTGTGGAAGGCGATGTCGGCCTTGAGCGCCTTGACGAACTGACCGTGCGGGTTGAAGCCGGACCGACTGGCACGCTGCTTGCGCAGGCCACCCACGAAGGTCGCCTTGGTGGGGCCGGTGCGGTCGACGTAGCGGGTGAAACCGAGCAGTGTGGCGTAGGGGGTGAGGGGCGTGGAGGTGGGCGCGGTCACGGGCGTCCTCCCAGGTCAGGATCTCTATTAGTACATACATTCTAATCGACGGGTCTGACATTGCCCAGCGAAAGTGGGGCCTGCGGGGGCGCCGGGGAGTGCCGGAATTCGCACACACATCCGTGATGATGTGGGCGCATATGACCGATATGCAACATTATTGCGCCCTGTGACCATTACCTGGGCACCCCGGGTGCCGGCTGACCGGGGTGTGCCTGCTGACCGCCGGAGCGGTGCTGCTGTTCGGCTGGATCGAGGACGTGACCGCCCGGCGTACCCCGGCGCTCTTCCGCCCCGGGCCGGTCCGCCCCCGACGGCCCGTCGGGGGCGGACACGTCAGAGCTGGCCGACGTCGGTGATCCGGACGACCGCCGCCCCGACCTCGTCGGTCCACCGCTCCCGGCCCTGCTCGATCATCAGCAGTGCCGGCCCTCGGGCCAGTGTCCCGTCCGCGGTGATTCGGCACGGTCGGGAAGTTGGTCGGTACGCCGGAGCTGGCGGCGGCGAGCACCCACCACCATGTCCCATGGCTGCACACCGCAACGGTCCGGCTAGGCCCTCTCGGCGGCGAGCTCCCGGACCACCTGGGCGAAACCGCCGACGAGTCGGGTGTCGGTGCGGTCGGGCCAGGCGAGGGCGATCCGGAGCGGTTCGACGTCGATCAGCGGCACCCAGGCGAGGTCGGGACGGGCGTAGTAGCTCGCCATGCTCTCCGGTGCGAAGCAGATGGCCGTCCCCTCCGCCACCTGCTCCAACATCTCCTCGACGTTGTTGCTGGTCGGGCCCCAGCGAGGGCTCGACCCGTCCGGCCGCGGGTTCACCGCCCACCAGTCCACCCACTCGCGCGGCGCCCGCTCGGTCCACACCAACGGCTCGTCGTTGGTGTCCAGGATCGAGACGCTGTCCCGACCGGCGAGTGGGTGTTCCCGGGCCACGGCAAGCAGCCGCTGCTCCGTCTGCACCACCTCGACACGCATGCCGGTGAGGTCGTTCGGGAGCCAGACGAAGGCGACGTCGACCCGGCCATCGCGCAGCGCGGTGGCCTCCTCGCCCCAGTCAAATCGCCTTGGCTCGACCCGTACGCCCGGATACCGGCGGGCGAACTCCGCCCGGGAACGCGTCGTCAGCTCGCCCGCGCCGCTCGCCTCGAAGCCCACCCGCAGCACCCCGGTCTGGCCGCGCCGGTGCCGCTGCGCCACGGCCGTGATCCGGTCGACCTGCCGGAGCGTACGGCGCGCCTCGGTGATCACGTCGCGCCCGGCGGCGGTCGGCGTCACGCCCCCGGCGTGCCGGTCGAAGAGCTGCACGCCGATCTCCGCCTCCAGTTTGCGCAGGGCGTAGGAGAGAGCGGGCTGGCTGACGTAGAGCCCTTGGGCGGCCCGGCCCAGATTCCCGGCCTCGTCGATCGCCACCAGGTAGCGCAGTTGGCGCAGCTCCATCCCGGAATCATAAATCGGCCTTATGGCCTGAACGATCTTCTGTCTTGGACGCGCCAGGGCGCCGCTGGCCACACTCTGCTCAGCTCATCGCGCCACTGGAGGCCGAGATGTCCACCGAAACCCCGTCCACCCGCCCGCCGACCGGCCGGATCTGGCTGATCACCGGGACCTCCTCCGGCTTCGGCCGGACGATCGCCGAGGCAGCACTGCGCGCCGGTGACACCGTCGTGGCAACCGCCCGCCGCCCGCAGACGCTCCAGGACCTGGCCGAGGCCCACCCCGACCGGGTACGCCTGGTCGAACTCGACGTCACGGACGCAGCCCGGATCACCGCGGTGGTCGCCCAGGTCATCCTCTGGTACGGCCGGATCGACGTCCTGGTCAACAACGCCGGCCGCGCTCTGGTCGGCGCGGTCGAGGCGACCACCGACCGGCAGCTACGTGACCTGATGGACCTGCACTTCTTCGGTCCCGCGGCCCTGACCCGGGAGGTGCTGCCGCACATGCGCCGGCGGGGTTCGGGCGCCATCGTGCAGCTCAGCAGCATGGGCGGGCGGATGTCCTTCGCCGGAGTCTCCGCCTACTCGGCGACCAAGTTCGCCCTGGAGGGACTCTCCGAGGCACTGGCGGCCGAGGTGGCTCCGTTCGGGATCAAGGTACTGATCGTCGAGCCGGGAGCCTTCCGGACGAACCTCAACGCCGCTGGGGCCATGCTGCGCGCTCCTGCGATCGACGCGTACGCCGACAGCGTGGGGGCGGTCGCGGCGAACCTCGACGCGGCCGACGGCCGGCAGCCCGGCGACCCCGCCAAGGCCGCCACCGCCATCCTCGCCGCCCTCGACGCTGACGCGACCCCGCTGCGGCTGGTCCTCGGCAACGATGCGGCCGACGCGATCTCGGCCAGCCTGGAGCAAGCCCGCGCCGAGTTCCTGGCCTGGGAACCGACCACCCGCAGCGTCCACTTCGCCGACGTCCAAGGGGAGCCGCCGGCGTACCGGCGACCCCCTGGTCGAGACGGTCGCTAGAGCTGGCCGACGTCGGTGATCCGGACGACCGCCGCCCCGACCTCGTCGGAGGCCACCAGGTCGATCTCGGCGCTGATGCCCCAGTCGTGGTCGCCGTTGGGGTCGTCGAAGCTCTGGCGTACGGTCCACCGCTCCCGGCCCTGCTCGATCATCAGCAGTGCCGGCCCCCGGGCGTCCGGCCCGACGCCGATCGAGTCGTACTCCTCGAAGTACGGCGCGAGCGCGTCGGCCCACGCGTCGTAGTCCCAGCCGTCGCCGGCGTCCAACTCGGCGAGCAGATCCCAGCGGCGCAGCGCGGCCAGCTCCACCCGGCGGAACAGCGCGTTGCGCACCAGCACCCGGAACGCCCGCGCGTTGCGGGTCACCGCGGGTGGCCGGTCGGTCAGGGCGGCGTGCGCCTGGGCCACCTCGGCCACGTCGGACGGGTTGCGCAGCCGCTCCCACTCGTCGATCAGGCTGGAGTCGACCTGGCGGACCAACTCGCCCAACCACTCGATGAGGTCGATCAGCTCCTCGGTCTTGGCGTCCTCGGGGACGGTCTGCCGCAGCGTCTTGTACGCGTCGGCCAGGTAGCGCAGGACGAGGCCCTCCGAGCGGGTCAGCCCGTAGAACTGCACGTACTCGGTGAAGGTCATCGCCCGTTCGAACATGTCGCGGACGACGGCCTTAGGGGAGAGCTGGTGGTCGGCGACCCAGGGGTGGCCCTGCCGGTACATCTCGTACGCGGCTTCCAGCAGCTCCGCCAGGGGCTTCGGGTGGGTCACCTCGTCGAGCAGTTCGAGGCGGGCCTCGTACTCGATGCCTTCGGCCTTCATCGCGGCGACCGCCTCGCCGCGCGCCTTGAACTGCTGCGCGGACAGGATCTGCCGGGGATCGTCGAGGATCGACTCGATCACGCTCAGCACGTCGAGCGCGTACGACGGGGACTCGGCGTCGAGCAGCTCGATGGTGGCCAGCGCGAGGGGGGAGAGCGGCTGGTTGAGCGCGAAGTCGAGCTGGAGGTCGACGGTGAGCCGGATCCGCCGGCCGGTCTCGTCCGGCTCGGGCAGCTCCTCGACGACCCCACCGGCGCGCAACGCCCGGTAGATGGCGATGGCCCGACGGATGTGCCGGCGCTGGGCGGCCGGCTCCTCGTGGTTGTCGGTGAGCAGGTGCCGCATCGCGGTGAACGCGTCCCCGGGTCGACCGATGACGTTGAGCAGCATCGAGTGGCTGACCTGGAAGCTGGAGGTCAGCGGCTCCGGCTCGGCGTCGACAAGCCGGTCGAAGGTGGGCTGACCCCAACCGATCGAGCCCTCCGGCGGCTTCTTGCGGACCACCTTGCGCCGCTTCTTCGGGTCGTCGCCGGCCTTGGCGAGGGCCTTCTCGTTGTCGATGACGTGCTCGGGTGCCTGCACCACGACCCGGCCGATGGTGTCGTAACCGGCCCGACCGGCCCGCCCGGCGATCTGGTGGAACTCCCGGTTCTTGAGCAGCCGGGTACGGATCCCGTCGTACTTGGACAGGCCGGTGAACAGCACGGTGCGGATCGGCACGTTGATGCCGACGCCGAGGGTGTCGGTGCCGCAGATGACCTTGAGCAGGCCGGCCTGGGCGAGGGTCTCCACCAGGCGGCGGTACTTGGGAAGCATGCCGGCGTGGTGCACGCCGATGCCGTGCCGGACCAGCCGGGACAACGTCTTGCCGAAGCCGGAGGTGAACCGGAAGGCACCGATCGCCTCGGCGATCATGTCCTTCTCGGCCCGGGAGCAGACGTTGACGCTCATCAGCGCCTGGGCGCGTTCCAGCGCGGCGGCCTGGGTGAAGTGCACCACGTACACCGGGGCCTGCTTGGTCTCCAGCAGTTCCTCAAGCGTCTCGTGCAGCGGCGTCATGGCGTACGAGAAGATCAGCGGGACCGGCCGCTCCGCCGTGCGCACGACGGCGGTCGCCCGCCCGGTACGCCGGGTCAGGTCGTCGACGAACCGGGTGGTGTCCCCCAGGGTGGCGGACATCAGGATGAACTGGGCCTGCGGCAGCTCGATGATCGGCACCTGCCAGGCCCAGCCCCGGTCGGGCTCGGCGTAGAAGTGGAACTCGTCCATGATCACCTGGCCGACGTCGGCCTTCGCGCCCTCACGCAGCGCCAGGTTGGCCAGGATCTCCGCGGTGCAGCAGATGATCGGGGCGTCGGCGTTGACGCTGGCGTCGCCGGTGAGCATGCCGACGTTTTCCGCGCCGAAGACCTCGCAGAGGGCGAAGAACTTCTCCGACACCAGGGCCTTGATCGGGGCGGTGTAGAAGGTCGTCCGGCTGTCGGCGAGGGCCGCGAAGTGCGCGGCGATCGCCACCAGGCTCTTACCCGAGCCGGTGGGCGTGTTCATGATCAGGTTGGCGCCGGAGACGATCTCGATGACCGCCTCCTCCTGATGGGGATAGAGGTCGAGGCCGCGCTCCTTCGCCCAGCCGGCGAACGCGTCGAAGAGGGTGTCGGGGTCGGCGCTTGTCGGCAGCGCGGCGGTGAGCGTCATATCCCGTCCATGGTGCCTGGATCATGCCCCGCTCCGCCAACCCGGCGTCGACCGGACCCCCGTCCGGGCCCGACGGCCCGGGCCGGCGGGACGGGCCAGCGCGTCACCGTCGGCGGTAGAGCAGGTCGGCGACCGGCCGACCAGCCGTGATCGCCCGCCGCTCGAACTTCGTCACCGGCCGGTGCGCCGGACGCGGCGCGAAGCCGCCGTACGCGTCCACCAACTCCGGGTCCGCCTCCAGGGTCTCCCGCATCGCCTCGGCGTACTCGGCCCAGTCCGTCGCGCAGTGCAGCGTCCCGCCGGGCCGCAGCCGGGACCGCAGCAGCGCCACGTGCGCCGGCTGGATGATCCGCCGCTTGTGGTGGCGGGCCTTCGGCCACGGGTCCGGAAAGAAGACGTGTACGGCGTCCAGGACGTCCGCAGGCAGGCCGCTGACCAGGGACAACGCGTCACCCCGGGCCACCCGCACGTTTTCCAGGCGGTGCCGGTCCACCAGGTCGAGCAGGTTGGCGATTCCCGGCGTGTGCACCTCGACCGCCAGATAATCTCGATCCGGGTCGGCGGCAGCCATCGCGGCGGTGCTGTCACCCATGCCAGAGCCGATCTCCAACACCACCGGCGACCGGCGACCGAACAGGTCGGCCAGGTCGACGGGTACGACCGGTCCGTCCGGAACATCCAGGCCGTACGCGGGCCAGAGCCGGCTCAACGCATCGGTCTGCCGGTCGCTCATCCGACCCCGGCGGGGATGGAACGTCCGGATCGTCCGGCTCACGGGCGGGACGGCGGGGTCATGGTCGGTGGCGGTCACAGCCACCCGAGAGTACGCGACGCCGCCAGCGAATCGGATGTGATGTGCGACCGGAAATGAGAGGATCCAACTGGTACGGCAGGTCGGGTGCTCCGCTGCCCGACTCAGCCGCGCGGCGTCGAGAGGGGGCATCGTGGCAGTGACCCGCGGCGGCGTGACCCGGTCGGTGCTGGCCACGCTCACCGGCCCCCTGCTCACCGCTCTTCTGCTCACCGGGCCTGCGGTTGCCGGGCTCGCGGTTGCCGGGCTCGCGGTTGCCGGGCCTGCGGTTGCCGGGCCTGCGGTTGCCGGGCCTCAATCTGTCGCCGTTCGTGGTGCGTCGGCCGTGCCGGGTGCGCTCGTTCCCGCGGTTCAGCCCGCCGGTGTCGTGCGCCCGGCATCCGGTGTTCGCCAGCAGGCCGCTGCCGGATCCGCGCCGCAACCCGAAGGCCCGCCGGGTGGCGCGCCCCAGCCGACGCCGCCGGTGGACATCTTCGTCGAGGTGAGCCCCAGCACGGTGCAGCCCGGCTACCTGGTCGGGATCCGGGCCAGTTGCCGGGACAACTCGGTGGGCGCGACCGTCGTCTCCGACGCCTTCGGCGCGATCGGCGTGCAGCCGCAGAACGGGGTGCTCACCGCCGCGCCGATGGTGCGCGAGCGCACCCGCCCCGGCAACTACCGGGTCAAGCTGGAGTGCCGCGACGGCGAGACCGCCTCGACCATGCTCCAGGTGGTCAAGAAGATCCCGGTCCACCCCAGTCGCGGTCCGGCCACCGGCTTCGGTGGGAGTGCCAACGGGATCACCGGCAAGCTGCTGCTGCCCGGTGGCGCGGCGCTGACCATCACCGGGTTGGTCCTCGCCGTCGTGGCGCTACGCCGGCCACGTCCGGTCCGTGGCGCTGCGCGTCGCTGAGGCCGCCATGGAGATCTTCCACCCACCGCCGCCGCCCGGTCCCCCGCCACGCGCTCCCGGCTCGTCGCCTCCGGCCGGTGCCCGTCCAGCCACTGGTGCTCGTCCGCCGGTGGATGATCGTGCGCGGGCCGCCGACCGTCGGGAGGTGGTGGCTCGCCCGCCGGTGGATGATCATGCGCGGGCCGCCGAGCGTCCGGTGGTCGCTGCTCGCCCTCCGACGGCGGTGACCCCTCGGCGTAGCCGTCAACCCGGCCGCAGCCCCTGGTCGGTGCCGCTGGCCGTGGTGCTGGTGCTGGCCGGTGTCTTCGCCACCGGGGCAGGGCTGGGCCGCTCGGTCGGCCCGTTCGACTGGGCCCCGGCGGGCGGGGACCGTCCGGCCCGCAGCGAGTCGGTCGGGTTGTCGGCCAGCCGCCCGGTGCGCCTCACCGTGCCCGCCATCAAGGTGGCCGCGCCGGTGGCGCCAGTCGGGCAGGCCCGCGACGGCTCGATCGCCGTACCGCCGCTGGAGCGGCACAACGAGACCGGCTGGTACGACCGTGGTCCCACGCCCGGCGAACCTGGTCCGGCGGTGATCGTCGGGCACGTGGACACCAAGAGCGGGCCATCGGTCTTCTACGACCTGGGCAAGCTGAAGCCGGGCGACCTCATCGAGGTGGCCCGCGCGGACCGGTCGACTGTCATCTTCAAGGTCGACACCGTGGAGCACTTCCCGAAGGACCGGCTGCCCGCCGAGCGCATCTACGGCCACGACGGCCCCGCCGGGCTGCGGCTGATCACCTGCGGCGGCCAGTTCATCGGCGGTCGCACCGGTTACGCCGACAACGTGATCGCCTTCGCCACGCTCCAGTCGTCCCGCAAGCCCTGACCCGAGCCCGCCAACGGCGCCTGGCCCGCTCGCCTGGCCCGCCCGCCTGTCTGGCCCGCCCGCCTGTCTGGCCCGCCCGCCTGTCTGGCCCGCCCGCCTGTCTGGCCCGCCCGCCTGTCTGGCCCGCCCGGCCACCTGCCTGGCCCGCCCGGCCACCTGCCTGGCCCGCCCGGCCACCCGGCCGCCCGCCCCTGCTTGATCGACTCGGGATCATTGAAGTCGGGGTGTCAGGTCGACTTGGACACCCCGGTTTCGCTGAAGCCGAGTGGATCAGGCCGTCGGCGCCCGCAGATCGGCCCGGCGTCAGCTCAGGAAGGCCAGGAGCTGGCGGGTGGTCTCGTCGGGGGCCTCTTCCGGGATGAAGTGCCCGACCCCGACCGGCTCGCCGCGCACGTCGTCGGCCCACTCCCGCCAGATCGCGAGCGGGTCGTCGTAGAGCTTCGCGACCTGACCACGTTGGCTCCAGAGGAACAGCACCGGGCAGGTGATCTTCCGTTTCCCTCGGTCCGCCTCGTCCTGCTGGTAGTCCAGCGTCGCGGCCGCGCGGAACTCCTCGCAGATCGCGTGGACCGTGGCGGGATCGCTGAACTGCCTGACGTACGCCGCCCGCACCTCGGGCGGGAAGGCGTCCTTCACCTCGGGCCAGGTGTCGAGCATGTAGTCGACGAGCACGGCGGGCGCAGCGTCGATGAACTGCTCGGGCACCGGCGCCGGCGCGGCCAGGAAGGACCAGACCCAGTAGGAGAGGCTGAACGCCTTGTCGGCGCGGTCGTAGACGTCCCCGACCGGCACGACGTCCAGGACGGCCAGCCGGCTGACGGCATCCGGTGCGTCGAGCGCGAGACGGTACGCGCAGCGGGCCCCGCGATCGTGGCCGACGAGGCGGAACTGCTGGTAACCCAGACTCCGCATCACCTCGATCTGGTCATGGGCGATGGCGCGCATGCCGTACGGCTCGTGGTCGGGCGTGCTCGGCGGTGTGCCGCTGTCGCCCCAGCCCCGCAGGTCGGTGGCGACGACTGTGAAGTTCTCGGCGAGACGTGGCGCGACCTGGTGCCACATGAGGTGCGTCTCGGGGATGCCGTGCAGGAGCAGCACCGGCGGCCCGCTGCCGCCCCGGCGTCCGTGGATCGTCGCGCCGGACGTGGCGATGTCGAACTCGTCGAAGCCGTCGAACATGCCCAGAACCCCCGCAGCTTGGGATGCGCCCTGAGCGAACGGCGTGGGACGGCAGGCAGGGCGACCGGTGGCCGGCTGCCGCTCGGGCCGCCTCGACGCTATCAACTGAGACATTCGGCCCGACGCGATTCGGCCGTGCTGCGGCGTCCTCGGCACAGGGCTCTGCCCGAGGGCTTGATCGACACGCGATCCTTGATGTCGGGGCATCCCACGCACTTGGACACCCCGGTTTCACCGAAACGGAGTGGATCAAGCGCCGCGCGGGCCGGCCGCGCCGCGAGGGAAGCGCCGTGCGGGCTGGGCGCGCCGCGAGGGAAGCACCGCGCGGCCCGGCCGCGCCGCGAGGGCGGTGCCGCGCGGGCTGGCTAGGGCTGGGGGACGTGCAGGGCCACCTCGAACTCCAGCAGGCTGGCCCCGCTGGAGACCGGCGGTCGGGGCTTCTCGCCGGGCGCGGTGGCGTGGGCGGCCCGCGACGGGCCGGCGGCCCACGCCTGGTACGCCTCCTCGTTCTCCCATTTCGTGTAGACGAAGTAGCGGGTCTCGCCGGCCACCGGCCGGAGCAGCTCGAAGCCGAGGAAGCCGGGGGAGTTCTCCACCGCGCCGGCCCGGGCGGCGAACCGCTTCTCCAACTCCGCGCCGGCGCCGGGCGGGACCTCGATTGCGTTGATCTTCACGACTGCCATCTGCCCACCCTAGCCACTCAGAACCCCTCGACCGCGGGCACCAGCTCCGCGTCGACCACGATCGGGGCATGGTCGGAGGGGCCCTTGCCCTTGCGGGCCTCCCGGTCCACGTAGGCCGAACCGACCGCGCGGGCGAACGGCGCGGACGCGTACACCAGGTCGATCCTCATGCCCTTGTTCTGGTGGAACATCCCGGCCCGGTAGTCCCAGTAGGTGAAGGGGTGCGGCCCTTTCATCGGGGTCGGCACCACGTCGACGAGGCCCAGGTCGCGCAGTGCCGCGAGGGCCGCCCGCTCGGCCGGCGTGACGTGGGTGGAGTGGGTGAAGACCGCCGGGTCCCAGACGTCGGCGTCGGTCGGGGCGACGTTGAAGTCGCCGCAGACGGCCAGCGGGAGCCCACCGGACAGCTCGGCCTCCAACGCGTCGCGCAGCGCCGCGAACCAGGCCAGCTTGTACGCGTAGTGCGGGTCGTCGGGCGTCCGGCCGTTGGGCACGTACACCGACCAGACCCGTACCCCGTCGCAGGTGGCGGAGATGGCGCGGGCCTCCGGGTCGGGAAAGCCGGGCTCACCGGCGAACCCGACCCGGACGTCGTCCAGCCCGACCCGGGACAGGATGGCGACCCCGTTCCACCGGCCGTCGCTGTGGCTGGCCACGGTGTAGCCCAACGCGCCCACCTCGGTCACCGGGAAGGCGCCGTCCGGGCACTTGGTCTCCTGCAGGCAGACGACGTCCGGCCCGGTGTCGGCCAACCACTGCAACAGCCGGGGGAGTCGGGCCTTCACCGAGTTGACGTTCCAGGTCGCCAGGCGCATGCCTCCAGCCTGCCGCATCCGTCCGGGGTACGCCGGGTCAGCTACCCGGGGTGTCGCCGGGACGGGTCTGTTCGGCCAGGAACCGTTCCAGTTCCGCGCCGAGTTCGTCGGCCGTGGGCAGCGGCCCGGCGTCCGGGGCGAGCAGGCTCTTCTCGCCTCGACCACGGGCGAACGCGTCGTACTGCTCCTCCAGGGCCTGGACCAGGGCGGCGGCGTCCTCGGTCTGGGCGACCTGGCGGTCGATCTCCACCCGGACCACCTCGGCGGCCGAGCGGAGCCCGTCGCCGGGCAGCAGCAGCCCGGTGCTGCGCGACACGGAGGTGAGCAGCACCTCGGCGGCGGCCGGGTATTCGGTCTGCGCCACGTAGTGCGGCACGTGGGCGGCGAAGCCCAACGCGTCGCGGCCCTGCTTGCCGAGGCGGAACTCCAGCAGGTGACCCACGCTGCCGGGCACCTGGACGCGTTGCAGCCAGGGCTCGTATCCGGCGATCAGCTCGGGGCGGGTGGCGTGCGCTGTCACGCCTGTCGGTCGGGTGTGCGGCACCGCCATCGGGATCGAGTTGAGCCCCACGGTGAGCCGGACGTCCAGGCGGGCGGCCAGCCCGGCCACGGCGGCCACGAACCGCTCCCACTGCAGGTCCGGTTCGGGGCCGGTGAGGAGCAGGAACGGGGTTTCGTCGTCGTCGTGCAGCAGGTGCAGCTCCAGCTTGGGCGCGTCGACGCTCTCCCAGTGGTCCTCGACGAAGGTCATCACCGGTCGTCGCGACCGGTAGTCGAAGAGCTGGTCGACGTCGAAGATGGCGATCGGTCGACCCTCCAGCGAGGTGAGGAGCTGCTCGCGCGCCAGCCGGCTGGCGTTGCCGGCGTCCACGAACCCGGTGAGGGCCTGGATGAGGACCGGTTGCCCCAGGTCGGGCAGATCGTCGGTGAGCTGGTAGAGCTCGTGTGGGTCGAGCACCGGTGCGGACCTCCCTGAAATGTGCCTGCGGGGTGCCGTCGCGACGGAGGGCACCCGTTCGGGCAACGTACCCGCCATCCTGGTGCATTCCTGCGCCGGGCGATTCGTCGCCCGGGGGATGAGCGTGACCGGACTATTCGCCTGATTACGCCGCCAGGTGGCTGCTTCCGGCCGTTCGGCCGAGGTCCGGTTCGGTCGAACGGACCAGTTTGTCGATCATGTCAGGTCCGAGGGTCCGATGTCGGGGCCTGTCACCGACCGTGCCGGCCCGCGTGCCCCGCCGGGTTCATCCGGTACGCGAGGAATGTTCCCCGGGCGGGTCGCCCCGGCCAGGTCGTCCACCAGTACCACCCCGATCTGTGGCGATCACCACGTGATCACCGTGCGTGATCGGGGTTTCTCCCTGCCTAGCCTCGGTTGATGCGTGACGACGACACCCTCGACGACCCGTACGCCCCGAGCAGCCCCAGTGCCGAAACGGAGGATGGCACCTCAGCCGAACGGACAACCACCGCGACTCGACTGCGGGCGTACGTCCGGGACCTGACCGGTCGACGCCGGGCCCAGGTGGCGCTGGCCACGGGTGTGGTCTGCTGCCTCGGCCTGACTGTCGTCGCCCAGGTCTGCGACGAGAAGCCCGGCGCGGCGACCCGATCCGGCCCGACCGCCAGCTCGGAGCTGGCGCAGCGCGCCGAGCAGCAGGGCGCCGCCTCCCGGGGTCTCGACCGCGCCGCTGCCCCGGCACCGTCCGCCACGGCGACCCCCGGTGACCCCGACACGTCGGCCCCCGCCCGCAAGGTCGCCCCGGCCCGCCCGACCAGACCGGCGCCCGTCGCCGGGCTGGACGAGGACCAGATGGAGAACGCCGAGGCGATCGTGCGCGCCGGCCGCAAGATGGGGGTGCCCCGACGGGGTCTGGTGATCGCGGTCGCCACCGCCATGCAGGAGAGCAACCTCTACAACGTGGCAAGCGGTGTGCTGCCCGAGTCGCAGGACTACCCGCACCAGGGTGTCGGCTGGGACCACGACTCGGTCGGGTTGTTCCAGCAGCGCTCCAGCAGCGGCTGGGGCCCGGTGGGCCGGCTCATGGACCCCGAGTTCGCCACCCGGCAGTTCCTCGCCGCCCTGGAGCAGGTGCCCGGCTGGGAGCGGATGCGACTCACCGACGCGGCCCAGGCGGTGCAGGTCTCCGCGTACCCCGAGTACTACCAGCAGCACGAGTGGCGGGCCACCCGGGTCGTCGACGCCATCGTGCCGGCGGGGCGGTAATCTACCGGCCACTGTGGACGGTCAGGGTTGAGGCTGTCGCATCCCGGGTACATGTGTTGCGGGTTCGGGGTACACATGACAGAGGGACCATCGACAGGAGGACGCCATGTCACTGATGCAGCGGATCACCACGTTCCTGAGATCGCCGAAGGGGCAGCAGTTGGTCGAGCGCGGTCGTCGAGAGATGTCCAAGCCCGGCAACCAGCAGAAGCTCAAGGGTCTGGCGGCCCGGTTGTCCAACCGCCGCCGCTGACCGCTCCATCGGCCGCCCTGTCCGCCGTTCCCATCCCAGGGGAGACCCGGTGACCGACACCCCACCCGTCGGCGGCCAGCCCGCCGCCCCTACTCCGCAGCCGTCCGTCGATCTGCCCGCCGGGCCGGCGGACGCCCCAGAGGGGCCGCCGGCCCGTCTCTGGGACCGGATGCGCGACGACCCCCAGTACGCCCCGGAGCACCTCGCCCTGGAGGCGGTGCGCCGGCTCGGGCCGGAAGCCGAGCAGTGGGCCGACCGGGCCCGAGCCGAGCAGCCCGGCATATCGTCCGACGCGCTGGCCGACCAGGCGGCGCGCAAGTTCGTCAACCTCGCCCGGCTGTCCGGCGCGGTCTCCGGCGCGGCCGGGCTACCTGGCGCCGTGATCGACGTGGGCGTGCTGGCCTGGACCCAGGCCCGGATGGTGTTGCACATCGCCGCCGCGTACGACGTCGATCCGCTGCACAGCGACCGGGCCACCGACCTGCTGGTGTTGCAGCGCGTGCACAAGGTCGCCGAGAGCGCCAGACTGGCGCTCGGCGTGGCCGCCGGCCGGGAACGCGCGGACGCGCTCTTCGGTCTGGGCGGCCAGCGCCCGCTCGGTCGGGTGATGCTGCAACTCGGCGTCCGGCTGGCCCAGATGGCCGGCGTCCGGGCCGCCAAGCGGATCGTCGCCAAGATCGTCCCAGGCGCGGCAATCGTGCTCGGCACCTGGGCCAACTCGTCGGCCACGAAGGACCTCGCGCAGCGTTCCCGGGCCCTCTACCGCCCGCGGGGCGGCGCCCTGCCGGGGCCCCGCCAACCCTGACCGCCCGTCCGGGACGGTCAGCTGGCCATCCCGGAGGCTCGCCAGGTCACCTCGGCGAGCCGACCCTGGCCGGTGGCGTTGGGGTGGAACCAGTCCAGCGGGTTGAGCAGGTCCAGGGTGAACCGGACCTTGTGCGCCGCGCCGCCGTCGTGGCGACAGCGTGACCCGTACGCCCGGCAGGCCGCGACCAACTCGGCGTTGTACGCGTCGATCCGATCCCGGACGGCGGCCCGGCGCGCCCGGTCGGCGGGCGCTGTCGAGGTCGCCTCGGCCAGCAGGGCCGGGCAGACGCCGCGCCGCCACGCGCGGACCGCCCGTGGCTCGTCGTGCCCGACCTCCCAGAGCCGGTACAGGTCGGGGATGCTCACCACCAGCACCCGGGCCTTCGGCCGGCCGGTCCGCAGCACCTGTAGCCCTCGGTCCACGTCGGCTCGGAACTGCGCCACGGGCGTCATCGCGTCCACCCCGCCCCGGCAGACGTCGTTGGCGCCGATGAGCACCGTGACGTAGTCGGGGCGGTCGCGTACCGCTGCCTGGGCCTGACCGACGAGAGCGTCCGCGCGGGCGCCGGCCCGGGCGTGGTTGTACGTGCGGTCGCGGATCGCCGAATTCTGGTCGAGCAGCCGCCGGTAGTGGCTCTGCACCCGCAGGCCGTCGCCGGTGGACCAGGAGTTGCGCTCGCAGGAGGTGAGCACCAGGCAGGACGCGAAGCCGGTGCTGATCGAGTCGCCGAGGGCGGCGATGCCGCCCGGCCCACTCGACGGCGGACCGCTTCGGGTGGGGCGGGGCGTCGCCGAGGTGCCACCCTCACACGCCAACGCGACGAGCGCGACCAGGCAGGCAAGCGCGGCGACCCACCGTCGAGGCATGACGTCCCCCGTTCCGCAGCGCAGAGCGACAGCGCGGTAACTGTATGCGTAGGACGTGGCTCAGCGGGAAGTTGCTGTCGGGTATGCGGCAGAGTGTCGGCGGCCCGGTCGGTGGGGTGCTTTAATCCCGCCGCGGTGCCGGCTGGCCGTGCAGCCACCCGTGCAGTGCCCGGGTGATCCGGGGCAGCACCAGGTAGGTCATCAACGGGGTCAGGCAGAGCGTCATCAGCAGCACCCGCGCCGCCAACGGCACGGCGGCGAGGAAGTGACTGGTCAGCAGAGTGGCGCTGAGGCTCAGCGGAAAGAACGCCAACCAGATGGTCACCGCCTGCTTCCACCTCGGCGGCGACACCGGTCCGACCGGCTCGACCGGATCAACGGAATGCTCGAGCGGCGGGTCGAACCAGCCCTCGATTCCGGTACGCCGCTCGACCCGGGTGTGCTCGACGATGCCCTGGGCCGAGCTGAGCCACCAGTGCCGCTGCGGCGACTCCTCCCACCGGCGCAGCGTCTCGGCGTCGGCGAAGCGGTAGAGCATGTGCCACTCCGCCGAACCGGGGCCGCTCTGCACCCAGCCGGCGCCGAGGAAACCCGGGAAGGCCTCGGCGAGCGCGGTGCCGGCCCGCATCCACGCCACCATCTCGCTGGCCCGGGTCGGATCGACACGGCGGGCGATGGCGACGGTCACCGGCACGGCGAGGGTCATTGACATGTGCCCATCCTGCGGGCAGCGGGGGCCGCGGCGCGATCGGATGTGCCGGAGCACACCGGCACACCTGCGGCCGGGAGCGCGCGGTACCGGTTAACCCGGCCGATCGGGGGTAGGTCGGGGGGTATGACGAGATCGCAGCCCCGTCGCGCCCGTGGCACGGTGGGTCACGCGAACAGCGCCCTCAACCTCCGGCTCGTTCTCGCCGGCTTCGGGTTGGTGATCATGGTGATCTTCGCGGTGCTGGCGTTCTGGGCCGGAATCGCCTGGCTCGGCGTGGTCTGTGCGCTCTTCGCCGTGGTCGCCGTGATCGACCTGGTCGTGATCCAGCGCCGCCGCGCCGCCCGCCGCCGCGAGGAGCCGGGCGTACGACACTCGTTGTTCGAGTGACAGGAGGACGAGATGCCCCACATCGCCACCACCAACCCCGCCACCGGCCAGGTGCTCAAGACCTACGAGGCGATGTCCACCGAGCAGCTCGACGGTGCCATCGAGCGCACCGACCTCGCGTACCAGCAGCTCCGGACCACCACCGTCGACGAGCGCGCCAGGTGGATGAACGCCGCCGCCGACCTGCTGGACGCCGAGCGCGACGAGATCGCCCGGATCATGACCACCGAGATGGGCAAGACGTACGCCTCCGCGCAGGCCGAGGTGACCAAGTGCGCCACGGCCGCCCGCTTCTACGCCGACAAGGCCCCGGGGTTCCTCGCCGACGAGCCGGCCGACGCCGACGCCGTGAAGGCGACCAGGGCGTTCATCCGCTACCAGCCGATCGGTGTGGTGCTCGCGGTGATGCCGTGGAACTTCCCACTCTGGCAGGTGATGCGCTTCGCCGCGCCGGCGCTGATGGCCGGCAACACCGGCCTGCTCAAGCACGCCTCGAACGTGCCGCAGACCGCGCTGCTGCTGGAGGACGTGTTTCGCCGGGCCGGCTTCCCCGAGGGAGCCTTCACCACCGTCCTGGTCGGCTCGGACGCGGTCGAGGCGATCCTGCGCGACCCCCGGGTCCGCGCCGCCACGCTCACCGGCAGTGAGCCGGCCGGCCGGTCCATCGCCCAGATCGCCGGGCGGGAGCTGAAGAAGACGGTCCTCGAACTCGGCGGCAGCGACCCGTTCGTGGTGATGCCCTCGGCCGACGTCGACCGGGCCGCCGAGGTGGCGACCACCGCCCGCTGTCAGAACAACGGCCAGTCCTGCATCGCCGCGAAGCGGTTCATCGTGCACACCGACGTCTTCGACGCGTTCGCCGAGAAGTTCGCCGCGAACATGGCCGCGCTGCGCGTCGGCGACCCGATGGACCCGAACACCGACGTGGGGCCGCTGGCCAGCGAGCGTGGCCGCGACGAGGTGCACGCCCAGGTCCGCGACGCGGCGGACCGCGGGGCGACGGTGCTCTGCGGCGGCGAGTTGCCGACCGGCGACGGCTGGTTCTACCCGCCGACAGTGGTCACCGACCTCACCCCGCAGATGCGGATGTGGTCCGAGGAGGTCTTCGGCCCGGTCGCCGGGCTGTTCCGGGTGTCGTCCTACGAGGAGGCGATCGAGGTCGCCAACGGCACCAACTTCGGGCTCGGCTCGAACGCCTGGACCCGGGACCCGGCCGAGCAGGAGCGCTTCGCCACCGACCTGGACGCCGGCAACGTCTTCATCAACGGCATGACCACCTCCTATCCGGAGTTGCCGTTCGGCGGCGTGAAGAACTCCGGCTACGGGCGCGAGCTGTCGGCGCTGGGCATGCGGGAGTTCTGCAACACCAAGACGGTCTGGGTGGGCGAGGGCGCCGCCTCGGCCGGAGCCGGCGCGCACGCCGAGTAGGGTCCCGGCGCGGCACGCATCAGCGGGGGCGGGCGTGGGTAGGAAGTGCGCCCATGACGCTGTACGGATTTCACGCCTCGCATGAGCAGATCGGTCCCCGCGCCCTCCTGGAGGCGGTGAGACACGCCGAGCGGGCCGGCTTCGACGCGGCCATGTGCTCCGACCACTTCTCCCCGTGGAGCGCGCGGCAGGGCGAGTCCGGCTTCGCCTGGTCCTGGTTGGGCTCGGCGCTGCAGGCCACCGGCCTGCCGTTCGGCGTCGTCAACGCGCCCGGCCAGCGGTACCACCCGGCGATCATCGCGCAGGCGATCGGCACCCTCGGCACGATGTACCCGGGCCGGTTCTGGGCGGCGCTGGGCACCGGCGAGGCCAGCAACGAGCACATCACCGGCGACCCGTGGCCGCGCAAGGACGTCCGCGCCGCGCGGCTGCGGGAGTGCGTGGACGTGATCCGGGCGCTGCTGGCCGGTGAGGAGGTCAGCCACGACGGCCTGGTCCGGGTGGACCGGGCCCGGCTGTGGACCCGACCCGAGGAACCGCCCGCCCTTGTCGGCGCCGCCGTCAGCGTGGCCACCGCCCGTTGGTGCGCCGAGTGGGCGGACGGTCTGATCACCGTGAACGCGCCAGTGGCGCACCTGCGCGAGATGATCGACGCGTACCGGGACGCCGGTGGGCGCGGTCCGCTGCACCTACAGGTGCACGTCTCCTGGGCACCGGAGCAGGAGCAGGCCGAGGCGCTCGCGTACGACCAGTGGCGCAGCAACGTCTTCGCCCCGCCGGTCTGCTGGGACCTGGAGACGGTCGAGCACTTCGACGTGGTCTCCGCCGACGTGCCGGCGCACCGGGTCGCCGAGGTGGTGAACGTCTCAGCCGACCTGGGCCGGCACGTCGGCTGGCTGGAGGAGTACGCGCAGCTCGGCTTCGACCAGATCGCACTGCACCACGTCGGGCAGGAACAGCACGGCTTCATCGACGCGTTCGGCGCCGAGGTGCTGCCGAAGCTGCGGCCGACCGGCTGATCGAGGAACGGATCGGCGGACCCCTAGGCTCGTACCCCATGGAAAGCCTGTTCCCGGTAGTCGTCTTCCTGGCGATCGCCACCTTCGGTGCTGCGCTGGCCCGCCGGCTCGGCCTGCTCGCGCCGATCGTGCTTGTCGTGCTCGGCCTGGCGCTCTCCTTCGTGCCAGGCGTCCCGCACGTCGAACTCGACCCGGAGCTGGTGCTTGTCGGCATCCTGCCGCCGCTGCTGTACGTCGCGGCGCTGGAAACCTCGGTGCCGGCGTTCAAGAACAACATTCGGCCGATCCTGTTGCTCGCGGTCGGCCTGGTGCTGTTCACCGCGTTCGTGGTCGGGTTCGTGCTGCACCTGCTGTTGCCGCAGGTGCCGTTCGCGATCTGCCTGGCGCTGGGCGCGGTGGTCGCCCCGCCGGACGCGGTGGCCGCCACCGCTGTCGCGCGCCGGGTCGGGCTGCCCCGCCGGGTGGTCACCATCCTGGAGGGGGAGAGCCTGGTCAACGACGCCACCGCGCTGGTGCTGCTGCGGGTCGCCACCATGGCCACCGCCGGCTCGGCGGTCGGCGCCGCCGACGTCACCCTCGAGGTGCTGCGGGCCACCGGCGGCGGCATCCTGATCGGCGCGCTCGGCGCGGTGGTCTTCGGCTTCCTGCACCGGCGGATCACCGACCCCCTGTTGGACAACGCGCTGTCGTTGATCATTCCGTTCGCCGTGGTGTTCGCCGCCGAGGCGGCGCACTCCTCCGGCGTGGTCGCCGTGGTGGTCACCGGGCTGGCGCTCGGCCACAAGCTGTCCCAGTTGCTCTCGGCGGCCTCCCGGTTGCAGACCGCCGCGTTCTGGCGGCTGGTCCGGTTCCTGCTGGAAGGGCTGGTCTTCCTGCTGGTCGGCCTGCAACTGCGGGAGGTGCTGCGTGACCTCGACGAGCCGGCCGGATCGCTTGCGCTGATCACCGCGGCGGTGCTCGCCACGGTCGTCGTGACCCGCTTCGTCTGGCTCTTCCCGGCCACCTACCTGGCCCGGCTGGTTCCCCGGGTCCGCCGCCGGGACTCGGCCCCGTCACCCCGGTTCCCGATCGTCATCGGCTGGGCCGGCATGCGGGGCGTGGTGACGCTTGCCGCCGCGTTGGCCCTGCCGCTGACCCTGGCCGGCGACGAGCCGTACCCCCGGGCCCTGTTCATCTGGCTGGCCTTCGCGGTGATCGTGGTCACCCTGGTCGGCCAGGGTGCCACGCTGCCGGTGGTCGCCCGCCGGTTGAAGCTGCCCCAGGACGACCCGGTGCAGGACGCGTTGTCGGCTGCCGGGGTGCAGCAACAGGCCAGCCGGGCCGCCCAGGAACGCCTCGACGCACTGGCCGACAGTGCCCCCGAGGCGGTGGTGGACCGGTTGCGCCGCGCGCTCGAGGATCGCAACAACCTGGCCTGGGAACGGCTCGGTGGCACCGAGCGGGAGACGCCGTCGCAGGCGTACGGTCGGCTACGACAGAAGATGATCGACGCCGAGCGGGAGGTCTTCCGGGCTGCCCGGGACTCCGGTCGAATCCCCGAGGAGGTGCTGGTGCGGGCCTATCGTGACCTGGACCTGGAAGAGTCGTTGCTGCGAGAGGTTGAGAAGTGAGCTGTCAGCATCTGACCGAGGCCGTTGCCGCCGAGCCCCGCACCCCCGACGAGTGCGCGGACTGCGTCGCCATCGGCGACACCTACTGGGTGCACCTGCGCACCTGCCTGAGCTGCGGGCAGGTCGGCTGCTGTGACTCGTCGCCAAACCAGCACGCGAGCAAGCACTTCGCGTCCACCGGCCACCCGGTGATCCGCTCGGCGCAGCCGGGCGAGGCCTGGCGGTGGTGCTACGTCGACGAGGAGATCGGCTGATCGCTGGCCGGGGACGGCTCGGGGCGGTTGGACAGAGCCCGCCGGGTGAGTGGTGGCACGGCCAGGCCGGCGCCGGCGAGGAGCCCGGCCAGGGCCAGCCAGCCGACCGGGCCGCCGCCGAGGATCAGCCAGGTCAGCAGCGCCGGCCCCGCCGCGCGGGCCAGCCCGGCGAGCAGCGTGTCGACCCCCTGGTAGGCGCCGATGGCGTCCGGGGCGGCGAGGTCGTAGGCCAGTGCCGCCCCGGCCCCGGCGTGCCACAGGTCGCCGACGGTGTAGATCACCGTTGCGCACAGCAGCAGGCCGACCGTCAGGGCGCCGGAGACGAAGCCGGTCGCGGCCCAGAGCACCATCGCGGCCGCGAGCACCAGCCCGGCCCGACGCATCGTCGCCGCCGCCGGCAGCGCGTGCCGGGCGCCACCGCTCAGCCGTACCGCGAGCACCACCGTGAGCAGCGTGTTGACCAGCAGCATGGCGGAGACCAGCACCGGCGGGGCGTCGGTGCGGGTCACCACCCACAGGGGCAGCAGCACTGTCAGCGCCACCCAGTGCAGGGACAGCACGGCCGATGCCCCGGCGACCGCGAGGAACCGTCCATCGCGCAGGGCCCGACGGGGGCCGGGCCGCAGCCGCCGGACCGGCGGATACCCCGGCAGTCGCATGATCAGCGCCGCCGAGACCAGATAGGTGGCGGCGTTGCCGACCACGAGCAGTCGGTACGCCCACCCGGTGTCCGCCACCAGCGCGAACCCGGCCAGCCCCGCACCGAGCGCCACACCCAGGTTGGCCACCGCGCGCAGGGTGGCGAAGGCGTGCACCCGACCCTCCGGCCCGCCGACCGCGGCGACAAGCGCCGCGCGGATCGCCAGGTTGCCGGAGACCAGCAGCGCGTCCAGTGTGGACACCACCAGGAAGACCGGGAACGAGCCGACAAACAGGTACGCGACGGCGACGGCGGCCTGCGCCAGTTGTAGCAGCGCCCGGAGGTTTCGCGGATCACGCCGGTCGGCCAGCCCGCCGAGCGGCACGCTGGCGGTGAGCCCGACCAGGCCGGCGAGCGTGAGCCCCAGCCCGACGTTCGTCGGACTCAGCCCGACGACGCGAGTGAGGTAGAGCACCGAAGCGGTCACCCACAGCCCGGTACCGACGGTGTTGGCGAGCGTGGCCAGCGACAGGGTGCGCAGCCGACCCGGCGGCGGCAGCGGCCACAGAGACCGTAGGCGGCCGCGAATCCCCGCCCGGATGCCCACACACCGACCCTAGGTCCGTGGCGACTTCACCGATGTCCCGAGCGATGCGGCGCCCGTCACAGCCCGGCTACGGCGCATTTGTTGCCCCAGCGCCTCCGACGCGTCGCGTCGCTCGCGCCACGGGTGATCTGACCGAGGTGCCCCCGGCGTGAGACTTCCTCGGGCCGGGAGCGCTCTGCGTCCCGGCCCAAGTTGGCGTCAGTCCTCGTCCGTCGGGCTGGGGCGGTTCTTGGCGATCCACGCTCGGACTGCCTTGCCATCCCAGACGCGGCCCATGCTCAAGGTGGCGAGAGGGTCAGGGAATCCCTTGCGGCCCACGATGATCGTGGCGCGCTGCTTGCTGATCCCTCCAAGCAAGTCGCGGACCTCATCCAGCCCCAGCAATTCCACAATCTGACGGTAGGAGCCCTGGGAGTTGCCCTAGGCGATTCTGGGTCATTCAACCCCTATAGGCGTTGCCCTCGTACAACTGCCTGTGATGCCATGGGTACATGACCCGACGCGTCACTTTTGGGGAGTATCTGACCGCTGTAGCCCTGACCCTGGCCCGCAGGCATAGGCCCGTGTGGTCGTGGGTCAGGTGGCGCAACGTCTGTAAGTGCGGGAACGAGCTGCCATGTCGGGCCAGACACAGGATCCCGATCAACCGGGGTCACTGGCCGGGTGAGAGCTGATGTCCACACACGGGCCGGTCCTGCCGCTCTGGCTGTGCGAGGGGTGCGACCGTCCCTGGCCCTGTGCCAGACGCCGCGCGGAGCTGCTGGCCGAACGGGAGCAGGTGCCGCTGGCGTACTACCTGTGCCTGATCTCTGCCGGACAGGGCATGAAGTGGGCACGCCCGGATGTGCTCCGACGCGGGTTCATCGGTTGGCTGCCATGAGGGCGGGAGACGTCATGTTCATCGGTCCGGACTGCTCGGTGCAGTTCACAGGGGACCGGGCGCTGTTGATGCGGGTGGTGTCCCTCGGCGAGAACGACCCCTACAACGGGTGGGTGTGGATCACGGGGTACGTGCTCGACGCGCGGGGGATGGCCACAGCCAAGCGTGAGCTGTACGTGATCAAGTCCGGGCTGCGTCCCGCCTCGGCACCCGTGGTGATCGGAAAACCGGGGCGTAAGGAGCGCGTCAGTCGGCGCGCACGGGGCCTAACAGGTAGGCGATGATCCGGCACCCCACCAACGCTCAGCGCACACATCCGTCGGTTGGTGGCGCGAGAGGGTCACGTTCGTCGGTGGTAGTGGTTGCGGCGGGGGACCTGGTCGGGGTCGAGCCAGGCGGGTGGGATGAATTCGGGGTGGCCGTCGCCTGCCAACCGCACGGTCCAGTCGGTGTGGTGGAGGTGTCGGTGGTGGTGGCCGCAGAGCAGGACCGCGTTGGCCAGGCTGGTGGTGCCGCCGTCGGCCCAGTGCCGGATGTGGTGGGCGTCGCACCAGCGGGGTGGGCGGTCGCAGCCGGGGAAGGCGCAGCCGCGGTCGCGTAGGACGAGGGCGCGGCGGAGGGGGCCGGTGATGAGTCGGCGTTGTCGGCCGAGGTCGAGTGGTTGGCCGGCGCTGCCGAGGACGGCGGGCAGGATGGCCGCGTCGCAGGCGAGTCGGCGCACCGTGTCGGGGGTGAGGTGCAGGCCGGTGTCCAGGGTGCCTGCGCCGAGTTGCCCCGCGAGAGCGTCGAAGCTGGTGGTGACGACGATCTGGGCGGGATCTCCGCCGTGCTCGGGCAACTCGCCGGTGCGCAGGGCGAGGCGGCACACGTCACTGAGGGCGTCGTGGCGGCGTTGTCCGGGAGAACGCTGGTCATCAGGGCCGGAGGGTGCGCTGAGTGGGTCGATGGCGGCGCGGAGCAGGCCTGCGGTTTCGGTGTCGAGGGTGCCGGTGAGTCGGAGGCGGCCGTCGGTCAGGGTGGAGAGGGTGAGGTGGCGGTCGCGGTTGGTGCGGCGGGCCTCGGCTTCCAGTGCGGCTTGGGTGGCGGCGTCGGCGATGTCGGGGGCGACGTGGTCGAGGATGCGGGTGCCGAGTTTGCGCAGGAGGGTGGGGTCGAACTGCCCGGCCCAGTCGACCAGCACACCGACGGCCTTGTCCGCTGCCTGCGCTCCAGCGGTCGTGTGCACGGCGGCGACGGTGTCGCCGATGACCCGGGCCTGGTCCACTGTGATGTTCCCGTTTGCCAGAGCGGCGCGGATCTCGGGGTTGCCGGTGTCCAGGGCGGCGGCGAGGTCGACGAGCCGGCGGGCGGTGGGAACGGTGAGGCGTAGTCGCTCGCGCAGCCACACCGCCGTCGACGAGGCTCCCCGCGTCACGGCCGTGCCACGACCGTCCAGCTCCCGCACCAGCGACAGCTGCACGGCCGCCAGACGCTGCTCGAGCCGGTACGCGGCGTCGAGTGCCGCGACGAGATCGGACTCCGCAAGAGTCCAGGCCGACGCGTCAACGCACGCGGCCACCGCCGCCTCAGCCTGCGTCAACTCCTCCAACACGAACCAAGACTAGAACAGGTGTACGACAATTTTGCCGTCCAGTGGGGACGGTTGCGGTGTCCGGGGCCGCCCGGCTTGGCGGCGAAAGGCTGCGGTGTCGGAAGGGTCAGCCCAGCGGAGACGGTTGCGGTGCCAGGAGGATCGGTTCAGTGGGGGCGGCCGGGAGGCTCGGCTCAGCGGAGGCGGTTGCTGTGCCCGGGTTGGCTCAGGCGGAAGCGGATGCTGTCCCCGGGCGGCTCGGTGGGGAGCGGCTGCCAGGGCGCGTTTCAGAAGCTCTCTGGGGTTGCGGATGAGTTGGGGCGGCGCTTGGAGTCGAGCCACTCGGCGGTGTTCCAGGAGACGGGAGCGGCGCCGACGGGCGCGAATCTGATGTGTGGGTCGTTGCTCTGTACCAGGCACATGAGGCGACGGCCGAAGAGAGCGGCGCGGCGGGAGTGGTCAGCCATGATGTCGAGCACGAACTGGGCAGCGCGAGGGCAGTGGGCAGCGAAGGTGTCGTAGTCAGTGAAGACCAGAGCGAGGCCGGTTGTGCTCGGTGCCCACCCGTAGTCCTGGCTCACCACGTCACGCATGCAGTCGTTGAGGGCATCGAGGTTGCGTCCGTAGTAGTCCGGGAAGCTGAGCGCTGTGGCGATGTCGCGGTGGAGGTCGTCTTCGGTTGACCAGTGCGACGCATTGATGCGGATCACCTGATAGGCGTGGGCGCGCAACCAGGCGGTCGTCTCGTCCAGAACCTCCGGGCGCCAGAACAAGGTCACCGGCGTGTTGACCAGCAAGCGGAATGCGTGGTCATGGTTGTGGTCCACGTCCGGGTCGAAGGCCGCCATGATCGACGAGGATACTGGTGTGAGCGCCGCAGCGGTACGAGGTGGAGGGCGCTAGGCCGCCGGACGGTGGCAGCGGTGACAGCCCCCGGATCAGCGCGCGGGATCGCGGTCAGGGCATGCCGCCGGAGTCGCTTGCGACGCCACTGGTGGTGGCCTGGTTGTCGTTGCCGCCGTATCCCTTGCCGCGCATGGTGCCCCGGCGCTGGCGGCGCTGGTGGTGCCCGCTCTCCCGAATCGCCTGCCGGGCTCGGCGCATCGCCTCGTCGGCTCCGGCAGGGGCCCGCCGCCGTCGTGCGAAGACCAGCAGCGCGGCGAGCAGCACAGCGAGCAGCAGGACAACTGCCCCGACCAGGATCCACGCTCGTCCATCCATGCTCGCGATGGTAGGTGCGCGGGTCACGTGAGCCGGTGGCCTCCGGGTCTGGGAGGCCACCGGCTCGACGAGCGTCGGTCAGGAGAGCGAGCAGGGTTTGCCGTTGACGGTGACCAGGCCCGGGTTCGGGTTGGCGCCGCCGGAGGTGGTCGCGTTGAAGCCGAACGTCACGGTGCCGCCGGGTGCGATCCTGGCGTTGTGTGACTCGTTGCGTGCGGTCACCGTCGCACCGGACTGGCTGACCTTCGCCAACCACGCCTCGCGTACCCGCTGGTCGCCGGTGAACGCGAAGCGTACGTTCCAGCCGTTGATGGCCGTGGCACCGGTGTTGCGCACGGTCAACTGCGCGGTGAACCCGGTGCCGCCCTGCCAGGTGCCGTAGTTGCTGTAGCCCACCGAGCAGGTGACGGCCGGCACCGCGCCGGCGTCACCCTGGTCGGCCAGGAACGAGGAGATCCAGGCCAGTGCCGAGTTCCAGTTGATCGCCACCTCGTTCGTCGAGTACGAGTTGATGTCGTCGACGTAGCAGAACATCGGCTTGCAACCGGCGAGCAGTTGCGCCACGAACGGGTCCTGCAGGGCCGCGTTCGCGCCACCGGCGAGGGAGCCGGCGGGCGGGCGGGGCAGGTTCGGGTCGAGCTGGTGGCCGAAGATCCGGCTGTGCTGGTTCTGCGCGTTGTGTTCGCCCCAGCCGGTGACGTAGGAGATGTTCAGGGCGTTGCGGCCGAGGATGTAGTCCATCGCCTGCACGGCGCCGTCGCGGTAGGCGGCGTTGCGGGTCAGGTCGAAGGCGGTGGCCAGGACGATGGCGTTGTTGATGATGCTGCTGTTGCCGCCCCAGAAGTAGCTGTTGGCGTCACCGGGCATCGGCAGCCCGTACGCCTGCCGGCGCAGCTCGGCGAGGTACGCGTCGGCAGCGGTGGTGACCGAGGCGCGGACCCGGGTGAGGTCGGCGGTGGGCAGCCCGTTCGGCACGGTGGCGAGGTCGAGGCGGCCCAGCGCCGCGGTGCTCTGCCAGCCGAAGCCGCGCGGGTCGAACACGTCACCGGTGTGGTGCGGCGACGCGGTCAGGTCGGTCAGGTAGGTCTGCGCTCCGGTGGTGAGGTACAGCTCGGCCGCCGCCCAGTAGAACTCGTCGGTGACGTTGCTGTCGTCGTACGCGCCGCCGCCGGTGCCGTCGGTCGGGCTGGCGTACACCGCGGGGTGGGCCTTGGCCGCGGCGTAGGCCGTCTTCGCGGAAGTGCCGCAGCGGGTCGCGAACGCCGCGTCGTAGGGGGCGAAGAGCCGCGCGCACTGGGCGGCGGTGGCGGCCAGGTTGAGGGTGGCCGCGGTCGACGGCGGGTGCAGCTCACGCGGCTGCGGGTCGTCCTGCGGGGCGAGCGGCAGCCCGGTCCAGTTCTGGTCGTGGATCTTGTGGTGGACCATGCCAGCGAGGGGCTTGCCGGCCGGTACCTGCATGCGCAGCAGGAATTCCAGCTCCCAGCGGGCCTCGTCGAGGATGTCCGGCACACCGTTGTCGCGTTCGGGCACCCGCAGGGTGCCGTCGGCGAGTTCGGCGCCGCCGTCGGCGGTGGCCGCGGTCTTGGTGCGCTCGAAGGTGTTCAACAGTTGGTAGGTGGCGATGCCGCCGTTGACCACGTACTTGCCGTGGTCACCGGCGTCGTACCAGCCGCCGCGCACGTCTAGCGAGTAGTCGCAGACGCCCGGCTGGCAGGGCACGTTGGTGTCGCCCTTGTTGGGTGCCACGTCGAGGTGCCCGGCGGGGCGGGCGTACTCGTCGCCGATCAGGTCCCCGTCGATGGCGATGCCGCTGCGCTGGGCGTAGAAGAACTGCAGCGAGTCGGAGCGCAGTTGGTCGTAGAGGGCGCCGGAGATGTCGAACGGGTGACTGGTCTCGCCGTCGACGGTGAGCGTCAGCCCGGTGCCGGGGGTGCGGTAGCTGGAGAAGTCGACAGTCTGCACGTTCTGCCCGGAGGCGGCGTCGACGCCGCGTGCGGTGGTGGTGCCACTGGCCACGACGGCACCGGCGCCGCTGCGCAGTTGCCAGGGCAGCGGGCTGGTGGACTCGGTGACGACTGTGGCGTTCTTCGGCCCGCCGGGCAGGTAGCCGACCTGGTTGACGCGCACCCGCGGCCCGGTGTCCGGCTCGTACGGCTCGGGCGGTTCGCCGCCGCGCAGCGAGACGTCGTCGAGGCAGATGGTCTGCGTCTGGGCGGAGCCGCCGACCTGGAAGATCAGTTGGGCGTTGGGGTTGTCGTCCGGGACGGTGAAGGTCTGCTCGACCCGCTGGGCGGTGCCGGTCGCGGTGGCGTCCACTGCCGCGTACGTGGTGTACGGGGCGCTGCCGAGTTGCAGCACGGCCTTGACGGCGGCGCCGGGGGTCGCGGAGACGGCGAAGCCGAGGGTGTATTCGGCGCCCGCGATCAGCGGCACCCCGTCCTGGCCGATGCCGGCGTCCCAGGGGTTGGCCAGCCCGCCCGCGACAGTGGTGCAGAGCCGTCCGTCGGTGACCGCGAGGGGGCCGGTGCCGAAGGAGAACCAGGGGCTCACCCCGGCGCTGAAGTCGCCGTTGTCGATCTGCTCGGGGGCATCCGGTGGCGGCGCGGCGTAAGCCGCGCCGGCGCCCGCGCCGGTGAGGGCCAGGGTGGTCGCCGCAGCCAACAGGAGGCGGCGTCGGGATCTCGTCACGAGGAGTCCTTCCGGACGGGTGGGGGACGGTGGTGGCAGCCGAAACCTGGGAGCGCTCCCAGGTATCGGCTCGATGTTTCCAGCGGCGGCATCCCGTGTCAATTGATCTGACTGGATGGGTTCTGGCCGGCGACGAGGGCGAGCGCCGCGGCCGGCACGGCTCGGGAGACCGGCCTGCGGACGTGAGATTGGCCGCGCCACGCGCCGTCGTCCTGATCTCCTAGAGACAACTGCGCCCTTCGCCTGGCAGGCTGCCTCCCATGACCCTGAAGCTGCGTTCCGTGGGAACGAGCGACCGTGGGCTGATCCGCAGCGGAAACCAGGACGCCCTGCACGCCGGGAACTGGCTCGTCGCCGTCGCCGACGGCATGGGCGGGATGGCCGCCGGCGACCTGGCCAGCGCCCTCACCATCGACGCGGTGGCCCCGCTGGACGTGGAGACCCCAGAGGACGCCCTGGTGGCCGCGCTCGAAGGTGGCATCGCGCTGGCCACCTCCCGGATCCGGCAGGCGGTTGCCGAGGATCCCGAGCGCCAGGGCATGGGCACCACACTGACCGCCCTGCTCTTCGCCCGGACCGGTAGCTGCCTGGCCCTCGCGCACGTCGGCGACTCCCGGGCCTACCTGTTCCGCGAGGGCGTGCTCAAGCAGGTCACCCGGGACGACACGTTCGTCCAGATGTTGGTGGACCAGGGCGTGATCACCGCGGACCAGGCCAGCAGCCATCCGCGCCGCGCCGTCGTCACCCAGGCCCTGCAGGGGGACGAGGTCAGCCCGTCGTACTCGACGATGGTGCCCCGGGCCGGCGACCGCTGGCTGCTGTGCAGCGACGGCCTCTCCAACGTCGTCCGCCCGGACACCCTCACGGAGGTGCTCCGGGACTATCCCGACCGGACCGCCTGCACGGGCAAGCTGATCGATCTGGCCCTGCACGCCGGCGCACCGGACAACGTGACAGTCGTGGTGGCCGACGTCCTGGAGGAGTAGGGCCGGCGCTCAGCGTCGACGTGGCGCGGCGCGGCGGGTGGGGGTCGCCGTTCGCGGATCCTCCGGCCACGGGTGCCGGGGATAGCGCCCGCGCAACTCGGCGCGCACCTGCGGATAGCCGGTACGCCAGAACGACTCCAGGTCGGCGGTGACCGCCACCGGCCGGCCCGCGGGGGAGAGCAGGTGCAGCAGCACCGGCGTGCGCCCGGCAGCGACACGGGGCGCCGCCGACCAGCCGAACGTCTCCTGAAGCTTCACGGCGAGCACCGGTGCGGCCGGGTCGGTGTAGTCCACCCGTACCCGAGAACCACTCGGCACCTCGATCCGCTCCGGGGCGAGCTCGTCCAGACGGGCGGCCTGCGCCCAGGGCAGCAGCCGGCGCAGCGCCGACGTCACGTCCACCCGTGCCAGGTCGGACCGACGCCGAGCCGCGGCCAACTCGGGGCCCAGCCAGGTCGTCGCGGCGTCGAGCAACGCCTCGTCGCTGACCTCCGGCCACGGGGCGCCCAGGTGGTGCCTGAGGAACCCGAGGCGCTCCCGCAGCGCCCGCGCGGCCGGCGTCCAGGTCAGCAGCCCCAGCCCCTCCTGGCGAAGACCGGTCAGCACGGCCGCCGCCACCTCGGCCCGCTCCGGCCGGTCCAGCCGCCGCTGGAGCAGCTCGATCGCGCCCAGTCGGGTGACCTCCCGGGCCACCACGTCGCCGTCGGACCAGCCGACCTCGCGACTCGTCCGCAGCAGCGGGGCGCCCGCCTCCCGGGCCGTCGCCTCGTCCACCGGCGAGGCCCGACGGATCCGGGCCGACGGCGCGCCGGGGGTGCGGTCCGCGACGGCCACCGCCAGCCAGTCGGACCCGGCCAGCCCCGACCCGGCCATCAGCTCCGCGGCGGTCCCGCCGGTCATCAGGTACGCGGATCCGCCCGGCCGCCGCACCCGGGCCAACCGCTCCGGGTACGCCAGACCGACGAGCAGCCCGGCAGCCAGATCGTCGCTCAGCCCACCCGGAGCCGGGGCGGTGCGGCCGTCGGCCGGGGAGCCTGCGGGCAACGCCGCGCGCAGCCGGCGTACCTCGGTGCGCCAGCGGGCGGTCGCGCCCGCGTCGACGCCGGCGCGCAGCCGACGCCAGCCGGCGACCAGGTCGTCACCGGGGCCGGCCGCGCTCTCCTCGGCGAGCAGGGCGACCACCTCGGCCGCCCGGTCGGCGCCGACCCGACCGGCGCCGTCGAGCAGCGCCCGGGCCAGCCGTGGGTGCGCCCCGGCGGCGGCGATCACCCGCCCCCGCGAGGTGATCCGACCGTCGGCGTCGACCGCGCCCAGGGTTCGCAGGGTGTCCCGGGCCACCGTCAGCGCGGCAGCCGGTGGCGCGTCGGGCAGCGCCAGCCCGACGCCGTCCGGCCGGCCCCAGGCGGCCAGCTCCAGTGCGAAGCCGGTCAGATCGGCGGTGGCGATCTCCGGCTCGGCTCGGGCGGGCAACCGTTCGTGGGTCGCCGCGGACCAGCAACGGTAGACGTACCCGGGGGCCTCCCGGCCGGCCCGGCCGGCCCGCTGGGTGGCGGCGGCCCGGGAGACCGGCACTGTGACAAGCGCGCCCAGCCCACGGGCGAGGTCGATGCGGGGCACCCGGGACAGCCCGGCGTCGACCACCACCCGTACGCCCGGCACGGTCAGGCTGGTCTCGGCCAGCGCGGTGGACAGCACGACCCGGCGTCGATCAGCGGGGCGCAGGGCGGCGTCCTGTTCGGTGCCCCGCTGCCGACCGTGCAGCGGCAGCAGCGCGACGGTGTCCCGCAGGTCGGCCAGTCGGCCGCTGACCGCCGCGATCTCGCCCGCGCCGGGCAGGAAGACAAGCACGTCACCGGCACGTTCGCGCAGCGCCCGCCGGACGGTGGCGGCCACGTGGTCGAGCAGGGCCCGGTCCACCGGCCCGGCTCCGGACGCGACGATCGGGCGCGCCGGCGGTGCCCAGATCCGCTCCACCGGGTGCAGCGCCGAGTCGGCTCGTACCACGGGTGCCGGGGCGGACCCGCCGAGCAGCGCGGCGAAGCGGTCGGTGTCCGGGGTCGCGGACATCGCCAGCAGCCACAGATCCGGCCGGAGCGCGGCCCGCGCCTCCACCGTGAAGGCAAGCGCCAGGTCGGCGTCGAGTTGCCGCTCGTGGCACTCGTCGAGCAGCACCGCGCCCGTACCGGGCAGCTCCGGGTCGTGGTGCAGCCGGCGGACCAGCAGACCGGTGGTGACCACCTCCACCCGCGTCGCGGGGCTGACCCGACGTTCGCCGCGCACCGCGTAGCCGACCCGGTCGCCGACCCGCTCACCGAGCAACTCGGCCATCCGTCGGGCGGCGGCGCGCGCGGCCACCCGACGGGGTTGCGCGATCACCACCCGACCGCTCACCCGGTCGGCAACGGCCAGCGGAGCGAGGGTGGTCTTGCCGGTGCCCGGCGGGGCGACCAGGACGCCGGCCCCGGCCGCCTCGAGTGCCGCGACAAGCGCCGGCAGGACCGGGCGTACCGGCAGGTCCAGGGTTACGTCGGAGAGCACGGCCCAGTCTCGCACCGGCGCGGGTGCCTCAGGGGCGGCGGACCTCGCCGACGCCGAGCACGAAGGCCCGCCAGGCCACCGGGTCGAAGGCGAGCGAGGGGCCGGAGCGGTCCTTGCTGTCCCGGACGGCGACCTGCCCATCGGCTGTCGCGACCTCCACGCAGTTACCGTTGCCGCTGCTGCGCGTGCTGGTGCGCCAGTCCGCCCGGGTCAGGTCGTGCGCCGTCATCCGTGGTACCTCTCGTCTGCGTCGGCGTGCCGCAGAAGCGGTCACGCAAAGTAACGAGAAGCCTGCTCCAGGCGGATCAACGATGCCGCCGGATCGAGCGCCATCCGGCACAGCTCCTCGTGGAGAAGGCTATACCGCAGCACCTGGTCGACATCCTCCAGCGCCAGCCCCATCGATAGGTTATCCAGGTAAACCACGGACGCGTCGGCGGTGTCGGCGAAGTTGAGGAGCACGTACGGGGTACTCATCGCGGGATGCCCGCCGGCCGCGAATGGAAGTACCTGAATTGTTACTCTGGGTGATTGCGCGATCCGACTCATGTGGGTCAGTTGTTCGGCCATCACGGCGGCGCCGCCGACTGGCCGCAGCAGCACCGCCTCGTTGAGCACCACCGACAGGTGGACCGGATCGTCGCGGCGCAGCACCTCCTGCCGATGCAGGCGGGCGGCGACCTTGCGCTCCAGGCCGTCCTCGCCGGCGGTGCGCCGGTAGATCTCCCGGGCGTACGCCTCGGTCTGTAACAGTCCGGGCACCGACTCGGCCTCGTACGTGCGCAGCGCCGCGGCCTCCGCCTCCAACCCGACGTAGAACTCGAACCACTCGGGCAGCACGTCGCTGTAGCTCTGCCACCATCCGCGTTGCTGCGCCCCTCGGGCGATCTCGATGAGCGCCTCGGCGTCCGCGCCGGTCACCTGGTACAGCGCGAGGGCCGCCCGGACGTCGCGGGGCTTGATGCCGATCAGCGCGTTCTCGATCCGGGAGAGGTTGCTCTTCGACATGTCGAGCTGGCGGGCGGCCACATCGAGGGTCATGCCCGCGCGTTCCCGTAGCTGGCGAAGCTCCCTGGCGATGCGGCGACGGCGCACGGTGGGGCTGGCGGCGGGTCGGCTGGCGGGGGTGACGGTCACCGTCCGAGTCTGCCACGCCAAGATCCGCAGGTGGCGCCAGCACGGAGTGCAACTGTCAAATCTGGGAGTTGCGTTGCAGTAGCGGTCGGTGCATCCTTTCCCGGTTGCGATCACTGTGGACACACTTGTGCGGGAGGGCCGTTGCTCATCGCCGACGAGTTCTTTCTGGTCGCCCACAACGACAGTCGCGGCAAGCCGAAACTGCACGCGGCGGCGACCGGGCTCGGACTGGCCGGCGGGCTGCTCGGCGAGCTGCTCATCTACGGACACATCCACATCTCGGCCGGACGGGTCACCGTCATCGACAGGCGTCCGCCCGCTGACGCGCTGGCGCACACCGTGCTCGACCAGCTCATCGGCGAGTCCCAGCACCAGGAACTGCGTACCTGGCTCAGTTTCCTGGCGCAGAGCGCCACGACCTCGGTGGGGGAGCGGCTGGCCCGCGCCGGGGTGCTGCGCCGCCAGGAGAGCCGCCGGCTGCTGCGTACCTCGGTCAACTACCTGCCGATCGACCTGAACGCGGTGGCCTGGCCGGCCACCCGGCTGCGGGCTCTGCTGGACCGGCCGGACCCGCCGAGCGTGCCGGACGCCCTGCTGCTCGGCCTGGTCGTGGCCGCGGGGCTGACCCGCGAGGTGCTGTGGAGCGCCGGCCCCCGCGCGCACCACCGGCTGAACGTCCTCATCCCCGCTCTGCCGGCCCCCCTGAAGGAACTCGTCGGGCACACCGAAGCCGCCGTCGGCGCCGCCGTGCTGCGCGGCATCCCCTGACCCCCGGTAACCCCCCAACCCCTCCCCTCGACGACCGGAGTAGTCGTATGCCCCCGACATCGACAGTCGACAGACCCAGCAACGTCTCCGAATCCCTGGCCCGAGGCCGCCTCGGCATCCCCTCGGTGATCTTCTTCGTGCTCTCCGCCGCCGCGCCGCTGACCGTGGTGGCCGGCGTCGTCACCACCGGCTACGGCGTCGTCGGCGTGACCGGCATCCCGCTTGCCTTCCTGCTGGTCGCCGCGGTGCTCGCCCTGTTCTCGGTGGGCTACGTGGCGATGTCGCGGCGGGTGGAGAACGCCGGGGCCTTCTACGCCTACATCTCCCGTGGACTGGGCCGCCCGGCCGGCGTCGGTGCCGCCTGGGTCGCGCTGATCGCGTACAACGCGCTCCAGGTCGGGCTGTACGGCACCATCGGTGCGGCGGCCGAGCCGGTGCTCGACCGGATCTTCGGCGGACACCCGCACTGGGCCGTCGTGGCCCTGGTGGCGTGGGCGTTGGTCGGTCTGCTCGGCCTGCTGCGGGTGGACCTCAACGGTCTGGTCCTGGCCGCGCTGCTGGTCGCCGAGATCGTCGTGATCCTCGTCTTCGACCTGGGACAGCTCGGCAACCCGGCCGGCGGTGAGGTCAGCTTCGCCACGTTCTCGCCGGACAACCTCTTCGTACCGGGCGTCGGAGCGGTGCTGGTGCTCGCCATCCTCGGCTTCGTCGGCTTCGAGTCGGCGGTGGTCTTCAGCGAGGAGAGCAAGGACCCGAAGCGGACCGTGCCGCTCGCGACCTACCTCTCGGTGGCGATCATCGCCGGGCTGTACGCGCTGTCGTCCTGGACCATGACGGTCGCCGTCGGGCCGGACCAGATCGTCGCCGCGGCTGGTGAGCAGAGCGTCGGGCTGATCTTCAACCTGGCCGCCGCGCACCTCGGCGACACCGCCGTCACCATCGGGCAGGTGCTCTTCCTGACCTCGGTGCTGGCCGCGATGATCTCGTTCCACAACACCACGGCCCGGTACACGTTCGCGCTCGGTCGGGAGCGGGTGCTGCCGGCGGTGTTCGGGCAGACCTCGACCCGTAGCGGGGCGCCGCGGGCGGCCTCGATGGCGCAGAGCGTCCTCGGTCTCGCGGTCATCCTGGTGTACGCGATCAACGGCTGGGACCCGGTGGTGAAGCTGTTCTTCTGGGGCGGCACCACCGGTGGGTTCGGCGTACTGCTGTTGATCGCCACCACCTCGGTGGCGGTGATCGGCTACTTCGTCCGCTCCGGCGGCGACGAGAACCTCTGGCGGCGAGCCGTCGCACCCGGCCTGGCCACCATCGCGCTCTTCGTGATCATCTGGTTGGCCGTGGCGAACTTCGCCAACCTGCTCGGTGTCGCGCCGGACTCCACGCTGCGCTGGGCGCTGCCCGTCGTGTACCCGGTGGCGGCGCTGCTGGGCATCGGCTGGGCGCTGGTGCTGCGCAACAACCGTCCGGACACGTACGCCCGGATCGGCCTCGGCGCGGCGAGCGCCGCCGTCACGCCGGAACCCCCGGCCAAGGTGGAGGTGACCCGATGAGCGTGACCATCGAGCAACTCGGACCCGAGGAGACCACAGTGGTGGCGAACCGGATCGCCGAGGCGTTCACCGCCCTGCCCGTGACGTACTGGCTGGTGCCCGATGCCAGCAAGCGGGAGGCCGTGCTGGCCGGTGACTTCGAGATTCTGGTCGACCACGCGATGCGGCACGGCATCGTCCACGCCACCGCCGACCGGGCCTCGGTCGCGGTCTGGTTCCCGTCGGTCGGCGAGCCGGCTCCGCCGCCGGTGGACTACGACGCCCGACTGGCCGCCGCCTGCGGCGAGTGGACCGACCGGTTCCAGCACCTCGACGAGCTGTTCGCGGCGAACCACCCGCACCCGGACCACCACCACCTGGCCTTCCTGGCGACCCAACCGGGCCGGCAGGGTCAGGGGCTGGGCAGCGCGTTGATGCGGCATCACCACGCCTGGCTGGACGCCAACGAGATGCCGGCGTACGTCGAGGCGAGCAGCCCGCGCAGCCGGGACCTGTACGCGAAGCACGGTTACCTGGCCGGCGAGCCGTTCCGGGTGCCCGACGGCACCCCGTTCTGGCCGATGTGGCGGCAGCCGGGCGGCAGCTGACCGGTCGCCGACGGGCGGACGGGCCGGCGGCCTTCTCCCGCACGTCACGTGAGCGGGACAACGGAGGTACGACGGTGGGCCGGGTCGACAGACCCGGCCCACCGTCGTCAGCTACCTCAGTACGTGCCGTCGAGCTGGCCGCGAAGCTTGGTCAGCGCCCGGGTCAACAGCCGCGAGACGTGCATCTGCGAGACACCGATCTGGTCGGCGATCTGCGACTGGGTCAGGTTGCCGTAGAAGCGCAGCGTGAGGATCTTCTGCTCGCGCTCGTCGAGGGTGGAAAGCGCCGGGCCGAGGGCGACCCGCAGCTCGGCCAGCTCGAACTCGCTGTCCTCGCCGCCGAGCATGTCGCCCAGCTCGGTGGCGCGCTCGCCGTCACCGGTGGGGGTGGACAGCGACACCGCGTTGTAGGCGCGGGCGCCCTCCAGGCCCTCCAGCACCTCTTCCTCGGTGAGCTTGAGGTGGGCGGCGATGTCGGCGACCGTCGGCGAGCGGCCGAGGGTCTGCAGAAGCGAGCTGTTGGCGTCGGAGATGGACAGCCGCAGCTCCTGGAGCCGGCGGGGCACCCGGATGTCCCAGGTGCGGTCCCGGAAGTGCCGCTTCAGCTCGCCGATGATGGTGGGGATCGCGTACCCGGCGAAGTCGACACCGCGGGACGGGTCGAACTTGTCGATGGCCTTGATCAGGCCGACGGCGGCGGTCTGGGCCAGGTCGTCGGTCGGCTCGCCCCGGCCGCTGTAGCGGTGGGCCAGGTGGTTGGCGAGCGGCAGCCAGGCCTCGATGGCCCGGTCGCGCAGCGCGGCGCGTGACGGGTGGTTGGCGGGCAGCGCCGCCATGGCGTTGAGCAGGTCGGCGGCGCTGTCGGTGAGCGCACGCGGGTCGAGCTTGGTGGTGGCCTTGGCAGTGGTGCTCGGCTGCTCAGTGATCGTTGGCGCGGTCATGGGTGGTCCTCCCTGCACCTCGTCCGCGGACAAAAAGGTGTGACGCTTCGGTTTAGCTTTCAATAGGCCGTTCGGGACTCACCTTAGCCTGATCGTCTCCCCGAAATCTAGCCGAAAGGCTGATGTACTTAAGGTGTGTCGAGTCAGAAATGACGCAAATCGGACGGAGATTGGCAGGGTTGTGATCACCCTTACCCGTTCCGGGCCGAAGCTGGACGCCACCAGCCGCTCACCCGCTCAGTCGTCCGGCTCGTCCGGTCAGCCGCGCCGGCTCGACCGACTGGTCAACATGAAATCCGACAGGTGGACAGGAGTGTCGACTATCCGTCGTTGTCCCGCCGGTGGGACCGGCCGTAGCGTCGCCTGTACACACCCGGTTCGGAGGCACCGTGCTCGATCCAGCCGCTCCCCAGCTCGTCGTGAACAGTCGCACCCTCTACTTCAGCTGGATTCCGGCGGACCCGGACGCCGTCGCCGCACTGGTCCCGCCCGGCCTGTGCCCGCGCCCCGACCACCAGGTGTTCCTCAACCAGTACGTCGTCGAGGACGAGACGCAGACCTCCGGTTTCGGCGCGTACTCCCTCACCTACCTCGGCGTCTCGCTCCTCGGTGTCGACGCGCCCGGCGGGCTCAACCCGGGCGGCTGGTGGACCACCTACGTGGCCTCCACCAGGGTGGTCCGTGAGTACGCCGCCGCCCGCGGCGCCCCGGTGTTGACCGGCCAGACCCGGATCGAGGTGAGCGGCGAGGGCCTGCTCTCCGAGACGGAGATCGACGGGACCACGTTGATCCGGGCGCGGTGCCGGGTGGGGGAGACCGGCCACGCGATCAGCAGCGGGCACCACCGCTACTTCACCCGCCGCGACGGCCAACTCCTCAGCTCGGTCTACCCGTTCGTCGCCGAACCGGTCGCCCCGTTCGAGATCGAGTCGGTGGAGTTCCTTCAGCCGGGGCACCCGATGTACGCGCTGCGCCCGGCCAACCCGCTGACCATCGGCTTCGGCTACTACTCGCCGCGCTCCTCGTTCGCCTACCCCGGTGGGCTGAGCGTGCATCCGGTCGTCGCCACCCCGGCGGAGCCGATCCGGTCGACTCACCAGGTGCCGGCCAGCCTCGCCCGCAGCGGCCTGCCATCCGGGTCGTAGACCAGCCGGTACACCGGCAGCGCCCAGGCACGGGTGTACCACGGCAGCCGCTCGGGGCGGTGCGGGCGCAGCCGGCCGGGCGGTCGCTCGCCGACCTGGCCGTCGTCGTACCACGTTTGCAGCGCGTCGGCGGCGGCCGTGATGGCCGCCACGGCGTCGGCCGGGTCGAGCAGGTCGGCGTCGTCCGCGCCGTCCGGATCCCGGTCCAGGTGCTCGCGCCACAGCCGTAGCCGCAGCTCCCGGGCGAAGGTCCGCGCACCGTCGCCCTGGCCGGCCGGGTCGGTGGGCGCCCGCTGGTCGCGGGTGTCGTCGAGCACCGCGCAGGACAACTCGCTGTCGTGCGTCCAGGACCGGCGGTTGAAGTTGTCGCTGCCGACGCTTGCCCAGACGTCGTCGACCACGCACACCTTCGCGTGCACGTAGACCGGGTTGCCGGTGTGGTTCTCCAGGTCGAACACGTGCACCCGGTCCGGTGCGGCCCGTTCGCACAGCGACAGCGCCTGCTCGCGCCCGACCATGTTCGGCGGCAGCGCCAACCTGCCGTCCACGTCCGGGTGCCGGGGCACCACGGCGATCAGGTGCAGCTCCGGGTTGTCCCGCAGCGCGTGCGCGAACAGGTCCGCCACCTCGGCCGACCACAGATACTGGTCCTCCAGGTAGATGAGTCGGCGGGCGCGGCGTACCGCTTTGGTGTAACCCCGGGCCACGGTCCGCTCGCCGTCGGGTGCGAACGAGTAACGCGGTCGGACGGCGGGATAGGTGCGCAGCACCTGGATCTGGTGCGGGCCACACTCCGGCGGGTCGGCGGGTTGCTCGGGGAGCGGGTCCGGCCGCAGGTCCGCGCCGCGCAACCGGTCCCGCAGGTAGGCCATCGGGTTCTCCGAGTCCAGTGGCATCGGGTCGGTCCAGCGTTCCCGGAACAGCGTGTCCAACGCGCCGACCACCGGGCCGCGCACCGCGAGCTGCACGTCGTGCCAGGGTGGGTTGGGTCCGTACCGGGCTGACATCTGCACCGGCTGCGGGTCGCCGTGGTGGGCGGCGTCGTCGCGCCGACTGTGGCACAGGTCGATCCCGCCGGCGAAGGCGACGTCCCGTTCGGGTGCGCCCGGGTGCCGCAGCACCACGAGCTTCTGGTGGTGCGAACCGCCTCGCCGGACCCGCTGGTCGAGCAGCACCTCGCCGCCGGCCGCGGAGATCGTCTCGCTGAGGTCGCGATTTTCCGCCTCGCTGTAGGCGAGCACGTCGAGGTGCGAGCGCCAGATCAGTCCCTTGACCACCACGCCGCGCTGGGCGGCCTGGGCGAAGAGCTGGGCCACGGTCGGACCGTCGGGCCGCAGCCGCTGGTCCGGGTCACCGCGCCAGTCGGTGAAGAACAGGTGGTCGCCGGACTTCAGTGCCTCCACCTCGTCGACCAGCCGGTCGAAGTACGCGGCACCGTGAATCAACGGCTCAGCGAGGTTTCCGGTGGTCCAGACGGGTAACCCAGAGACCGGGTTGGCGCGTTCCTGCGCGGTGAGGAACCAGTCCTGCGACGGCAACGTCCAGCCCCCCTGGAGGTCGGCAACGTCCTCACGGTAGGACCCCCGACGTGGGTCCGCACGCCAGCCCGGCACTCCGGTGACCTGGCCAACGCCATCGAAGCGACGCGACAACAGCCGAGGAGACCACACCATGCCCCGCGACACGACGAATCCCGTGACCGAGTACCGCGAGCCGGCGGTGGAGAGCGAACGGGGTGCGCTGGTAGCGGTGTTGGTGATGGTGATTTTGGGCGTCGCCGGGATATTCGCGGTCTCCTGAGCCGCCTGGGCGCCCCGTCCGATCGACGGGGCGCCCAGGCGATCTCGGTGACTCAGGTCAGGGCCGCGCGCCCTGGCCGCCGGTGTGCGGCAACCGCTCGCTGGGGATCACACCGAGCCGACCGGCCTTGAAGTCCTCGAACGCCTGGACCAGCTCGTCGCGGGTGTTCATCACGAATGGGCCGTACTGTGCCACCGGCTCCCGGATCGGCTTGCCACCCATGATGTAGAGATCCAACGCCGGGGTGTTGCTGTCCTGCGCGGTGTCGGCGCTGAACCGCAGCGCGTCGCCCGGACCGTGCACGGCGAGCTGACCGGTGCGGACCGGCCGCCGGTCGGTGCCGACCGTGCCACGGCCGCCGAGCACGTACACCAGGGCGTTGAAGTCGGGCTGCCAGGGCAGGTCGACCTGCGCTCCCGGCTGCACCGTGACGTGGGTGATGGTGATCGGCGTGAAGGTCGACCCCGGGCCGCGGTGCCCGGCGATCTCACCGGCGATGACGCGGATCAGCGCGCCGCCGTCGGGCGTGGTGAGCAGCGCCGACTGCCGGCCCCGGATGTCCTGGTAGCGGGGCGGGTTCATCTTGGCCGAGCGGGGCAGGTTGACCCAGAGCTGGGTGCCGTGGAAGAGCCCGCCGCTCATCACCAGGTGCTCCGGCGGCGCCTCGATGTGCAGCAGGCCGCTGCCCGCCGTCATCCACTGGGTGTCGCCGTCGGTGATGGTGCCGCCACCGCCGTTGGAGTCCTGGTGGTCGAAGACGCCGTCGATGATGTACGTGACGGTCTCGAAGCCGCGGTGCGGGTGCCACGGGGTGCCCTTGGGCTCGCCCGGCGCGTAGTCGACCTCGCCCATCTGGTCCAGGTGGATGAACGGGTCCAGGTCGGTGGTCGACACGCCGGCGAAGGCCCGACGGACCGGGAAGCCCTCACCCTCGAAACCGCTGGGCGCGGTGGTCACCGTGCGGACCGGGCGGAAGGTGGTGCTCTCGGCGAGTTGGGGCAGGCGGGGCAGGACGACGACGTTGTCGACGGTGATCGCGGGCATCGGGTGCTCCTTAGCGGGTGGCGTGGGTGGTCGAGGAGGCTCGGGCCGCTCGCAGGCGGCGGCCGAGCCGGTCGAAGACCCGGGTGAGGCAGGCGACCTCGGCGTCGTCGAGGTCGTCCATGAGGTGGGCCCGGACCGACGCCAGGTGGTGCGGGGCGGCTTCGGAGAGGGCGAGCAGCCCGGCGGCCGTGAGCACCGCCTCGCTGCCGCGTCGGTCGTCCGGGCAGGGCTCCTTGCTGACCAGGCCGCGGCGCTGCATGGCGGAGATCTGGTACGTCAGTCGGCTGGGCGAGAAGATGAGCCGGTTGGCCAGCTCGCCCATCCGCAGCCGCTGCCCCGGTGCCTCGGAGAGCAGGACCAGCACGTGGTAGTCGGCGAAGCTGAGCTCGCTGTCGGCGCGCAGGTCCTCTTCCAGCCGGGTGTAGAGGAGCTGGCTGGCCTCGATGTAGGCGCGCCAGGCGCCTTCTCGGGTGCGGTCCAGGCTCTCGGTCATGCCATGACGATAGCACTACTTCAAAATTTAACTACTGCTGGCGACCGTTGCCTGGGTCACTTCTTGGCGGTCGAGCGACGGTTTTCTGCAACTTTTAAGAAGTTGGCCGCGAAACCGGCAGCGCGGTGGTGGCGCGGTGTGCCAGACTGCCGCCTCGTGGAACACGTGGAGCTCACCGCCGCCGACCTGCTGCTGCGCCCGTGGCGAGACGAGGACGCTCCGGCGGTGCGCGACGCCCTGCGCGACCCGGCCATCGCCCAGTGGAACCCGCAGGGTGGCGGCCCGGTCGACGACGAGCTCGCGCTGCTGTGGGTCCGCCGCCGGGCCGACTGGTCCGCCGGAGACCACGTCTCCATGGCGGTGACCTCGGCGGCCGACGGGAAACTGCTGGGTTCGGTGTCGCTGCACCACATCCACCACGGCGACGCGTCCATCGGTTACTGGACGGCGCCGGCGGCGCGCGGGCGGCAGGTGGCGGTGCGGGCCGTCGTCCGGCTCACCGACTGGGCGTTCACCGACCTGCGGCTGCACCGGGTGGAGCTGTGTCACGCGGTGGCCAACCCGGCGTCCTGCCGCGTCGCCGAGCGGGCCGGCTACCCCGCCGAGGGCACGCTGCGCGAGTCGTACCGGTACGGCGACGGCCGCCGCTACGACGAGCACCTGCACGCCCGGCTGTCGACCGACAGTTAGTCGGGCGCCGACCGGGGTTCGGACACGCTTCGGCCCCGGCCGCGCCGGTCGCCCCGAACCGTCACTCGGTGACCTTGCGGAGAAATGTCGCGAGGGCGGTCCTGACGCGCTCGATCCTCTCCGGCAGGGGCAGAGGCTCGGGCGCGGGCGGCCCGGCGTGCTTCTTTCCCCGCAGGTACAGCGAGCAGGCGAGGTCGGAGCACAGGTACGTGCCCACGGAGTCGCCCTGCCGTCCGCTCGGACCGGCCTTGGGGGCGGTCATCAACGAGACGCCACCGCCGAGGTGCGTGGTCAGACAGAACGAACACATGCTGTGCCGCACGCGCCCCGTCTGGTGCGTCGCGGCCCGCAGCACCACCCCGGCCAGCTTGCCGTCGGTCTCGGCGACCAGGTAGGCCCGCTGCGGCGCGGAGGGGTCCCGCCAGCCGAGGAAGTCGAGGTCGTCCCACTGACGCATTTCAAGATCGTTGGGTACGGTCAGCCGCTTCGCTTCGCCTCGGCTGCAATTGACGAAGGACGCGCGGATGACGGATTCGGTCAGGGCCAACATAGGTAGTAGCCTAGCCTCACTAGGCAACCCATTAACGCGGCTAGGTTTGGGGTGTGGTGGATGGCACGCGCAGGGGTGACCGTCGAACGGCTGACGTTGGCCGGGGCCGAGCTGGCCGACGAGGTGGGCGTGGAGAACGTGACAGTCGCCGCGCTCGCCCGCCACTTCGGCGTGAAGGACGCCAGCCTGTACTTCCACCTCAGGAACGCGCAGGAGCTGCGGGTCCGGATCGCCCTGCTGGCGCTGGCGGAGCTGGCCGACCGGGTCGCCGCCGCGCTCGCCGGCCGCGCCGGCAAGGACGCGCTCGTGGCGTTCGCCGACGCGTACCGGGGCTACGCACGGCAGCACCCGGGTCGGTACGCGGCCATGCAGATCGACCTCGACCCGGAGACCGCCGCGGCGAGCGCGGGCGTCCGACACGCCGAGATGACCCGGGCGATCCTGCGCGGCTACCAGCTCTCCGAGCCCGACCAGACCGACGCCGTCCGCATGATGCACAGCACGTTCCACGGGTTCGTCAGCCTGGAGAGGACCGGCGGCTTCCGACACACCCCGCGGGCGACGGACGACTCCTGGTCGCGCACCCTGGACGCCCTCCACGCGGTCCTGAGCAACTGGCCGTCACGCTGAGCTGCCACACCGTGACGGCCTAGGCTCGGATACGTGGATCAACTGGAACTGGCCGACTGGCGGGAGCGGGTGGCCCGGCTGTACCTGTCCGACGTCGACCTGACCGGGTTCCGCGCCGGTCGCGACGACCTCTTCGCCACCCACCCGCAGAGCCCCATCCCCCCGGCGGATCGAGCCGACTTCGCCGGAGTGCGCTACTACCCACCCAACCCGGATGCCGTGGTGGAGGCGCCACTGCGGGCGGCAAGCGGCGAACTGCGGATCGACACCGGCGGGCCGGACGGGGTGGTCGCGTACCGGCGGGTCGCGGTGGCCGACACGCCGTGGGGACCGCTGACCCTGTGGTGGATCGAGGCGTATGGCGGCGGACTGTTCGTGCCACTGCGCGACGGCACCTGCGGTCGGCAGACCTACGGGGGAGGCCGATACCTCACCGACACGGTGAAGGGCACCTTCGGTCGAGGTGTCGAGCTGCTGCCCGGCGACCGGGTCCGGCTGGACGCCAACTACCTCTACAACCCGAGCTGCGCGTACGACGACCGCTGGGCGTGCCCCCTGGCGCCGCCGGAGAACCGGGTCGAGGTCGAGATCCGCGCGGGCGAGTTGACGTACGCGACACACCAGCACTGAGCGGCCGTCCCGGCGTGCTGTCGGGACGGCCGCTCGCTCGTCTCGTCGCTCAACGCGCGTCGGCCGGCGACCCGGGCACCTGCATCCGACCCATGAGCTGTCGGGCCTGGTCGGCGAGCTGCGCGTCGACAGTCACCGCGTACTGGCCGGCGCGTAGCGAACTGGCCGACGTGAAGTCCCGCTGCCCGCCCGTCATCGCGTGCGCGACAGCGCCGAACACGGCACCCCAGATCGCGCCGATGACCAGCCCGACCAGGATCACCGCCAGCCAGTTGCCGACGGTGAAGATGCCGAACAGCAGGCCGATGAAGAGCCCGAACCAGGCGCCGGTACCGGCGCCGAGCAGTCCGGCTCGACCGGTGGTCATCCGCCCGAGCACCGTCTCCACCAGGGTGAGGTTGGTGCCGACGATGGCGGTGTGCTCCACCGGAAAGCGGTTGTCGGCCAGATAGTCGACGACCCGCTGTGCGGCCGGGTAGTCCGGGTACGAACCGATCGTCACGGTCGGCGGGCCTGGCTCCGGCCCGTGGCCGTTGCCGCTCGGTGTTGACAGGCGGCCGGCCGGCCCGGCGGGAAGCAGGTCGCCATCCTGTGTGCCGGGTCGCCACGCGGCGGTCGGCCCCGAAGCTGACGTCATGAGCATCCTCCCTCGTCAGCTTCCCGGGTTCCCGCCCACGGCGAGCGGTAACGCCAGTCAGCACGGTGAGTGCCGTCCCCGAATGGAGGGAATGGGTGCGGGCGGCCCGGGTAGCCAGTCAGGTGGAGAACGGACAGATCAGTGACTACGGGTTCCTCGCTGACGGCCGCAGCGCGGCGCTTGTCGACGCCGCGGGCTCGGTGAACTGGTGGTGCCCGGGCCGGTTCGACGCCCCGTCGGTGTTCGGCCGGTTGCTCGACGACGGCGCAGGGCACTGGTCGATCCGGCCGGAGGCCGATTTCACCGTCGAACGCTGCTACCTCGACGACACCCTCGTGCTGCGGACCGTCTTCCGCACCGCGCAGGGCGAGGTCGCGCTCACCGACGCGCTCGCCTTCGAGCCCGGCAGCCGTGGTCACGAGATCGGGATGCGCTCCCCGCAGGTGCTGGTCCGCAGCGTGCAGGGGCTCACCGGTGAGGTTCCGATGCGGGTGCACTATCGGCCGCGTTTCGAGTACGGGCGCACCATGGCGTACCTGGTCGAGCGCGCCGACATGCTGGAGGCCATCGTCGGGGCCGCGCGGCTCACCTTCCGTAGCAGCGTGCGGTTGGCGTGCGGCGACGACGGCGACGCCGCGGCGACGTTCACCGTCCGCGCCGGCACGACCCACAACTTCACTCTCGGGTACGCCCCGACCTACGACGCCCCGCTGCCGGAGGTGCCGGACGCCGACCAGACGATCGCCGACACCGTCGCCGGCTGGCGGTCCTGGACCGACGAGCACCCCTACCAGGGGCTCTACGCCGAGCAGGTGCGACGCAGCGGGCTTGTGGTGCAGGGTATGACGTACCGGCCCAGCGGCGCGGTGGTGGCCTCGGTGACCACCTCCCTGCCGGAGAAACTCGGCGGGGACCGCAACTACGACTACCGCTACGTCTGGGTGCGCGACTTCAGCCACACCCTGCGGGCGCTGTGGCGGTCGGCGTGCTTCGACGAGGTGCGGCGGCAGTTTGCCTGGTTGGGCCGGGCGATGGGCCGGATCGACGACCAGCCGGTGCCCATCATGTACGGGGTGCTGGGGGAGCGGGACCTCACCGAGCATCGGCTGGACCAGCTCGGCGGTTACCGCGACAGCCCGCCGGTGGTGACCGGCAACGACGCGTGGCGGCAGCGGCAGAACGACATCTACGGCGCGGCAATGGACGCCGCCTGGCTGATGCGTGACCAGTTGGAGCCGTTCGACCAGGAGGTCTACCACCTGCTCCGGGTGCTCGCCGATCAGGCCGAGCAGGACTGGAAGAAGCCGGACGCGGGGATGTGGGAGGAACGTGGGGTCCAACACCACCACGTGTCCTCGAAGGTGGAGTGCTGGGTCGCACTGGACCGGGCGGTTCGCTTCGGCGACCAGCTCGGCGAGCCGCAGGACCTGGCCCGCTGGACGGCGGCCCGGGACGAGGTGCGCGAGGCGATCCTCACACGGGGGTGGAGCGACCGCCTCCAGGCGTACACCGGGATCTTCGATTCCGACGAGCTGGACGCGTCGGTGCTGGTGATGCCGCTTGTGGGTTTCGTGCGGGCCGACGACCCGCGGATGCGCGCGACGGTCCGCGCGGTGGAGCGGGGGCTGTCGCGCGACGGCCTGCTGCGACGCTGGGACGGCGACCCGGCGGGCTTCGTCATCTGTTCGTTCTGGTTGGTGAGTTGCCTGGCGTTGGCCGGTGAGCGGGACCGGGCGCACGAGTTGTTTCGCGACCTGGCCGCTCGGGTCAACGACCTGGGCCTGTTCGCCGAGCAGATCGACCAGCAGACCGGGGAGCAGTTGGGCAACTTCCCGCAGGCGTTCTCGCACATCGGCCTGATCAACGCCGCGGGTGTGCTCACCGACGTCGAGCGGGACCCGATGTTGCGCGAGTGCGGGATGCCCCCGGCGCATTTCACCCCGACGCGTCGCTGAGCCCGTACTTTCGTCTGAATCTTGACGGCTTTCGATTCGTTGACGTGAAGTTCTATCGCCTTCCAGTGAAAGACGTTAATGTCCGGGACACCGCGGTGCTCCTCCAGTCGGCGGGAGCGGCACCGAGATCCCCCGGACCGCTGGAGGTCTCGTGTCCCGCACTCCGCGTCGACGTCTGGTCGCCGCCACCACCCTGCTCACCGTCCTCACCACCCTCTGCCTCGCCCCGCCGGCCACCGGGTCTCCGGCCCGGGCCCCTGCTGCAGTGGCGCCGCCCGCCACCGCCGGGTTCGAGAAGATCGCCCTCGACGGCGGGCTCTCCATGGGAGAACCGATCGAGTTGGCCGTCGCCCCCGACGGGAAGGTCTTCTACATCAACCGGGGCACCAGCAGCGGCGGCGGCCAGGTCCGCCTCTACAACCCGACGACGAGATCCACCACCGTCGCGCTGACCCTGCCACTGGACGCCCGCTTCGAGGACGGCCTGATCGGCATCACCCTGCACCCCGGCTTCGCGAGCAACCGCTGGGTCTACCTCTTCTACTCGCCCAAGGTCACCCCGTTGGTCAACCGGATCAGCCGGTTCACCTTCAACCCGTCCACCTTGCTACTCGACCCCGCCAGCGAGGACCTGCTCATCGAGTGGCCCACCGAACGCGACCTGTGCTGTCACTCGGCCGGCTCGATGAGCTGGGACACCGCCGGCAACCTGTACTTCGCCGTCGGTGACAACACCAACTCCGGCGGCGACTCCGCCGGAATGGCCCCGATCGACGAACGGACCAGCCGCAACGCGCAGTACGACGCCCAGCGCACCTCGGGCAGCACCAACGACCTGCGCGGCAAGATCAACCGAATCCATCCGGAGAACGACGGCAGCTACACCGTCCCCTCCGGCAACCTCTTCGCCGCCGGCACCGCGCGAACCAGGCCGGAGATCTACGTGATGGGGGTGCGCAACCCGTACCGGATCTGGGTGGACCGCAAGGCCGGCAACACCCTCTACTGGGGCGAGGTCGGCCCGGACGCCGGCGCCGACCTCGCCAACCGTGGCCCGGCGGCCTACGACGAGTTCAACCGGGCCACCGGGCCCGGCAACTACGGCTGGCCGTACTGCGGCGGCCCCAACGTCGCCTACAACGACTGGGACTTCGCCACCGCCTCGCCGCGCGGCTGGTTCCCGTGCGGCGGCTCGACCGGCCCGGTCAACAACTCACCCCGCAACACCGGCCTCCAGCAGCTCCCGGCGACGAAGCCGGCACTGGTCTGGGAGCAGCACGGCGGCAGCGAGGACTGGCCGGCGCTGGACAACCCGGGTGGGTGCGGGTCGCCGAACCACGTCGAGGTCTACCACTACGACCCGAACCTGATCTCGGACGTGAAGTGGCCGGCCTACTACGACAACAAGTGGCTCATCTCCGAGTACTGCCGCAACTGGATCAAGGAGGTCCAGTTCGACAACGGCAACCCGGCCACCGGCGCGCCGACGATCATCGAGCCGGTGCTCGCCGGCATGCGGTTCGTCCACCCGATCGACTGGCAGTTCGGCCCGGACGGCTCGCTCTACCTGCTCGAATACGGAAGCGGCTACTTCTCCGGCGCGGCCGACGCCGGTCTCTACAAAATCAACTACGTGCAGGGCGGCCGATCGCCGCTGGCCAAGGCCACCGTCAACAAGGACAACGGGCTGGCCCCGCTGGCGGTGACCTTCTCCAGCGCCGGCAGCTCCGACCCGGACGGTGACCCGCTGACCTACGCCTGGGACTTCACCGACAACGGCAGCACCGACTCGACAGTCGCGAACCCCTCCTTCACGTACTCGGCAAACGGCACCTACAACGCCCGACTCACCGTCAACGACGGCACCGGCCGCAGCGCGACCACACTGGTGCCGGTGGTGGTCGGCAACAACCGGCCGACGGTCACGCTGAACGGGCTGCCCGCCGGCGGGCTCTTCGACTGGGGGCAGGACCTGACGGTGAGCGCCACCGCCACCGACCCGCAGGACGGCACGCCGGCCTGCTCGGCGGTGGTCGTCCGGGCCGCGCTCGGACACCAGGAGCACGCCCACGAGGAGGGGGAGGGGACCGGCTGCGGCGCGACCTTCAACACCGGCCCGGTGCACGCCGGCCCCGACTCGGTGCTGTTCTTCGTCCTCCGTGGCAGCTACACCGATCGCGGCCCGACAAGCCTGACCGGCGAGAAGGAGATCATCCTCTTCCCGAAACAGTGGCAGGCCGAGCACCTCGTGCAACTCAACGGGCCGAAGGTGATCGACCAGGCGGCGGCCGAGGGCGGCAAACGGCTCGGCGACATCCAGAGCGGCGAGAGCGTCCGGCACCACGCCGTGAGCCTCAAGGGCATCACCGGCGTCCGGGCGCGCGTCTCCTCCGGCGGCCCCGGTGGCACCCTCTCCTTCCGGTACGACTCACCCACCGGCACCGAGGTCGCCCGGATCGCGGTGCCGAACACCGGCGGCTGGGACACCTACACCGAGCTGAGCGCCACGGTGACCCGGCCCGACGACGGCACCCACGACCTGTACCTGGTCGTCACCGGCGGCAGCGGGGCGCTGCTGGACGTGGACAGCTACACCTTCACCGGCCCGGGGGTCGGCACCGGCGGGGCGCGCACCGGCGAGGTCAAGGCCCTCGGCAAGTGCGCGGACATCGCCTCCAGCCAGACCGCAAACGGCACCAAGGTGCAGACCTGGACCTGCAACGGCACCGCCGCGCAACGCTGGACCCTGCCCGGCGACGGCACGGTACGCGGATTCGCCAAGTGCCTGGACGTGAAGGCGAGCGGCACCACCGACGGCACTCTCGTGCAGCTCTACGACTGCAACGGCAGCGGTGCCCAGCAGTGGGCCGCCCAGCCGGACGGCAGCCTGCGCAATCCCCAGTCGGGCCGGTGTCTGGACATCCCCAACTCCGACCTCACCGACGGTCGGCAACTGCGCATCTGGACCTGCAACGGCACCGGGGCGCAGCGGTGGACCCTGCCCTGACCGGTCCCTAACCGGTCCCTGACCGGTTCCCGGTCCCCGCCGTCCACCCGCGTCGCCGGGTGGGCGGCCGGGACGCGGGGGAGAATGTCGGGATGCGGTTGGTGCTGACGGCGGACACCCACGTACCGAAGCGGGCCCGGGATCTGCCCGGCCCGCTCTGGGCGGCGATCGAGGCGGCCGACGTGGTGGTGCACGCCGGCGACTGGATCGACGAGGCGCTGCTCGACGCGATGACCGCGCGGTCGCGCCGACTGATCGGGGTGTACGGCAACAACGACGGGCCGGCGCTGCGCGCCCGACTGCCGGAGGTGGCCCGGGCCGAGCTCGACGGCCTGCGCGTCGCCGTGGTGCACGAGACCGGCCCACGAACCGGTCGTGAGAAGCGGTGTGCCGCCCGGTTTCCCGATGTCGACGTGCTCGTCTTCGGGCACTCCCACATACCGTGGGACAGCGAGGCGCCCGGCGGGCTGCGACTGCTCAATCCCGGCTCGCCCACCGACCGGCGCTCCCAACCGCACGCCACCTACCTGAGCGCCACCATCAGTGCCGGCCGGCTGGCCGAGGTGGAGCTGCACCGCCTGACCCGCGGCTGACCACCGGCAGCGGTGCCGGCCGGGGCGTGATCGACTCCGCTTCCGTGATCTCGCGGGGTCCGGGTCTCGCGGACACCGCGTACTCCAGGAAGCGGAGTCGATCGAGGCTTACTGGCCCCGGCCCGTCTCGGCCTGGAGTTCGTCGATGCGCTTGGACGCCTCGGCCTTGGTCAGGTCGTCCGGAAGATCCGCGTTGGCCTCGCGGGCCAGCGTGTTCAGGTAGGACTCCTGAGCGGCGGTGGGTGGCTCGTCACCGGTGACCCATTCGTCCGGGTCCTTGATCGCGGCATTCTGGTCGGCCTGCTCGTTGCGGCGGTCCGTCATTGTCATCATCCTTTCTTCGAACAGGTGTGCCAGTACCCTCGTCGTCGGTGGTTCATGCCCCGCCGCCGCCACCTACGATCAGCGGATGAGTCTGGACCGTTCGCGTGTGGTGGTGGTCGGGGCGGGCATCGCCGGGGTGGCCTGTGCGATCGAGTTGACCCGGGCCGGGGTGCCGGTGCAGGTCCGGGAACGAGGGCACGTCTGTGGCGGCCGGATGGCCAGCAAACGCTTCGAGGGCCGGCCCGCGGACATCGGCGCCGCGTACTTCACCGCAAGCGACCCGGATTTCGCCGCGGTGGTCGAGCAGTGGCGCGCCGCCGGACTGGTCCGCGAATGGACCGACACCTTCCAGGCCTACGACCGCACCGGGCGCCGGGAGGTGCCCGGGCCGATGCGCTTCGCCGCGCCGCGCGGGCTGCGCTCCCTCGTCGAACACCTGGCCGGCGAGGTGCCGGTGACCGTCGACCGGCTGGTGCTCACCGTCGAGCCCGGGCCGACAGTGGACGGCGAGCCGTGCGCGGCGGTCGCGCTGGCCATGCCGGGCCCGCAGGCCGCTCTGCTGCTCGACCCGACCCTGGCCGCCGCCACCCAGGTCGTGCAGGCACAGCGCTGGTCACCGACACTGGCCGCGGTGCTGCGGTTCCCGACCCGGCGCTGGCCGGACTTCCGGGGCGCGTTCGTCAACGACCACCCGGTCCTCAACCTCGTCTGCGACGACGGCGACCGGCGTGGTGACGGCGCGCCGGTGCTCGTCGCGCACACCGTGCCGGAGTTCGCGGCCGGGCACCTGGCCCAGCCCACCGGGGCCGGCCCGGCCATCGAGCAGGCCGTCCGCGACCTGCTCGGACTGCCCGAGCCGGCCGTCGACGTGCACGTGCACCGCTGGACGTACGCGAAGCCGACAATCCCTGCCGCCAACGACACCCACCACCTGGACGCCGACGACATCGGTCTGGCCGGCGACGCGTTCGGCAAGCCCCGGGTGCAGAGCGCCTGGCGCTCCGGCCGGGACCTCGGCCGTGCGCTGGCCGCCCGCGTGGGCTGAGCCGCCCGCCCAGGCGTACCCGCGTGGGCTGAGCCAGGCGCTCAGGGGTGACCGGCTGCGGCGACCGGCCGGGCGTCGGCGTCCCGCTCGGCCGGGTCGGAGGTCCGCTCGCCCTCCCGGTCGAGTAGCTGCATGACCGGGGTCGCCGCGATGCCGTGCACCACCACGGACACCAGCACCGCCAGCCCGACGGTCGCCCAGAGCAACTCGGCCTGGGGGAAGTCGGCCTTCGTGGTGGCGTACGCGAGGTAGTAGAACGAGCCGACACCGCGGATGCCGAACAACGAGATCACCCAGTGCTCGGCCGGCCGTCCCGGCGCGCCGCGCAGCGACAACCAGCCGACAAGCGGCCGGATCAGGAACACCAGCGCCAACCCGACGGCGGCCGCCGGCCAGGTCAGCGGGGCCAGCAGACCACCCACCACAGCGCCGCCGAGCAGCAGCAGCAACACCAGGGTGAGCAGCCGTTCCACCTGTTCGGCGAAGTCGTGCAGCACCGAGTGGAACTCGTGGGTCCGCTCGGCGGCCCGGATGGCCCGCGCGGCCACGAACACCGCCAGGAAGCCGTACCCGCCGACCACCTCCACCAGCCCGTACGCCAGGAACGTGGCGGCCAACGCCAGGAAGCCCTCGGCATGCCGGGCCAGCCGCAGCTCACTGGGCGCGCGGAAGAACAGCTTGCCGAGCAACCAGCCGATCAGCAAACCACCGCCGACCCCGACGCCCACCTTCCAGAGCACGTCCACGGTGAACCATTCGGCCATCCAGTCGCGCGGGGCGAGGCTTGTCGAGGCGATGGCGATGGCGGCGTAGACGAACGGGAACGCCAACCCGTCGTTGAGGCCGGCCTCCGAGGTCAACGCGAAGCGGACCTCGTCCTCGGAGTCCTCCACGTCCGTCGGCTCGCCGACCTGCACGTCGGCGGCGAGCACCGGATCGGTGGGGGCCAGCGCGGCACCCAGCAACAGGGCGGCGGCCGGCACCAGGCCCGCCCACCACCAGCCGAGCACTGCCACCGCCGCGATGCACAGGGGCATGGCGATCGCCAGCAGCCGCCAGGTGGACGACCACCGCCGCCAACTCAACGGTCGGTCGATCTTGAGCCCGGCGCCCATCAGCGCGACGATCACACCGATCTCGGTGAGGTGGGTGGTCAGCTCCGGGTGGGCCAGCGGATCGGGAGTCGGCAGCCCGACCGGCAGCAGGAACACCAGCATGCCGAGGGCGAGGAAGGCGATCGGCATGGACAGCGGACGCCGCTCCAGCACCCGGGGCAGGATGCCTGCGAGCAGAGCGCCCAGGCCCACCAGCGCGAACGCCACGTCTACCGGCTCCACGGCACCACCCTTTCGGCCGCACCCGCGGGGCGCGGGGGCAGGTGGTGACAGACCTTGCCCCGCAAGGGCTCCGGCTATGCGCGTCGGCCCCGGTGAACCCGAGTGAACCTCACCTCGGTCGGGTCAGCGGCGAATCCGCCAACTCGTCGAGCAGCGCGGCCGGGTCGTCGTACACCGCCACCGCGCCGGCGCCGGCGAGCTCACCACGGCTGGTGCCGCCACAGGTCAACCCGACGCACGGGATGCTCAACTTGCCGGCCGCGACGACGTCCCACACCGAGTCGCCGACGAAGACCACCCGCTCGGCGGCCAACCCGGACTGCTCCAGCGCGGCGACCAGGATGTCCGGGGCCGGCTTGCTCTGCTGGGCGTCCGCCGAGGAGGTGACCGTGTCGATCACGTCGTCGGCGGCCAGCGCCCGGCGCAACGCGCCCACCTCAGGTTCCGAGGCGGAGGTGGCGAGCACCACCCGCAGGCCGCGCTCGGCGCAGGCGCGCAACAGATCGGCGGCCCGGGGCAGCGGGGTGAGGCGTTCCCAGTACTCGGCGTACAGGGTGTCGTGCGCGTCGCGCAGCTTCGGGTCGGCGTCCCGGTCCCGCTCGGGGCCGAGCAGGTGGTCGAGGAGCTTGTCCGAACCCATCCCGATCGAACGGTGCACCATCGCCATCGGCACCGGCTGGTCGGTCTGGCGCAACGCCTCCCACCAACTCACCGTGTGCAGGTAGGTGGTGTCCACCAGGGTGCCATCGACGTCGAAGAGGACTCCGGCGGGCTGGTCGGTACGCATGGGCGTCCTCCTACCCGTCCGGCGGCTCAGGGATGCGCGGTTGGCGGCGTCAGAATCTCGAACCAGACCGTGGAGCCGCGGACCGACGGGTCGGTGCCCCAGGCGTCACTGAGCTCCTCGATCAGGCCGAGGCCACGCCCACGACTGCTCAACGTGTCGGTGCGGGTCCGGGTCACGGTGCCCCGGGTGCCGGAATCGGCGACCGAGACCAGGAGACGCTCCGGGCTGAGGTCGATCTCCACCCGGGCGGCGGTGCCGGCGTGCAGCAACGCGTTCGTGGTCAGTTCGCTCGTGCACAGCACCGCCGCGCCGATCACCGACTCGGCCACCCGCCACTCGGTGAGCTGGCCCGTCATCCAGTGCCGCACCCGGCTGGGCGCGGTCGGCTCCGCGGGCACCTCCATGCTCGCCGAGCGGCTCGGCTTGAGCGCGTGCTCGACCGCCAGCACGGCCACGTCGTCCTCGGTGCTGCCGGGCACCGCCGCGGTGGCCACGGCGCAGAGGGCGCGCGGGTCGCCACTGCCGGCCTTCGCGACGGCGTCGCCGAGGGTGGCCAGCCCGGCGGTGAGGCTCTGCCGACGGCGCTCCACCACCCCGTCGCTGAACAGCAGCAGGGTGTCACCGGGGCGGAACGCGACAGTGATCGTGGGCGGCCGGCCGCCCAGACCCAGCGGGGGGCCAGCCGGCACGTCGACGTACTCCGCGTAGCAGCGGCCCTCCGGGTCGCTGCGGCGGATCAGCGGCGCGGGGTGACCGGCGCTGGACAGGGTCAGCTCCCGCCGTTCCGCGTCGATGACCCCGAACGCCACGGTGACGAAGAGCTCGTGGGTGCTGGCCTCCGCGCCCAGGCTGGTGACCAGCCGGTCCAACCCGGCCAGCACCGCGTCGGGCGCCGGGTCGGCCAGGGCCAGCGCGCGCAGCGCGGCCCGGACCTGTCCCATCCGCGCGGCGGCCTGCACGTCGTGACCCGCGACATCGCCAAGGACCACGCCGAGCGCCCCGCCGGGCAGGAGGAACGCGTCGTAGAAGTCACCGCCGGCGGCGTTGCCGTCCACCCCCGGGTCGTAGCGGGCCGCCACCCGCAACCGGGGCAGGTCCGGCAGGTGCTCCGGCAACATGCTGCGCTGCAACAACTGGGCCGTGCCGTGCTGGGTCTCGAACCGGCGGGCCCGCTCCGCGGCCTGGCCGATCAGCTCGACCGAGGCGGCCAGCAGCGCCCGCTCGGCGGGCGACCAGGTGTGCGGCACCTGGTAGCCGACCGCCAGCCCGCCGCGCACCACCGAGGTGCCCAGCGGCAGGGCCGCCATCGAGCGGATCTTCTGGTCGTGGCGGTCCACCGCGATCTCCCGCAGCGGTTGCCCGTCGCGGACGAAGAACGGACCGGCCGAGCTGGCCGCCTGCACCACCGGGGCCGACCAGTCCGCCGGAGCGCGCCGCCAGAGCGGAGGAAGCCGCTCGTCGGCCTCGTCCAGCAACTCGCCACGGACCCGGCGCACCATGCGCCAACCGCCGCCGCCCTCGTCGACAGCGAACGAGGCCTGGTCCGGGTCGAACGTGGTGATCGCGTACCGCAGCGCCACCCGGGCGACGTCGTCGAGGGTGAGCGTTCCGGCGAGCGCGGCGGCCACCTCGCTGAGGCTCTGCAACTGCTCGGTGACGTGGGTGGTCTCGGCCGCGACGGTCAACGTGCCGACGATCTTCCCGGTGCTGTCCCGCACCGGCGAGTAGCCCCGGGTGAAGACCGCCTGCTCCACCGTCGCGGAGTGCCCACGCACCAGCGGCAGGGTGGACTCCTTCTCCAGGAACGGCACCCCCTGCCGGTAGGTGCGCTCGAACACCTGACCGACGCCGGGCAGCGCCCAGATCTCGGCGAACACCTCGGCGGCCGGGCGGCCGAGGGCACTCGGGTGCTTGGTGCCCAGCAGTTCGGCGTAGGCGGCGTTGTAGAGCAGGACGAGGTCGTCGCCGTACGCCAGGGCCATCGGCATCGGCGAGGCGAGAATCAGCTCGACCACGGCCCGGACCGCCACGTCCCAGTCCTCGGGTGGGCCCAGCGGGGTGCCGGCCCAGTCGTGGGCGAGCACGGCAGCGGCCGTACCGGTGCCGGTGGACACACCCGGGACCGGAGTTGCTGGCGTGGGGACTCGCCCGACCGTTCCTGGCATGTTCGCAGCCTAGTCGGCTCGTCGGAAAAGGCATCCGATCATGGCGGCGGGGCGTCGCCGTCACCGTCGGGCTGCCCATTTGGGCAGTTCAGGCCCCCTGACCGTCGGTGTGCCGCGAAAACGCGGCGCGTTGCGCGGACTGCCAGACCGGTAGCCGGGTATGCGCCCGGCGCAGTCCATGCGACAGGAGGGACATCATGCTGAAAACCCTCGCGGTCCGGCAGGCCGACATCGGCGATGCCATCGCCGACACCTGGAGGTCGGTGCTGCTCTTCATCCCGAAGGCAGTGGCCTTCATCGTCATCCTGGTGGTCGGCTGGCTCATCGCCAGAGCCGTCCTCAAGATCGTGGATACGGTGCTGGAACGGGTGCACTTCGACCAAGCCGTCGAACGTGGCGGTATCAAACGGGCCCTGGAGAGAACGAAGTACGACGCCTCCGACATCCTGGCCAGACTGGCGTACTACGCCGTACTGCTGTTCACGCTGCAGTTCGCGTTCGGAGTCTGGGGGCCCAACGCGATCAGTGACCTGATCAGCGGCGTGGTGTCCTGGCTGCCGCGGGCGTTCGTCGCGATCGTCATCGTGGTGATCGCGGCCGCTATCGCCAACGCCGTCCGGGATCTGGTCACCGGGGCGCTGGGAGGGCTGTCGTACGGCAAGGTCCTGGCCGACCTCGCGGCGATCTTCGTCATCGCGCTCGGCGTGATCGCCGCGCTGAACCAGGTGGGTATCGCCACCACGGTGACGACCCCGGTGCTGATCGCGGTGCTCGCCACGGTGGCCGGCATCCTGATCGTCGGTGTCGGTGGTGGTCTCGTGAAGCCGATGCAGAACCGCTGGGACGGCTGGCTGGAACGGGCCGCCCGGGAAGCTCGGGCGGTGCAGCAGCAGCGCCAGGCCAGCGCGGCCGGGCGGAGCGACGTGGAGCGGCAGATGGCCGACCGCGGGGGCGATCGCACCCAGGCGATGCCCCGGGTGGACGAGGCTTCGCAATACCGTTCGTAGCGAGGCGCGACGGCACGGCAGGTGGGGAGGGTGTTCCGCGTACGACGCGGGATGCCCTCCCCGCGCTCGTCAGGCGCCGTCGAGCGAGCGGGCCAGCGCGCAGACCGCGAGCAGCCGGGTGAGCAGCCACTCGGGGCGGCTCCAGTCCACCGGCCCGTCCGGCGGCGCCCACCCGTGCTCGAGCGCGGCGGCGCGGACCCCCTCGGCGTAGCCGGCGAGGGTCGCGGCGGTCAGGGGCTGGCGGTCACCGTCGAGGCTGTCCCGCACGGCGGCCGCGTGCTGGTCGACGAGGGCCAGTAGCCCCGGTCGCGCGGCGGCGGCCGCGAGCCCGACGGTGCCGAGGGAGACGGTGAGGGCGGCCAGGGTGGACCGCGCCGAGTCGACGGCGGTACGGGTGGCGACCCGGTTGAACGGCACACGCATGGTGACCGAGGCTAACCGACAGGTGACCGTGTCGACGTCGGCCACTCGGCGGATATCGGCTGCGCCACTTGAGGGTCGGGGCTGGCCGCGGGGGTTGATCCGGCGCAGACGGGGCAGCAGGAGAACCAGAGGCGTTTCACGGCACGGAGGCAGGCGATGGGACAGCAGCCGGACGGACCGGACGAGCAGCACCGGCGACCGCCAGGGGTGAGCGACGCGACGGTCGCCGCGCTCGGCAGGCTCAGCGAGGCGCTTGAGTGCGTGGAGCGGGCCCGGGGGCACCTGTACTCGTTGCACCAGCTCATCGGGCACGCCGACCTCATCCTCGGCGACGCGGTGGAGCAGTTCCGCGCCGCCGGGCACGGGCGGCTCGCCGACCGGATCGACACGGAGTTGGTGGGCCGCAACGTCATCGCCGGGCGGTGGACGTTCCAGATCGTCGAGGACTTCGACGACGGCTACCATGCGCTGTTCCGGGAGGTGGACCGCCAGGCCCGCGACGAGTTGGTGGGCGGACGGCGCCACCTCTACGAGGCGGAGATGAAGGAACGCCGTCGCAGCCGCGGCCGACCGGGGCACGAGGCCCGGCCGGGCAGCGCGGGTTAGTCGCTTGTCGCGTCGGCAGGGCGCCGCCGCGCCGCGTCATCGGCGATGATCACGGTCGCCACCATCAGCGCGACACAGAGGCTGAACAGCCACGAGTCGTCGGCGACCAGCCGGGCGGACACGGGTGCCTGCAGGGCCGCGAGCAGGAAGCCGAGCCAGGCGAGCCGGCGCTGACGCGTCGAGAGGATTCCGGAGCCTTGATGCATTCCGAAAGTCTTACGCGAGCCAGCCCGTTTGCCGTCCTCCGATCGGCCGATTCTGGATGAGCTGTCCGTTTTCTCGACCGTCCGGACACGACTTCTTTGCGCAGCGCGCGATCGGGCGCCCACGGCGCTAAGGTGCCCCTGCGGCAGGATGGTGTCCCGTGTCCACCGCGCCCGCACGTCCCCGCGCCTCCCTGCTCCTGCTTGCCTACCTCGCGTTCGTCAGTCTCGGTCTGCCCGACTCCCTGCTCGGTGTCGGCTGGCCCTCGATCCGGGGCGACTTCGACGTGCCGACCGAGGCGGTCGGTCTGGTCCTCACCGCAGGCACCGTCGGCTATCTGACCTCAAGCGTGCTTGCCGGTTTCACGCTGGCCCGGGTCGGCGTGGGGGCGCTGCTCGCCGGCAGCACCCTGCTGGCCAGCCTGGCCCTGACCGGCTATGCCCTGAGCCCGGTGCTGGCCGTGCTGGTGGGCTGTGCGCTGCTGGTCGGGCTCGGGTCCGGCGCGGTCGACTCCGGGCTCAACGCGTACGCCGCCGGGGCCTTCGGGCCGCGCCACATGAACTGGTTGCACGCCTTCTTCGGCCTGGGCGTGGCGATCGGCCCGCTGATCATGACCGGGGTGCTGAGCGCCGGACTGTCCTGGCGCTGGGGGTACGGCATCGTGGCCGCCACCCAGCTCGCCCTCGCCACCGCGTTCGCGCTCACCGTGCGGGCCTGGCGACGCGGCAGCCCGGCCACCACCGGGGCCGCGACCTCTCCGGTGGTCCGGGTTCCGATCCGGGCGACCCTGCGGCTACCGGCGGTGTGGTCCGGGACGCTCGCCTTCGCGCTGTACGTCGCCATCGAGGTGTCCGCCGGGCTGTGGGCGTTCCTGCTGCTGACCGAGGGTCGGGGCGTGAGCGCGACGGTGGCCGGCGGCTGCGTCTCCGCGTACTGGGGAAGTCTCTTCGTCGGTCGGGTCGTGCAGGGCGTGGTGGCCGAACGCCTGGGGGCCGGGCTTGTGCTGCGCGTCAGCCTCGTCGGAATGGCAGTGGGCGCGGCGCTGATCGCCGTACCCGGGCCGGCCGCGCTGGCGGTGCTCGGCCTGGTCGTGGTGGGCTTCGCCGCCGCGCCGGTGTTCCCACTGCTCACCCTCACCACCGCCGACCGGGTCGGCGCGGCGCACGCGGACCGGGCCATCGGGCTCCAGGTCGGGGCGTCCGGCATCGGCGCGGCGCTCGTCCCGGCCGGGCTCGGTGTGCTGATCGGCAACACGTCGGTGCAGGTGCTGGGCTCGGCCCTGGTGGTGCTCGCACTGGCGTTGATCGCGCTCTACGAGTGGGGCGCCCGTCGCTCGACTGGTCGGCCCACCGGGCGGCCGGTGCCCGCCCAACCGGGCGGGGAGGGTCAGACGTCCGGCCCGGTCCGGCCGGTGGTGGACGGGCGGTAGCGGCGCTGCGGGTCGGTGTCCTCCCGACTGTTGCCCTGGGCCTGTCCCGCACGGTCGTCCGCTGCCGGCCCGTGCCCGAACGCGGCTTCCTCGCCCGCGTCGTTGCCCGTCACGTCGTCCGCCTGCCCGTCGAGGCTGGAGCCCGACACGGCACGCTCCAACTCCTCCAGCGGAAGCCGTTCCTCGTCCCGCCACACCCTGATGTTGTCGTCGGTCATGTCTTGAGCGGTACCCGGGCGCGATGATCGCAAACTGGGCCACGCGACCGGACTCGGGTACGGCGATGGCCGCCGGGATTCCGGCGGCCATCGGGTTGCGTCCAGGTGGGGATCACGGCTGCGGACGGTCCACCGAACCGCGCCACGCGCCGGTCTCCTGACCGCGCCGCTCGATGAAGGTCTTGAACCGCTCCAGGTCGCCCTTGGCCCGCCGGTCGACGATGCCGAGCTTGTCGCCGGCCTGCTCGACCACGCCGTGCGGCTCGAACTCGAGCTGGAGGGTGACCCGAGTCTTGTCCGCGTCGAGCCGGTGGAAGGTCACCACGCCGGCCTGCTGGGTGCCGTCGGTCGAACGCCAGGCGACCCGCTCGTCGGGAAGCTGTTCGGTGATCTCGGCGTCGAACTCGCGCTTCACCCCGGCGATGTCCACGGTCCAGTGGGTCATCGTGTCGGAGACCTGCCGCACCTCCGCCACGCCCTCCATGAACTCGGGGAACTCCTCGAACTGCGTCCACTGGTCGTACGCGGTCCGTACGGGCACGGAAACGTCCACGTGTTCGGTAACGCCACTCATCTGAGAGAACCTCCTTCAGCCGCTGGTGGTCATGGGGTCGGGGGACGACCCGTCACCAGCGAGTTGTCTCGTTCTTGTTGCCGAGCGCGGCCCACACCTCGGAGACCGTCTGGTAGACGGTGCCCTCGGGCAGTCGTTCCAGCGCCGCCACGACGTCGTCCGGCGCCTCGTTCTCGCGGGCGCTGGCGACGAGCACCAGGCGGTCGCCCGGCAGCGCGCTCATCGAGATGAACCGGCCGAGCCGGCTGCGCTGCTCGACGTCAGTGGAACTCATCCCCTTCGGGGCGCCGGTGCGCGTCTCGCCGGCCGGCGCGGTGGTCACCTCCGGCTGGTCCTCGCCAGCCGGCTCCGGCACCCGCGCCTCGTCGACCCGAGAGCCACCGGTCCCCGGCCCCTGCACGAGGCCGCTGACCTCCTGACTCATCTGTTCGTCGATCCTCGGTCCGTGCTTGCTGTTGCCACGCTCCATGCCCTCTGCGCTACCCGGCACCCGGCCCGCTAAACCGGCACCCGGCCACGAACGGGCCCATGGTCCGACGCCGAACCGGACGACCGGCCCGAAACCGGTGGCTCAGTCGTCGGCGGGCCTGCGGGGCGGCAGCACCGGGTCGTCCGGGTCGGGGTCACCGGCCTGCAACTGCCGCCCGCGCTGCACCTCGGCGTTGATCTGCACCCCCAGCATCAGCGCCGAGTTGGACAGGTAGAGCCAGACCAGGAACGCGATGGCCGCGCCCAGGCTGCCGTAGGTCGTCTTGTACGAGGCGAAGGTCGCCACGTAGAAGCCGAAGCCGAACGAGACCGCCGTCCAGGAGACCAGGGCCACCGCGCCGCCGGGAGTCAGCCAGCGGAAGCGGGGTTGGCGCACGTTCGGCGCGATCCAGAACAGCAGCGACAGCAGCGCCATCATCACCATGGCGAGCACCGGCCACTTCGCCACGCTCCACACCGTCCGGGCCAGGCCACCGGCGTTGATCAGATCACCGACCGCGTCGGTGACCGGGCCGCTGACGACAAGCGCCAGGGCGACCACCGCGAGCAGCACCAGCGTCACCGCGGCCAGGCCGATCTGCAACGGCCGCAGCTTCCAGACCGGCCGGCCCTCGGTCACCCCGTACACGGCGTTGGAGGCCCGGGTGAACGCGCCGATGAAACCCGACGCGGACCACAGCGCACCGAGCAGACCGAAGCTCAGCAGCAGCTTGGGATTGCTCTGCTGGAGCACGACGGCCCGGATCACCCCGACCACCCCGCCGTCGTCGCCGGTCACCACCGACCCGGCACCCACCTGCTTGGCCAGGTCGACCACCGTGTCCAGGGTCCGCTCGCCGTCGGAGACCAGACCGACAAGGGCCACCACCACGATGGCGGACGGGAAGAGCGCCAGGACCCCGTAGTAGGTGAGCGCGGCGGCCCAGTCGGAACAGTTGTCGTTGACGAAGTTCTGCACGCTGCGGACCAGCACCCCACGCCAAGTCCGCCAGCTCAACTGCCGCATCCGGCGGGGAACGGTGGTGTCGCGCCCGCCCTCGCGCGTCGTACCGGGCTCCGTGGTCGTCATGCCCGCTCCCTGCGCCCCGGCCACCGGTATGACCGGATGTCCGGTCGGGCCTGGGCCACCGGTACCCGGATCGGGAATTCGAGAAACTCGGCAGGCGTCGCGCCGGTCGCGCGTATGGTTTGCCGCCGCGTGACCGGGGAACGGTCAGGGTGACCCTGTCGGCACGGAGGAGGACGAGATGCCCGGGCGCGAGGACCTGCCCAGCACGCTGCGACGCTCCCCGGAGAAGGCGCAGCGCACCTGGGAGAAGACGCACGACTCGGCGGTGGAGACCTACGGCGAGGGGGAGCGGTCGCACCGCACCGCCTTCGCCGCGGTGAAGCACCAGTTCGAGAAGGTGGGCGACCACTGGGAGCCGAAGGGCCGCAAGGGCCCGAGTGACAGGCAGGCCGCCGGCGGCGGCCCGGAACGGCGAGCACCCACCGCCGGTGGAGTCGACGCCAACGCCAGCAAGGACCATCTCCTGTCGGTGGCCCGCGAACTCGACATTCCCGGCCGGTCCAGCATGACCAAACCGGACCTGGTCAAGGCGATCGAGAAGGCGAACGACCGGGCCACCCGCAAGGCCCGCGGCGACTGAGCGGCACCGCGGGCGTCAACACCGACACGGTACGGGCGGACGCGCCACCCCTGCGTCCGCCCGTACCGTTCACCACTGCCCGCCGCCCGGCGCCTCGATGTGCACCGCCTTCGTGGCGGTGAACTCGTCAAGCAGCTCCGGGCCGTAGCCGAAGCCCTGCCCACTGGCCCGTCGTGGCTGCGCGGCGCCACCCGGCGCGCCGCCGAACACCGCGTTGACCTTCACGGTGCCCACCGGCAGCTCCCGCCAGGCCCGCTGCGCGTGACTCATCGACGTGGTCAGCACCGTGGCGGCCAGCCCGTACGGGGAGTCCGCGGCGCAGCGCAGCGCCTCGTCGAACGAGTCGACGACCACCACCGGGGCGACCGGCCCGAACGTCTCCTCCCGCACCAACGGCATGTCGTGCCGGCAGTCGGTGACAACCGTGGCCGGGTAGAACGCCCCCGGCCCGTCCGGCACCTCGCCGCCGACCCGCAACCGGGCGCCGTCCGCCACCGCCGCCGCCACCTGCCCGTGCACCTGATCCCGGTGCCGCCGGTCGACGAGCGGGCCCAGTTGGGTGTCCGGGTCCCGGCCCGGCCCGAGCCGCAGGGCAGCGGCACGCCGCACCAGCGCGGCTACGAAGTCCTCGGCCACCTCCCGGTGTACGTAGATCCGCTCCACCGCCACGCAGATCTGCCCCGCGTTGGCGAACGCGCCGAGCGCGGCCTGGTCGGCCGCCCACTCCGGGTCGACGCCCGCGTCGACGATCAACGGGTCACTGCCGCCGTTCTCCAGCAGCACCTTCGCGCCGGTGCGGGCCGCGGCGGCGGCGATCGCCCGCCCGGTCGCGGTGGAGCCCACGTGCGCCACCACGTCGACCTCCTGCGCCGCCAGCGCCGCACCCACCTCCGGGCCGCCGGTCAGCAGGGACAGGACGCCGGCCGGCAACGCCTGATCCAGTGCGCGGGCCAGCAGCCACCCCGTCGCGGGGGTGCGTTCACTCGGCTTGTAGAGCACCACGTTGCCGGTCACCAGTGCGGCACCGAGCAGCCCGCAGGAGACCGCCACCGGGTCGTTCCAGGGGGTGATCGCCGCGACCACGCCGTGCGGCTGCGGGGACAGGAAGTCGAGTGCGTCCGGCGCCCCGTTGAGCGCCCGCCCGCCGCGCAGCGGAGCCAGCTCCGCGTACTGTCGCAGGGTGCCGATGCCCGCCTCGACGCCGCCGCGGGCGTCCGCCAACGGTTTGCCCATCTCGGCGGTCACCGCCGCCGCCAGCTCCTCGGTGGCCGCCGCGACCGCGTCCGCGGCCCGGTGCAGCGCCGCGGCCCGCTCGGCCGGCGCGGTCGCCGCCCAACCGGCGGCCGCGTTGCGGGCCGCCTGGGTCGCCTTGCCGACCTCGTCGGCGGTCGCCACCGGCACCGTGCTGACCGGCGAGTCGTCCGCCGGGTCGCGCACCACCAGTTCACCGCCGTCGCCGCCCGCGCCCCACACCCCACCCACCAACTGCGCAACCGTGTACATGCGGCGCTGCATGCCCCGGCCTCGGCGGGGCAAACGCGTTTCGCCCCGTTGCGTGCCGGGTAGGCGGATCGGATGACAACCACCGCCGCGCAGAGCGCGGACGCCGTCGTCGTCGGGGCCGGTCACAACGGCCTGGTGGCGGCCAACCTGCTGGCGGACGCCGGCTGGGAGGTGGTGGTGCTGGAGGCGACGGCGGTGCCCGGCGGCGCGATCCGCTCCGCGGAGGTGACAGCGCCCGGCTACCTGAGCGACCTCTACAGCTCCTTCTACCCCCTGGGGTACGCGTCGCCCGTGCTGAGCGGGCTGGACCTGGGTCGGCACGGCCTGTCCTGGCGGCATGCGCCGGACGTGCTGGCGCACCTGCTGCCGGACGGTCGGGCCGCGGTGATCAACCGGGACCCGGACGTCACGGCCGCCTCACTCGAGCAGTTCGCGCCGGGCGACGGCAAGCGCTGGCTCAACGCGTACACCGACTGGGTCGACGTGGCCGAGCCGATGCTGACGGCCATCACCTCGCCGTTCCCACCGGTACGCGGCGGGTTGGGTCTGCTGCGCCGGCTGCGCGTCGCTGGCGCGTTGCGACTGGCGCGACGCCTGGTGGTGCCGGTCCGCAAGCTCGGCGACGAACTCTTCGACGGCGCCGGCGGGCCGGCCCTGCTGGCCGGCTGCGCCCTGCACACCGACCTGTCCCCGGAGGAGGCCGGCTCCGGGGTGTACGGCTGGCTGCTGGCCATGCTCGGCCAACAGATCGGCTGGCCGGTGCCCGAGGGCGGCGCGCAGCAGATCACCAACGCGTTGGTGGCCCGGCTACAGGAGCGCGGCGGGACGATCCTCTACGGCGCCCGCGTCGACCGGGTGCTCACCGCCCGGGGCCGGGCGATGGGGGTACGCACCGAGGGTGGCGCGCTGTGGCGGGCCCGCCGGGCCGTGCTCGCCGACGTGCCCGCGCCAGCGCTGTTCCTCGACCTGGTCGGCGCGGCGGCCCTTCCGTCGCGGCTGGTGGAGGATCTGGCGCACTTCCGGTGGGACGGGTCGACGCTGAAGGTGGACTGGGCTCTCTCGGCGCCGGTGCCCTGGACCAACCGGGAGGTGGCCGGCGCCGGCACCGTGCACCTCGGCGCGGACCTCAACGGGTTGACCCACTACGCGGGTGAGCTGGCCCGTGGTGAGCTGCCCCGCGACCCGTTCCTGCTGGTGGGGCAGATGTCGGTGGCCGAACCCCGCCACTCCCCGCCGGGCACCGAGTCGCTCTGGGCGTACACCCACCTGCCGTTCCGCCAGGACTGGCGCGCCGAGGACATCGCCGGGCACGTGCAGCGGATGGAGGACGTGCTGGAGGCGGCGGCACCGGGTTTCCGGCAGCTCGTCGTCGGTCGGCACGTGGCCGGTCCGGCCGACCTGGAGCGGGACAACCCGAGCCTGGTCGGGGGCGCGCTGGGCGGCGGCACAGCAGCCGCGTACCAGCAGCTCTTTTTGCGCCCGATCCCCGGCCTGGGCCGTGCGGACACCCCGGTGGACCGGCTCTTCCTGGCCAGCGCGTCGGCGCATCCCGGCGGCGGGGTGCACGGCGCGCCCGGGGCGAACGCGGCCCGCGCGGCGTTGGCCCGCGACCGCGCCGTCACCGGCCGCGCCTACGCCGCAGCCATCGCAACAGCCCACCGCGCCGTCTACCCCACCTGAACCCCACCCCGCCCCCACCACCCGCCCCGCCCCCGCCCGCCCCGCCCCTCCGCGTTGATCATGGAGTTGACGGGGCGATTGGAGATCAACGAGCCCGCCAACCTCATGATCAACGCGGGTGGGTGGGGGTGGGGGTGGGGGTGGGGGTGGGTGGGGTTCAGCCGGTGATGTTGCGGTGCTTGCTGCGCAGGCGGAACGGCATCAGGGCGCTCTCCACCTTGGTCGCGGTGGTCATCTTGGAGATGCCGTCGCGCCGCTCCTCGAAGCGGATCGGCACCTCCAGAATGGTGTGCCCCAACTTGGTGGCGAGGTAGTGCATCTCCACCTGGAAGCTGTAGCCGTTGGACTGCACCCGGTCCAGACCGATGTCGCGCAGCGCGTCGGCCCGCCAGATCTTGAAACCGGCGGTCAGGTCCCGGATGCGCACCCGCAACAGGGTGTGCACGTAGAGGTTCGCCCAGCCGCTGAGGGCCCGACGGTACAGCGGCCAGTTCTCGTCCAGCTCCCCACCGGGCACGTAGCGGGAACCGATCACCACGCTCGCCTGGGTGGACAGCAGCGCGCCAAGCATCCCCGGCAGCGCCTCCGGCGGGTGCGACAGGTCCGCGTCCATCTGCGCCACGTACTCCGCGCCGCCCTCGATGGCCCGGGTCATCCCGTCGACGTACGCCCGGCCGAGGCCCTCCTTGCCGGCCCGGTGCACGACCTCCACCCGCTCCGGATGCTCGATGGCCAGCTTGTCGGCCACGTCGCCGGTGCCGTCGGGGGAGTTGTCGTCGGCGACGAGGATGCGCAGGCCGGGCAGTGGCAGGGCGAGCAGCCGCTCCACCAGGGTGGGCAGGTTGCCCGCCTCGTTGTAGGTGGGCACGACGACGGTCAGGCGTGCGTCCCGCCACGGCGACGGTAGCTGCACAGGCTCGATCATGCGGACATCCTCGGTTTGCGGACAGGGGGCTCCCGGAAAGGGTATCCAGTTGTCACATTCGGGTTGAAGAGGCACCCCTTCCGGGCGTTGCGGATGGGGGTGCCCCGCCGGGGCGGGCATCGATCCCGCTGGTCGCAACCGGTGCGGGCCGGTGGCCCGCGACGAGCGGTGAACGCCTGCGACGGCGTCGATGCCGCCGACGAGCGGTCAACGTCGGCGACGGGTCACGGCGGTGAGGGCGAGCGCCACCGCGGCGACCGCGACACCTGACAACGTCGGCTTGTGGGTGCCGACCCAGAGCGCCGTTGACCGGTTGCGGGCCTGTTCGCCGAACACGCCCGCCGTGCCCCGGTCCGTCTCCCCGTCGCCGGGGTGGTCGAGATTGTCCCGCCAGGTGCGCGGGTCGATCTCGTCGCCGGTCTGCTGGCTGTCGTAGCCGTCGCGGGCCAGCTTCCGGTCGAGCAGGCCGGGAAAGAGGATGTCGGCCAGCCGGGCCCGCCACGTCGGGCCGCCCACGTTCAGCTCCCGGGTGCCACGGTCGGCGGCCCACACGATCGCGCGGGCGGCCAACTCCGGCGTGAAGATCGGCGGCACCGGCTGCGGATGCCGGGGCAGCCGGGTGCGCACCCAGGAGAACTGCGGCGTGTTGACGGCGGGCAACTGCACCATCGACAGCTTCACCCTCGGGCAGTCGTGCAGCAGCTCGGCGCGCAGCGAGTCGTTGAACCCCTGGATGGCGTGCTTGCTCGCGCAGTACGCCGACTGCAACGGGATCCCCCGGTAGGCCAACGCGGAACCCACCTGCACGATCGTGCCCCGCGCGTGCGCCCGCATGTGCCGCAACGCCGCCAGGGTGCCGTGCACCGTGCCCAGGTAGGTCACCTCGGTGACCCGGCGGAACTCCCGCGCCGGGATCTCCCAGGCCGGCGCGAACACCGACACCATGGCGTTGTTGATCCACACGTCGATGCCGCCCCACCGGTGCACCACGTCGTCGGCGGCCTGCTGCACCGCGCCCGCGTCGGCCACGTCGACCCGGTACGCGCGCACGTCGGCGGCGCCGCGCTGTCGGCACTCCCGCTCGGCGGCGGCCAGGCCGGCCTCGCCCCGGGCCAGCAGCGCCAGCCGGGCGCCCCGGTCCGCGTACGCGTGGGCGACGGCACGACCGACGCCCGCGCTCGCCCCGGTCACCACCACGGTCTGCGTCACGGTGACCCCTTCTGCCGGGCGGCGATGTCGGCGAGCCGGTTCAGCGTCTCCCGGTTACGCAGGTGCAGCACCAGGTCGTTGACCTTGTTCCGGACCCAGCGCAGGGGGCCGGCGGCGAAGTCCTCCCCGATCCGGATGCGGGTGGCGTTCTCGCCGACGGGCTCCAGCGTGAAGGCCACGATCGCCTCCCCGGCCGGCCAGAGACCGGCCTTGAGCACGAGCCGGTGCGGCGGTTCGCAGACCAGCACGGTCGAGGCGTCCTGTAACGAGAGCGGCCACGGCCCGGCCTTGTGGTGCAGTTGGCTGCCCACGCGGGGCCAGGCGTCGTCCACGTCGCGTACGTGTGTCGTCCCGACCACCCAGTCGCTGTACGTCCACCCGTCGGCGAGCACGTCGAACACCTGCTGCGGGGGAGCGTCGATCACTTTCTCCACAATCGCCACTGGGCTCTCATACCCGCGCCACGGCGGGGCTAACGACCGCCGGGTTAGCTTCTCCCACGCGGCGGGTAAGGCCGGTGCGGGGCACCGCTCGCGGGGCTGGCCCACAGCTCGACGACGACGTTTACTCCTCGGGGCGCAGGGAACCCGCCGCCTGTGCGACAGGACCAGGAGGAGCCGTATCAGCGCAGGTCAGCCCCGGTTTACGCCGCTGCTGACCGCGCCGGTTCCGGGTCCCGGCGCACCGCCGGCGGGAGTTCCCGACCCGTCCTGTACGACGCGGTGTTGCTGGACCGCGACGGCACCCTGATCGAGGACGTGCCGTACAACGGCGACCCGGAGAAGGTACGGCCGGTGCCGGGGGCGCGGGCGGCGCTTGACCGGTTGCGGGCGGCCGGGCTGCGCCTGGCGGTCGTGACGAACCAGTCGGGCCTGGCCCGGGGCTATTTCACCGGCGCGCAGATGCGGGCCGTGCACGCCCGCGTCGAGGAGTTGCTGGGCCGGTTCGACGCGTGGCTGGTCTGCCCGCACGACGACGCCGACGGCTGTGACTGCCGCAAGCCGGCGCCCGGCCTGGTGTACGCCGCCGCGCGGGAGCTGGGCACTACCGCGTCCCGGTGCGTGCTGGTGGGCGACATCGGCCGGGACGTCGCCGCCGCGCTGGCCGCGGGGGCGGCGGGAGTGCTCGTGCCCACCCCGGTGACCCGGCCGGAGGAGATCGCCGCCGCCGGGTGGGTGGCCACCGATCTGCCGGCGGCGGTGGACGAGATCCTGCGCCGCCAACAGGCCGTACGACCGGCGACCCCGATCGGTGACCCGGTGCGCACGGCGCTGGTGGTCCGGTCGGACTCGGCCGGGGACGTGCTGGTGACCGGGCCGGCGATCCGCGCCGTTGCAGCGGGGGCGCAGCGGGTGGTGCTGCTGTGCGGGCCGCGTGGCCGCGCCGCCGCCGACCTGCTGCCCGGCGTCGACGAGATCATCGAGCACCCGCTGCCCTGGATCGACCCGACGCCGGGGCCGGTCGACCCGGAGGCCCTGCGGAGCCTCACCGCGCGGCTGGGTGCGGTCGGTGCGGACCAGGCGGTGGTGTTCACCTCGTTCCACCAGTCCGCGCTGCCGCTGGCGCTGCTGCTGCGGATGGCGGGAATCGGCCGGATCGCGGCGATCAGCGACGACTACCCGGGCTCGCTGCTGGACATCCGGCACCGGGTGCCGGTGGGCGTCCCCGAACCCGAACGTGCCCTCTCCCTCGCCGCCGCCGCCGGCCACCGGCTGGCCGACGGCGACGAACCCGTGCTCCGGCTGCGCCGCGACGCCGTCCCGCCGCGCCCGACCGATCTCGGCGACCCGGGGTACGTGGTGCTGCACCCCGGTTCGGCCGCGTCCAGCCGGGCCTGCCCGCCCGAGGTGGCGAGCCGGATCGCCGGGGCGCTGACCGCCGCCGGGCACCGGGTGCTCGTCACCGGCGGCCCGGACGAGCGTGCGGTCACCGCCCGGGTGGCGGCGGCCGGCGGCACCGACCTGGGTGGCCGAACCGACCTGGCCGGGCTGGCCGCGATCATGGCGGACGCCAGCGCGATAGTCGTCGGCAACACCGGTCCCGCGCACCTGGCCGCCGCGGCCGGCGTGCCCGTGGTGAGTCTCTTCGCGCCGACCGTCCCCTTCGGCCAGTGGGGGCCCTACCGGGTGCCCACCGTCCGGCTCGGTGACGCCGCCGCACCCTGCCGGGACACCCGCGCGACGAACTGCCCGGTCCCCGGGCACCCGTGCCTGCGCGGCATCGACCCGGACGAGGTGGTCGGCGCGCTGCGGACGCTCACCGTCAGCGGTGGTGGCCGACGATGAACATCCTGCTCTGGCACGTGCACGGTTCCTGGACCACGTCGTTCGTGCACGGCAGCCACCGCTACCTGATCCCCACCACACCCGACCGCGGCCCCTACGGCCTCGGCCGGGCCCGCACCTACCCCTGGCCGGACAGCGCGGTCGAGGTCACCCCGGAGGACCTGCCCGACGCCGACGTCGACGTGGTGATCCTGCAACGGCCCGACGAGATCGACCGGGCCGAGGCGTGGCTGCGCCGCCGACCGGGCCGCGACATCCCCGCCGTCTACGTCGAGCACAACACCCCGAAGGGCGACGTGCCGAACACCCGGCACCCGATGGCCGACCGCGACGACCTGCTCATCGCCCACGTCACCGGGTTCAACCAGATCTTCTGGGACACCGGGGCCACCCGCACCACAGTGGTCGACCACGGCATCGTCGCCCCCGCCGTCTCCTACACCGGTGAACTCGACCGGCTCGCCGTGGTGATCAACGAGCCGGTCCGGCGGGGTCGGGTCACCGGCACCGACCTGCTGCCCCGCTTCGCCGAGATCGCGCCGCTCGACGTGTTCGGGATGGGCGTCGCCGGCCTGGCCGACCACCTCGGGCTGCCCGCCGACCGGCTCATCAGCCACGACGACGTGCCCCAGGACCGGATGCACGCCGAGTTGGCCCGGCGGCGCGCGTACCTGCACCTGTGCCGCTGGACCTCGCTCGGGCTCAGCCTCATCGAGGCGATGGCGATCGGCATGCCGGTCGTCGCGCTCGCCACCACCGAGGCGGTGACGGCGGTGCCGCCGGAGGCGGGCGCCCTCGCCACCCGGACCGACACCCTGCTCGACGCCGCCCGCCGGTTCATCGCCGAACCGGAGGCCGCGCGCCGGGCCGGCGCGGCGGCGCGCACCGCCGCGCGGGACAGGTACGGCCTCGACCGTTTCCTCGCTGACTGGGACCGGCTGCTGGAGGAGGAAGTATGCGGATCGCGATGATCTCGGAGCACGCCAGCCCGCTCGCCGTCCTCGGAGGGGAGGACGCCGGCGGCCAGAACACGCACGTCGCGGAGCTGTCCGCCGCGCTCGCCGCAGCCGGGCACGAGGTGCGGGTCTACACCCGCCGGGACGCGCCCGACCTGCCGGTGACCGTCCGCAGCCCGGACGGGTACGACGTGGTGCACGTGCCGGCCGGCCCGGCCGAGCCGGTGGCGAAGGACGCGCTGCTGCCGCACATGCGCGACTTCGGTCGCTGGCTGATCGAGCGCTGGCGGGGCGGGGACTGGGTGCCCGAGGTGGTCCACGCGCACTTCTGGATGAGTGGCCTGGCGGCGTTGACCGCCGGCCGGCAGACCGGGGTGCCGGTGGTGCAGACCTACCACGCGCTGGGCACCGTGAAGCGCCGCTACCAGGGCGTGCAGGACACCAGCCCGGCCCGTCGGGTGTCCTACGAGCGCGAGTTGGGCCGCTCGGTGGACCGGATCGTCGCGCAGTGCCGCGACGAGGTGGGCGAACTGGTCCGGATGGGCGTGCCCCGGTCCCGGATGACAGTGGTGCCCTCCGGCGTCAACCTCACCACGTTCGCCCCGCTCGGGCCGGCCGCCGACCGGGAGCCGGGGCGCGCCCGGATCCTCACCGTGGGCCGGCTCGTCGAACGCAAGGGCTTCCAGACCGTGATCCGTGCGATGGCCCTGGTCGGTGACGCCGAGTGCGTGGTGGTGGGCGGCCCGCCCGAGGGTCTGCTGGAGACCGACCCGTACGCCCGGCGGCTGCGGGCCCTGGCCGAGACCTGCGGCGTGGCCGACCGGGTGCACCTGGTCGGCGCGGTACCCCGGGAGGAGATGGGCCGCTGGTACCGCTCGGCGGACCTGCTGGTCGCCGCACCCTGGTACGAGCCGTTCGGGCTGACCCCGCTGGAGGCGATGGCCTGTGGGGTGCCGGTCGTCGGCACCGCCGTCGGCGGCATCCGGGACACCGTGGTCGACGGGACGACGGGTGACCTCGTGCCGGCCCGGGATCCGCAGGCGCTGGCCGCCGCCATCCAGGGGCTGCTCGACGACCGGATCAGGCGGTTCGCGTACGCCACCGCGGCTCGTGAGCGGGCCCGCGCGCGGTACTCGTGGGCGGCCACCGCCGAGCGGCTGGTCGAGGTCTACAGCGAGGTCGCCGCCGTCCGCCGTCCGGCCCGGGTGGTGGCCTGATGCCGGCCGGCAGCCTGCTCGACACCCACCTGACGAACCTCGCCGCGGCGCTGGTGCCGTACCGGCGGTGTGAGTCGCAGTTGGCCCGCTGGGGCGCCGACCTGGCCCACCGGCTCGCCGCCGGGGGACGCCTGCTGGTGGCCGGCAACGGTGGCAGCGCCGCCGAGGCCCAGCACCTCACCGCCGAACTGGTCGGCAAGCTGCACCACGACCGGCAGCCGCTGTCCGCGATCGCGCTGCACGCCGAGACGAGCGCGCTCACCGCCATCGCTAACGACTACGGCTACACCGACGTGTACGCCCGTCAGGTGCGCGCCCACGGCCGCCCCGGCGACGTCCTGTTGCTGCTCAGCACCAGCGGCAGCAGCCCGAATCTGGTCAGTGCCGCGCGGGCCGCCCGCGACGCTGGCCTGACCACCTGGGCACTCACCGGCGCCGCCCCGAATCCCCTCGCCGACGCCTGCGACGAGGTACTGGCCGTCGCGTCGCCGGACACGCAGGTCGTGCAGGAGTTGCACCTGGTGACCAGTCACCTGCTCTGCGAGTACCTCGAACAGGAGTTGGCCGCGACCACCGACCCGGCGGTCGGCCACCCGGCGGATCCCGCCCCGGCCGGTCGACTCGGGGCCGGCCCGGTGCGGACCGGGGTCGAAGTGGTGCTCGACGGTGGGTCCGGACAGCAGGTCGACGCGTGAGGGATGGGGAGGTAGGCGTGAGGGGACCGGTGGTGGTGCTCGGGGACACCCTGCTCGACCGGGACGTGGAAGGGGTGGTGAACCGGCTGTGCCCGGACTCCCCGGTGCCGGTCCTGGACGAGACCGCCGCCAGCGACCGACCGGGTGGCGCCGGTCTGGCGGCGGTGTTCGCCGCCGCGCAGGGCGCCGAGGTGGTGCTGGTGACAGCGCTCGCCGACGACGCCGGCGGGGCCCGGCTGAGCGCGCTGCTCGCCGCGGCCGGCGTGCAGGTGTATCCGCTGGCCCTGTCCGGTGCGACGCCGGAGAAGATCCGGCTGCGGGCCCGGGGCCGGGTGCTGCTGCGCCACGACCGTGGCGGCACGTCTGGGGAGCCGGGTCAGCCCTCCGACGAGGTGCTCCGGGTGATCGGCGCGGCGTCCGCGGTGCTGGTCAGCGACTACGGCCGGGGAGTGGCCCGGCAGCCGGCGCTGCGTGACGCGTTGTCCGCCACCCGCGCGCCGGTGGTGTGGGACCCGCACCCGCGCGGCCCGGCGGCTGTCCCCGGCGTCCACCTGGCCACTCCGAACGAGTCGGAGGTGCGCGAACTGGTCCCCGCCCTGCCCGGTGCCTCCCGGCTGGCCACCGCGTCGCGTGGTGCGCAGGGGCTGCGGCGACGCTGGCGGGCCGGTGCGGTCGCGGTGACGCTTGGCGGGGACGGCGCGCTGCTGTGCCACGCCGGGTCGACACCGTTGGTGGTGCCGACCCCGGGCAGTGCCGAGGGGGACACCTGCGGGGCCGGCGACCGGTTCGCGGCCGCGGCCAGCCTCGCGTTGGCCCAGGGCGCGCTGGTCTCCGAGGCGGTGCAGGCGGCGGTCGCCGAGGCGTCCGCGTACGTGGCCGGCGGGGGAGTGGCGGGGGCGCTGCCACCGCCGGTGCGCCCGACGCCGACGAGCGTCGCCGGTCCGGGCGGCGACCGGGTGGGCGTCGCGGCGGTCGCCACGCTCCTCGGTGAGGTACGGGCCGCGGGCGGCACGGTGGTCGCCACCGGCGGTTGCTTCGACCTGCTGCACGCCGGGCACGTGTCCACCCTCCAGGCGGCCCGGCAGCTCGGCGACTGCCTGATCGTCTGCGTGAACTCCGACGCCAGCGTGGCCGGGCTGAAGGGGCCGGACCGGCCGGTGATGTCCGAGGGCGACCGCAGTCGGCTGCTGGCCGCGCTGAGCTGTGTCGACGCGGTCCTCATCTTCGACGAGCCGACCCCGGACGCGGCGCTGTCCTGGCTCCGACCGGACATCTGGGTCAAGGGCGGCGACTACGCCACCGGCGGCGACGCCGCCGCCACGCTGCCGGAGGCGGAGGTCCTGCGCCGGTGGGGTGGGAACACGGTGGTGGTGCCCTACCTGGACGGTCGCTCCACCACCGACATGATCGTGCGCTCCATCGGGGAGCGCACCCGATGACCGCCACGCGGCCGGGCGCCGGGCCCACCGTCCTGGTCACCGGCGGCGCGAGTGGGCTCGGCGCCGCGGTGGTGGCCGCGGTGGCCGCCTCCGGTGGCCGGCCGGTCGTGCTGGACCGGCAACCGCCGGCCGACGGGGTGTCCTGGACCGAGTGCGACCTGGCCGACACCCGGGCCGCCGAGGTGGCCACCCAACACCTCGCCGAGCAGGCCGGTGGCCTGGACGCGGTGGTCACCGCCGCCGGCATGGACGTGCCGGGTCGGCTCGCCGACGTGCCGGGGGAGACCTGGGACCGGATCGTCGCCGTGGACCTGCTCGCCACCGCGGCGGTGATCCGGGCCGCCCTGCCGTTCCTGCTGACGTCCCGGGGGCGCATCGTCACGGTCGCCTCCACGCTCGGCGTCAAGGCGGTGAGCGACGCCACCGCCTACTGCGCGGCGAAGTTCGGCGTGGTGGGCTTCACCCGCGCCCTCGCCGCCGAACTCGCCGGTCAGGTCGGCGTCACGCTGCTCATCCCCGGCGGGATGCGCACGTCGTTCTTCGACGAGCGCGACCCGCAGTACAAGCCGGGGCCGGACGCGATCCTCAACGATCCCGCCGACACGGCCGCCGCTGTCATGTTCGCGCTCAACCAGCCGCCCGGCTGCGCGGTGCGGGAGCTGGTGGTCTGCGCCGAGCAGGAGACCTCGTACCCGTGATCCTCGTGCTGCGCGCGCTCGGCGTCGGCGACCTGCTCACCGCGGTGCCCGCGCTGAGGGCGCTGCGGGCCGCGTACCCCGGTCCGGAGTTGGCGCTCGCCGCGCCCGCCTGGCTGGCCCCGGTCGTCGACCTGGTCGGCGGCGTCGACCGGGTGGTCGACACCGCCGGGCTGGATCGACCCCTGCGGGCCGGGTCGGCGGTGTCGGTCGCGGTCAACCTGCACGGCCGCGGCCCGCTGTCGCACCGGTTGCTGGCCGCCACCCGGCCGGGCCGGCTGCTGGCCTTCGCCAACTCCGCGGCCGGCTGCGTCGACGGTCCACGGTGGTCCGCCGACGAGCACGAGGTGGAGCGGTGGTGCCGGCTGCTGTCCTGGTACGACATTCCGGCCGACGCCGCCGACCTCGGACTGCGTCGACCCGGGGCGGCCGGGCTGCCCACCGGTGTCACGGTGCTGCATCCGGGCAGCAAGGTCCCCGCCAAGCGGTGGCCCGCCGAGCGGTTCGCCGCGCTGGCCCGGACGCTCACCGACCAGGGGCACCGGGTCCTGCTCACCGGCTCGGCAGACGAGCGGCCGCTGGCGGCCCGGGTGGCCGACGCGGCGGGCCTGCCGTCCGACGTGGTGCTGGCCGGCCGGACCGACCTCGGCGCGCTCGCCGCGTTGGTGTCCAACGCCCGGTTGGTGGTCAGCGGGGACACCGGGGTCGCTCACCTGGCCACCGGGTTCGGCACCGCGTCGGTCGTCCTCTTCGGGCCGGTGCCGCCGGCGCACTGGGGGCCACCGGTGGACCGGCCCCGGCACCGGGCGCTCTGGGCCGGCGAGGGAGATTGCTCGGGTTGGGACGGGGTAGGAAGCCACCCGACGATGGCGGCTCTGCGCCTCGACGAGGTGCTGACCGCCGTGGACGAGGTGGAAAAGGTGGTGCGGGTCTCCGGTGCGGTTGCGGCGTAGCGACCCGGGGCGACCGGGGTACGGACGGCGTCGGCGCGGTCGGGGCTGGCTCTTCGTCGACCCGGCCGGGGATCCGGTCCGGGATCCGGAGGTGCTGACCCGGCTGCGGGAGCTGGTCATCCCGCCGGCCTGGCAGAACGTCTGGATCGCGCCGCACGCCAACGGGCACATCCAGGCGATCGGGATCGACGCGGCCGGCCGCAAGCAGTACATCTACCACCCGCGGTGGCGGGAGCAGCAGGACGAGGCGAAGTTCGACCGCATGCTGGAGGTCGCCCGGCGACTGCCGGTGCTGCGCGAACGGGTGGACCGCGACCTGGACGGCCGGGGGTTGGGCCGGGACCGGGTGCTGGCCACGGTGGCCCGACTGTTGGACATGGGCATGTTCCGGGTCGGCAGCGACCAGTACGCGGCCGGCGACGACCCGACGTACGGGGTGTCCACGTTGCGCCCCGAGCATGCCCGGTCCCGGCGCGGTTGCGTGGTCCTGGTGTTTCCCGCGAAGGGTGGCATCGAACAGGTACGCCGGATCGAGGACCCGGAGCTGTGCCAGGTGTTGGTCAACCTGCGCCGTCGCCGGCGACGGGCGGACCGGCTGTTCGGCTACTGGGACGGCCGGGAGTGGCGCGACGTGCGCAGCGACGAGGTGAACGGTTACCTGCGTGACGCCAGTGGCGGGGAGATGACCGCCAAGGACTTCCGCACCTGGCACGCCACGGTGCTCGCCGCCACCGAGTTGTCCACCGCCGGCCCGGCCCGTTCCGTGACGGCCCGGCGCAAGGCGGTGGTCGCGGTGATGCGCGAGGTGGCCGAGCTGCTGGGCAACACCCCGACGGTGGCTCGGGCGTCGTACGTGGATCCGCGGGTGGTCGACCTGTACCACGACGGGGTGGTGGCGTCGGTGGACCCGCGGGCGCCCCGCGAGGAGGCCGAGCGGGTGGTGCTGGAGTTGCTGGAGAAGGCCTGACCGGGCGTGGGTTCAGGCCGTTCGCCGTCGGATCAGGGCGTCGATGCCGTCGAGGATCCGGTCCAGGCCGAAGGTGAACTCGTCGTCGGGGTCGTCGTCCTGGTTGAGCACGCCGGCGGCGAGCACCCGCTGTAGCGCCGGGAAGCGGGCCGGGTCGATGAGTCGGGCCACCAGCCGGCCGTACGCCGGCATCATCTCGCTGGGCTCGACGCCGGCCGCCTGGCTGCCCTCGGCGATCTGCGAGGTGAGGGTGGCCTCGTTGCGGACGTACCCGGTGATCAGCAGGAGCACCGACATCTTCTCGCTCTCGGCGAGCGTGGTGCCGTCGAGGCAGCGCAGCCCGTCCTCCATCCAGCCGAGCTGCTGCGGGGTGATCGGTGGGCCGCTGATCGGCACGTGCAGCAGCCAGGACCGTTGCCGCAGCGCGTCGTGCTCGGCCCAGGCCCACCGGGTCAGGCCGCTGCGCCAGTCGGCCCCCGGTGGGGGCGGCCCGGGCGACGGGCCGTAGCCGGTGTCCACCATGAGCATCAGCAGCTCGTCCTTGGAGCCGACGTAGCGGTAGAGGGCCATGGTGGCGGCGCCCAGTTCCTTCGCGACCCGGCTCATGGAGACGGCGGCCAGTCCGTCGGCGTCGGCCACCCGGACGGCGGCGTCCACGATGGCGGGCACGCTCATCCCCGGCCGGGGGCCCTTGGGTGGGCGGTCCCGCAGCCCCCAGGCGCTCTCGATGGCCGCCGGGATCGCTGGCCCGTTGTCGTCTGTCTGTGCCGCCACATTTTCCTCCTTGCCCCGTCATCCTAGTTCTGCGTATGGTCTACGCATAACAGCGTACGACATACGCAGAAGGAGATCTGATCATGACGATCACCACCACACCGGCGCCGCGGGCGGGCCGGCGGGAGTGGATCGGGCTCACGGTGCTGATGCTGCCGCTGCTCCTGGTCTCGATGGACGTGTCGGTGCTCTACTTCGCCGTCCCGTTCATCAGCGCGGAGTTGCGCCCGACCGCCACCCAGCAGCTCTGGATCTTCGACATCTACGGCTTCGTGCTGGCCGGGCTGCTGATCACCATGGGCGCCCTGGGTGACCGGATCGGCCGACGCCGGCTCCTGCTGATCGGCGCCACCGCGTTCGGGGCGGCGTCGCTGCTTGCCGCGTACGCCGACAGCACCGCGACGCTGATCGCCGCGCGCGCCGTGCTCGGCGTCGGCGGGGCCACCCTGATGCCCTCGACGCTCGCCCTGGTGCGCAACATGTTCCACGACGCCAAGCAGCGCGGCACCGCCATCGCCATCTGGACCGCCACCCTCACCGGCGGCATCGCCATCGGCCCGGTGCTCAGCGGCATCCTGCTGGAGCACTTCTGGTGGGGCTCGATCTTCCTGATCAACATCCCGGCGATGCTGATGCTGCTCCTGCTCGCCCCGCTCCTGGTGCCCGAGTTCCGCAACCCGGCGACCGGGCGGTTCGACCTCGTCAGCGCGGTCCTGTCGCTCGGCGCGCTGCTGCCGGTGATCTACGGCATCAAGGAGATGGCCCGCGACGGCGTCAGCGGTGTGCGGGTGCTCGCCATCGTCGGCGGCCTGCTGGTGAGCGCGCTCTTCCTGCACCGGCAGCGGACCCGGGCGTACCCGATGGTCGATCTCGCGTTGTTCCGCCGTCGCGGCTTCGCCGGGTCGCTCGCGGTCAACCTGCTGGCGATGTTCGCCATCGTCGGCTTCGCCATCTTCACCACCCAGCACCTCCAGTTGGTGCTCGGCCTGAGCCCGCTGCGGGCGGCGCTGTGGAGCCTGGTGCCGTCGCTCGCCGTGGGTGGGGTCGCGCCGGCCGCCGCCGCCCTCGCCCAGCGCGTCGAACGGGCGTACCTGATCGGTGCGGGGTTCGGGATCGCCGTGGTCGGCTTCGCGGTGCTGACCCAGGTCACACCGGACTCGGCGCTGTGGGTGCTGCTGGTCGGCGCGAGCATCTACGCGGGCGGCCTGGTGATGGTGATGTCGCTCGTCACCGAGCTGGTCCTCGGCGCGGCGCCGCCCGAGCAGGCAGGTGTGGCTTCGGCGCTCACCGAGTCCAGCAGCGAGTTGGGCGGTGCGCTGGGAATGGCGATCCTGGGCAGCGTGGGCGCGGCGGTCTACCGCCGCGAGATCGTCGACGGCCTGCCGGCCGGGCTGCCCGCCGACACCGGCGCCGCGGCCCAGGAGACCCTGGGCGGCGCGCTCGCGGTCGCCCAGGGACTACCGGCGGATCTGGCCGACACGGTGCGGCACGCCGCCGGAGTCGCGTTCACCGACGGGCTGCACCTGGCCGCGTACGCCGCCATGGTGGTGATGCTGCTGGGCGCGGTCGCCGCGCTGCTCACGCTGCGCGGCATCCGACCGGCCGACCCGACCGCGACCGAGACGCTCCCGGCGCCGGCCGTGCTCCCCACGCCGGCCGAGGTGTAGCCGCCCTAAATGATCGACTCGGTTTCCTGAAAGTCGGGGCGTCCCGGATGCGGGGATGCCATGGTTTCCAGGAAACCGAGTCGATCAACGTCAGTCGGTGAGCACGTGCGCGAGCCGGTCGCGGAAACGCCGCTCGGAGTCGCTCACCGACTCGCCGCCGATGCCCAGCAGCCCACCGCTGGACGCGGCGCCCACCACCTGCTCGGCGATCTTCACGAGCCAGTGCTTGTACGCGCCGGCCTCGCCCTCGTCGACGCGGCCGGCCAGCAGCGCGGCGGCCTCGCCGGCCCGCACCAGCACGTCGTCGATGTACGCCCCGGGGTCGGCGGGCGCGATGACCGGCAGCTCCTCGCCGGTGTCCGGGTCGCCGACCCGGGTGACGATCTCGCCGGCCACGGCCGCGACCAGCGGGCTGGCCGACTCCCGGCCGGCGGCGATGGTCTCCAGCCCGGCCGCGTTCTCCGCCATGGTCCGGCGGGTGCCGTCGGACTCGGCGGCGCTCGCCGCGGTCAGGACCGACTGCGGCAGGCCCACCAGCAGCCCCCACTCCCCGTCGGAGAATCCGAACCCGGTGTACGCCGGCTGCTCGATCACGGCAACGCCCCTTCCGCCCTGCTCTGCTCAGTCAATCGGTGCTCTGCTTGTCGATCCACCGGGCGCGTGCCGGCGCCCGGGTCAGGCTAGTCCAGGGTCAGCAGGCCCTGTTCGGACACCACGCGCACCGACAACGTCTTGTACCCGACCTCTTCGAAGAGAACCGTCATCTTGTCCTCCTCGTAGGAGAGCACCATGCCACCTCCCCACTCCGGGTGACGCACGTGGCTGTGCACCGGGAACGGCCCGACCGCGCCCTGGTCGGCGACACTGGTGCCGGCGTGGCAGTTGTCGCAGTGCCCGCAGACCTCGGTCATCTGCTCGCCGAAGTAGGCCAGCAGGGTCTGCATCCGACAGGCGTTGGTCTCGGCGAAGGCCCGCATCATGTCGGTGCGGGACCGGGTCACCGTCTGCTGGCGCTCCGCCTCGGCCACTGCCGCGGCGGCGGCCTCGGTCGGGGCGGGGGAGTAGCGCGGGGCGCCGACCCGCTGCCGGGCCCGCGGCTCGGCCGCGCCGATCTGCTCCAGCAGGGAGAGGTACTGGCCCAGCTTGCGCGGCCCGAGGCCGGTGGTCTCACGCAGATCGGTCTTGGTGGCCGGCTTCTTGCGCAGCAGCGCGGCGAGGTCCCGCAGCTCGCCCGCGTCCGGCAGGCCGCCGCTGAAGAAGCGTTGCAGCCCCACGTCCTCGGCCCGCCAGAGCAGCAGCACCCGGGCCGGTTGCCCGTCGCGGCCGGCCCGGCCGATCTCCTGGAAGTAGCTGTCCGGCGAGTCGGGCAGTGCCATGTGCACCACCCAGGCGATGTTGGGCTTGTCGATGCCCATGCCGAACGCCGAGGTCGCCACCATGATGGGGACCTGGTCGGCGAGGAACGCCTCGTGCAGTTCGGCGCGCGCGCCGGCCGGCATTCCACCGTGGTAGAACTGCGCCGGGAAGCCGGCGTCGGTCAACCGGGTGGCCAGCTCCTCGGCGGCGCGGCGGGTGGGCACGTAGATGATCCCCGGTCGCCCCTCGTCGTGCAGCAGCGTCATCAGGCGCCGCCACCGGTAGTCCTCGGCGGGGCAGTGCGCCACCTCGATGAACAGGTTGGGGCGGTCCAGCCCGGAGACCACCACCTCCGGGTCGTGCAGCCGCAGCCGGGCGATGATGTCGTCGCGTACCGGCGGGGACGCGGTGGCGGTCAGCGCGACCACCGGCGGCCGGCCGATGCCGTCGATCAGGTGCCCGAGCGCCAGGTAGTCGGGCCGGAAGTCGTGCCCCCAGGCCGAGATGCAGTGTGCCTCGTCGATCGCCACCAGCGCCGGTTTGAGTGCGGCGACCTCCGCCATCCGGTCCGGGTTGCTGAGCTGCTCCGGTGTGATGAACAGGAACTCCGCCCGGCCCTCGCGGACCTCGGTGATCGCCTGGGCCTGCTGGTTGGGCGACTCGTTCGAGCTGATCCGCACCGCCCGCAGCTCCGGGCGTTGCCGCTCGTTGAGAGAGGCGATCTGGTCCTGCTGGAGGGCCAGCAGCGGGGAGATCACCACGGTGGGGCCGGGGATCAGGCTGGCCGGGATCTGGTAGATCGCCGACTTGCCGGCTCCGGTGGGCAGCACCACCAGGGCGTCGCGTCGCTTCATCACCGCGCGCATGGCGGCGAGCTGGTTGGGTCGTAGCGCCTTCCAGCCGAAAAGGCTGCGGGCCGCGCGGCGCAACGTCATCGAATGCGTGGACAGTTTCATCGAGGGCCGGAGGTACCCGACCCCATGACCGCCGAAACGTGCTCGGGTGATCATGGGGTCGGTGGGTCCGGCTCAGCGCAGCCGGGGCAGCACCTCGCGCTGGTAGAGGTCGAACAGGCCCTGGTAGTGCGGGCCGGTGTTGGCGACGTAGACCTCGTCGAAGCCGGCCTTGGCGTACTTGTCGATCATCTCCAGGTGCGCGTCGACGCTGTTGCCGCAGACGAACGCCTCCTTGACCATCTCCGGCTTGACCAGCTCGGCGGCCTGCTCGAAGTGCCGCGGCGACGGCAGCACCTGGGACAGCTCGCCCGGCACCCCGGCGTTCGGCCAGCGCTCGTAGGCGATGCGGACGCCCTCGTCCTCGCTGTCGGCGTACGCCGCCTTGAAGCCGGCCTGGCACGGCTTGTCGCCGCCGCCGTTCTCGCGGAAGCGCCGGACCATGTCGCCGTCGGGCATGGTGCTCACGTAGCCGTCGCCGATCCGGGCGGCCAGGTCGATGGACTTCGGGCCGAAGCCGGAGACGTAGATCGACGGTGGCGTGTCGGGCAGGGTGTAGATCCGGGCGTTCTCCACTGTGTAGTGCTTGCCGCGGTGGTTGACGAAGCCGCCGCCCCACAGCTTGCGCAGCACCTCGACGGCCTCCTCGAGCATCTCCAGCCGGACGTCGGCCTGCGGCCAGGCGTCGCCGAAGATGTGCTCGTTGAGGGCCTCGCCGGTGCCGACGCCGAGCACGAAACGCCCGCCGTGCAGCACCGCGCTCGTCGCCGCCGCCTGGGCGATCACGGCCGGGTGGATCCGCACCGTCGGGCAGGTCACGGCGGTGGTCACCGGTAGCGAGCAGACCTGGCTGAGCGCGCCGATCATCGACCAGACGAACGGGCTCTGGCCCTGTGCGTCCACCCAGGGGTGGTAGTGGTCGGAGATCCACAGCGCCTCGAAGCCGGCTCGTTCGGCACCACGCGCCTGCTCCAGCAGTTCGGCCGGCGTGAACTCCTCACTGGACAGGAAATATCCGATCTTCATGGCTCTCCCCTTCGGCGCGTGCCCTGCTGATGAGGAAGCCGTACCCAGGTCGCCGCCAGCCACACACGGCTCGCCGGGCCCGGATCGGTGCGGGGCCGGTCGCGCTCAGCGCCGGCCGAACATCGCCCGGATCGCGGCGAGCAGCAGCAGGGCGCCGACCACCAGGCCGAGCAGGCGTACGCCGGGGATGTCGGCCGGGCTCGTGGCGTCGGCAAGCAGGGCGGGGTCCATCCCCGCACTCTCCCGGGGAGCGGCCCGCCAGGCAACTGTAAGGTTTATTGACTATTGAATCGCCCGGTGTGACCATGGCATGACCGCCTGCCGGTGGCGGTGCGCCGAGGGCGCGTGAGAGATGGGGTACGGGGGCCGCATGAGCGAGCGCAACCAGTGGGTCGACGGGGGCGCACCGACGCCGGTGATCGACGCCGAGCGCCAGGAGGGGGTGGCGTGACCACACCCACCGGGCACCTCCCGGCCCTCGCCGCCGCCGTCCTCCAGCCCGGGTTCGTCGGCACCACCCCGCCACCCTGGGTGTGCCGTTGGCTCGGCGAGGGCCTCGGCTCGGTGGTGCTCTTCGCCCGCAACGTCGTCGACCCCGAGCAGGTCGCGGCGCTGACCGCGACGCTGCGCGCCGAGCGCCCGGACGTCATCGTGGCGATCGACGAGGAGGCCGGCGACGTCACCCGACTGGAGTCGGTCCACGGCAGCTCCCGGCCCGGCAACTTCGCCCTCGGGGTGGTCGACGACCCCGAGCTGACCGAGGCGGTCGCCCGGGACCTCGGCGTCGAGCTGGCCGCGGCGGGGGTCACCCTCAACTACGCCCCGGACGCCGACGTCAACTCCAACCCGGCGAACCCGGTGATCGGCGTCCGCTCGTTCGGCGCCGACCCGGCGTTGGTCGCGCGGCACACCGCCGCCTGGGTCCGCGGGCTCCAGGCCGGCGGCGTGGCGGCCTGCGCCAAGCACTTCCCCGGGCACGGCGACACCCGCGTCGACTCACACCACGACCTGCCCCGCATCACCGCCGACCGGGACCGGCTGGACACCTGCGAACTGGTCCCGTTCCAGGCCGCCGTCGCGGCCGGAGTGCAGGCGGTGATGACCGGCCACCTGCTGGTGCCCGCGCTCGATCCGCAGCTACCGGCCACCCTGAGTCACCGCATCCTGGGTGGGCTGCTCCGCGACGAGATGGGCTTCTCCGGGGTGGTGGTGACCGACGCCGTGGAGATGCGCGCGGTCGCCGACCGGTACGGCTTCGCCGGGGCGACGGTCCGCGCCCTCGCCGCCGGGGCCGACGCGATCTGCGTCGGCGGCGAACGTTCCGACGAGCAGGCTGCCCGCGAACTGCGCGATGCCATCGTGGCCGCTGTCGTCTCCGGTGAGCTGCCCGAGGAACGCCTCGCCGAGGCGGCCAAGCGCGTCGGCCAACTCGCCGCCTGGACGATGGCGGCGCGCGCCGCCGGACCGGCCGGAGCACGCGACGCCGCCGACGTCGGGCTCGTCGCCGCCCGTCGGGCCGTCCGGGTCACCGCCACCGACAGCGCGGCCGACGCGCTGCCGCTGACCCGTGCGGCGCACGTCGTCGAGTTCGAGCCGCTGCGCAACATCGCCATCGGCGCGGAGACCCCGTGGGGCATCGGCGCACCGCTGGGCGAGCTGCTGCCCGGCACGAGCACGGTCCGCTACGCCGAGGCCGACGTGCCGGCCGACCCGGGTGCCGGGGCGGGCGCCCGCCCGCTGGTGCTCGTGGTCCGGGACCTGCACCGGCACGACTGGATGGGCGCCGCCGTGCGACGGGCTCTCGCTGCCCGGCCGGACGCGGTGGTCGTCGAGCTGGGCGTGCCGGAGGTGGTCACCGGGGCGGTGCACCTGGCCACCCACGGTGCGACCCGGGCCAGTGGCCGGGCCGCCGCCGAGGTGCTGACCGGCGCCCGCTGAGCCCGCCTACGGCAGGTCGGCGACCAGATCGGCGTACTCGGGGTGCTTGTCGATGAACGCGGCCATGAACGAGCACTGCGGCACCACCGTGGCGCCCCGGGCGCGGACCTCGTCCAGGGTGCCCCGCATCAACGCCCCGCCCACGCCCCTGCCCTGGAAGCCGCGGTCCACCTCGGTGTGCGTGAAGACCAGCACTTCTCCGCGCATCACGTACGCGGTGAAGCCGGCAAACGCGTCGTCCACCAGGATCTCGAAGCGGTGCTTCGCCGGATTGTCCTCGACCAGGGTGCTCATCCGACCATTCTCCCCGCCCCGTCGACCACCGCGTCCAGTTCGCCGAGCAACCGGTCCACCTCGTCGGCGGTGTTGTAGTGGTAGATGCTCGCCCGCACAGCGCCGCCGCTGTCGCGCAGACCCATCAGTTGGAAGTACTCGTAGGCGTAGTAGTCGCCGACGGAGAGGCAGAACCCGGCGGCGCCCAACGCCTGCTGGGTGGCCGCCGGTGACATCCCGGCGACCCGGAACGACACCGTCGGGCAGCGCCGGGCCGGCGAGCCGTACACGGTGATCGCCGGCCGCTCCGCCAGCCCGGCGAGCAGCCGGTCCAGCAGCGCCTCCTCGTGCGCCTGGGCGGCGGCCAGCCCGGCGCGCAGTCGTGCCCGCCGGTCCCCGACCGCGTCCGGGTCCAGACCCGCCAGGTGGTCCACCGCCGCGGTCACGCCGGCCAGCAGGGGAAAGCTGGGAGTGCCGTACTCGAACCGGTCCGGCACGGCGTCGGAGGACGGCACCAGCTTCGCCGGGCGCAGCGCCGCCCACCGGGCCGGGTCGGCCACCATCGCCGCCAGGTGCGGTCCGGACCACTTGTACGCGCTGGTGACCAGCACGTCGGCGCCGAGGGAGGTCAGGTCGGTCGGCCCGTGCGGGACGGAGTGCACCCCGTCGACGCAGACAAGCGCGCCGACCGCGTGCGCGATCTTGGCGATCGCCGGCACGTCCGGCATGGTGCCGATGGCGTTGCTGCCGGCGGTCACCGCGACCAGCCGGGTCCGCTCGCCGACCAGGTCGGCGTACTGTGCTGCGGGCAGTTCGCCGGTGTGCCTGTCGACCTCGGCCCAGCGCACCGTCGCCCCGGCCGCCTCGGCGGCCTGCACCCACGGCCGGACGTTCGCGTCGTGGTCGAGCCGGGAGACCACCACCTCGTCACCGGGGCGCCAACCCGCGCCGAGCGTGCGCGCGAGGGTGTACGTCAGCGCGGTGGCGCTCGGGCCGAGCACCACCCCGGCCGGGTCGGCGCCGAGCAGGTCGGCCACTGCCGCGCGGGCCTCGGCCACCAACTCCAACGACCGGCGACCCGGCACGTTGGCGGCACTGCGGTTGCCGACCGCCGTCCGCATGGCGTCGGTGACCGCGTCGATCACACCGATGGCGGTCTGGGTGCCCCCGGCCCCGTCGAAGTGCACGAAACCCTCGGTCAGGGCGGGGTAGGCGGCCCGGGTGCGGGCGATGTCGAAGGGCATGTCCCGGACCCTAGCCGGTGCTCCCGGTGCCCCGGTCGGCCGGCGGGTGGATCACCAACGGGCGGGGGCGTCGCGAACGTCTCGTACCCTTGGCGAGGTGACGAACCGACCCGCCACCATGCCCATTCCCCCCGTCCGCCGCGCCGCCGGTCTCTTCGCCGGTCTGGCGCTCGGCCTCGCCGTGCTCGCCGGGTGCAGCTCCCAGGGTGCCTCCACCGACTGCGGGCTGGACGCCTGCACCGTCACCTTCGAGCGGGGTGTCGACGCGAGCACCACCATCCTGGGAGTCGAGGCCAAACTGGTCGGCGCCGAGGGCGACCAGGTGACCGTCGAGGTCGCCGGGGAGCAGCTCAGCCTCACCATGGGGCAGCAGGCTGCCGAGGCGGGCGGCTTCGCGGTCACCCTGGACAGCGTCACCGACCAGCAGGTCAAGATCCGCGTATCCCGCAACCCGGGTAGCTGACCTGGGCGGGCGGCGGTGGCCGACGTTTGGGGATCTTCAGAATCGGAGATTGTGACGCCATGTCACTCACCCGTAGCGCCGAAGCCACCGCCTCCCGCACGGCGGACAGCCGGTGGCTGGAATTCCTCGCCCGGGCCGGCTTCATCGGCTACGGCATCGTCCACCTGCTCTTCGCCTGGTTGGCGTTGCAGATCGCGTTCGGCACGTCGTCCGACGACGGTGACCAGTCCGGCGCGCTGCGTACCCTCTCCGAACAGCCCCTGGGCAGGTTCCTGGTCATCGCCACCGCTGTCGGCCTGCTCGCGATGGCGATCTGGCAGGCGCTGGAGGCGGCGGTCGGGCACCGCGCCGAGCGCGGCAGGGAACGCGTCACCGAACGGCTCGCCTCGGCCGGCCGGACCATCGTCTACCTCTACTTCGCCTGGACCGCCTTCAAGGTCTTCAAGGATGTCGGGTCGAACAGCGCCGACCAGCAGGAGGCGTTGACCGGCAAGCTGATGACCTCCAGCGGTGGCCGCTGGCTTGTCGGCCTGGCCGGGCTGGTGCTCGCCGCGATCGGTGTCGGCCTGGTCATCTACGGGGCGGTCAAGCGGTTCGAGAAGCACCTGAAGACCGGCGAGATGAGCCCGAAGACCCGTACGCTGGCCCGCCGGCTGGGCATGGCCGGATACATCGCCAAGGGCGTCGCGTACGGCATCGCCGGTCTGCTGGTCATCGTGGCAGCGGTGAACTACGACCCGGAGAAGGCCCGTGGTCTGGACGCCGCCCTGCACGCGCTGCGCGAGCAGTCGTACGGCGTGTTCCTGCTGACCCTGGTCGCCCTGGGCATCGCCGCCTTCGGCGTCTTCTGCTTCCTCCAGTCCCGGTACCGCAAGGTCTGAGCTGGTCGATACGCGGGCCGTCGGGCACTCTTGGGCTTTTGCCCGGAGTGCCCGACGCCTTTGTCGAAGGGAAGCATCGAAGCCGTGCAGAACTATCTCGAAACGGCCGTCGCCGCGCTCGTCGCGGCGGCGGTCGCCCTGTTCCTGGTCGAGGTCGTCCACCGACTCACCCGGCGGTTCGGCCGCCGGTCACTGCTGTTGACCGAGTTGACCGACCACGCGCACCGCCCGTTCCAGGTCGCCGGCGTGGTCGTCGCCGTGCAGTTCGCCGTCCGCTTCAGCACCGGGTACGCGGTCGGCGAGAGCTGGCGGCGACTGCTGCTGCACCTGCTCGTCCTGGCCGTGATCGCCACCGCCGCCTGGCTGGTCGCCGCGCTGCTCGTCGTCGTCGAGGACACCGCGCTGGCCCGGTTCCGGGTCGACGTGCCCGACAACCGGCACGCCCGGCGGGTCCGGACCCAGGTGGTGATGCTGCGTCGCCTCACCATCGCGGTGATCGTCATCCTGACCGTGGGCGTGATGCTGATGACCTTCCCGAGCGTGCGTGGCATCGGCGCCGGTGTGCTGACCTCGGCCGGCGTGGTCGGTGTGGTGGCCGCGCTCGCCGCGCAGAGCCTGCTCGGCAACGTCTTCGCCGGCCTTCAGCTCGCCTTCAGCGACGCCGTCCGGCTCGACGACGTGGTCGTCGTCGAGGGGGAGTGGGGTCGGATCGAGGAGCTGACCCTCAGCTACGTCGTGGTGCAGATCTGGGACGACCGCAGGTTGATCCTTCCCACCTCGTACTTCACGAGCAAGCCGTTCCAGAACTGGACCCGGACCGAGTCGGCGGTGCTCGGCACCGCCGAGTTCGACGTGGACTGGGCGGTGCCGGTGCAGACCATGCGCGAGGAGCTACGCCGCCTGGTCGAGGGCACCGAGCTGTGGGACGGGCGGGTCTGCGTCCTGCAGGTCACCGACGCCACCGGCGGGATGGTTCGGCTGCGGGCTCTGGTCAGCGCCGCCGACGCGGGCAGCCTGTGGGACCTGCGCTGCCTCGTCCGGGAGCACCTGGTGGCCTGGATCCGGGACAACCGTCCGACGGCCATGCCCCGGGTCCGCACCGAGCTGGGCGACGCCAGCAGCAACCTGCCCTGGCAGTGGGTGCAGCCGAGGCGCCCGGCGCGCCGCCCGTCCGAGACCGAGGCCCCCGACGACGCCCGCGTCTTCGGCGGCAGCGACGACGGCGACGCCCGCAGCGAGGCCTTCGTGGGCCCCGAAGAAGCCCGGACCTGATCCTGCGAGGTTTGGTCGGGCTTGGGCGGGGGATGTGCTGCCGGACGTCTCTGGCGTGATCGGTCGAGCCGACTCTTCGGCGCGGCGTCCGGACAACGGGAACGGTGGGCCGCTCGTCGCGTTTTAGGATTGACGGGCGGCAACTCCGGGCATACAGCGCGGTGATAGGGAAAGGAGGACAGCATGGCTGACGTGGCGAACGCCCGCACATCCCACAACGGGAGCGAGCCCTCCACCGCCGAGTTGGTGCAGCGGGCCACCGAGCAGGTCTCCCGTCTGGTACGGGACGAACTGGCGCTGGCCCGGGCGGAGTTGACCCAGAAGGGCAAGCACGCCGGCATCGGGATCGGCCTGTTCGGCGGCGGTGGCGCGCTGGCGTTCTTCGGCCTGGGCGCGCTCGTCGCCACGGCCATCCTGCTGCTCGACCTGGTGCTGCCCGCCTGGGCCGCCGCGCTGATCGTGGCGGTGGCCTGCTTCCTGGTGGCCGGCATTCTCGCCCTGGTGGGCAAGAAGCAGGTCAGTCGGGCCGTCCCGCCGGTGCCGGCGGCCACGGTGCGCAGCCTCCGCGCCGACATGGACACCGTCACCGCCGCGGTGAAGGACAGGGGGCGGCAATGACGGGCAACGGGACCGGTGACACGGAGGCTCTCCGCGAGGAGATCCGTCGTACCCGGGTCGAGCTGGGCGAGACGATGGAGGCGTTGGCCGCCAAGGCCGACGTCAAGGCCCGCCTGAAGGAGTCCGCCGAGCAGGCGAAGCAGCGGATGCGCGAGCAGGCGGCGCAGACCGTCGCCCGGGTCCGCGGGCAGGCCGTGCGGGGCGCCGGGATGGCGCGGGCGCAGGCCTACGAGAAGGGCGGGTTGGTGCGCGCGCAGGCGCACGACAAGGGTGAGTTGGTGCGCCGCAACCCGGTGCCGTGGGCGGCCATCGCGGCCGGTGCGGTGGCTACCGTGGTGGTGCTGATGATCGTGCGGGGGAGGCGTAGGTGAGCAGGAGTATCGGCAGGGTCGCGTACCGGCCGGTCGGCGTGTTGTTGGGTATCGCCGCGGGTGCGGCGGCCGGGGCGATCTTCCGGCAGGTCTGGAAGATCACCGCGGGCGACGGTGAGGCGCCCAACGCCACCGACGAGGACCGCGGCTGGGGCGAGATCCTGGCCGCCGCGGCGTTGCAGGGGGCCATCTTCGCGGTCGTCCGGGCCGCTGTGGACCGGGGCGGCGCGGTCGGTGTCCGCCGGATGACCGGCAACTGGCCGGACTGACCCCGGCGACGTCAGCCCTCTTCCCCGCATCGATGGGAAGGGGGCTTTCGCATGGCTTCGGACGCCGCCCAGCGGAACTGAGGCATCCGTCAGGTCACATGTCGGAGAAATTCGTCGGAGAGGTCGTGACAGACTTTTTGCCTCCGTGATTTGCTGGTCCACGCTGTTGCGAGATGGCGTGGGTTGAGAGAAGTCTCCTTCGTGGGGCCGCCTCAGACGCCGCTGCTCGAAAACGGCCAATTGGCCGCACGGCGTGCACGGCCACCAGTTTTAGAAGGAGATACACATGGCTCAGGGAACCGTGAAGTGGTTCAACGCTGACAAGGGCTTCGGCTTCATCACCGTCGATGGTGGGGGTGCTGACGTGTTCGTCCACTTCTCGGCCATCCAGACCAGCGGCTACCGCTCGCTGGAGGAGAACCAGCGGGTGGAGTTCGAGATTGCACAGGGTCAGAAGGGCCCGCAGGCCGAGCAGGTCCGTCCCATCTGAGTGAGCTGGCCGGCTCCGGCCGGCCAGTGGGACGATTCGGTCAGGGTCGTTGCGAAGCCCCGTATCCCGTCCGGGATACGGGGCTTCGCCTTGGCTGGGCGGGCGCCAGTGTGGACCGGCGGGTCAGTTCCGGCGGCGCGAGCGCAGGCCGAGCCAGAGCACCACCAGCCCGGCCAACGCCACGAGCGGGCCGAGCACCGCCCAGATCTTCTCGTCGGTCATGACGCTGCCGCTGACGTAGCCGAGGCCCTGCACCGTCCACACCGCACCGATCACCACGGCCAACAGGCCGAGGGTGAGCGGAAGCCAGCCTCTCATCGCCATTCCTCTCCGCCGCCCGGAGCGGCACGCCGTCCTCCAGCATCGCCTGTCGGACGGCGCGACGCGAGCTTCCCGGGCGCGCCAGTCACCACCTGTCGTGCACCTGCGGGCGGATCAGCTCGTCGTAGATCTCGCGTACGGCGGCCAACTGGCCGTCGGTCAGCGGCGACAGGGCCGCCGTCTCGGCGTTGCGCCGGGCCTGCTCCGCGTCGCGGGCACCGGGGATGACGACTGTGACGCCCGGCTGGTCCAGCACCCAGCGCAGCGCGAACTGCGCCATCGTGCGGTCCGGGTCGACGAGTGGCGCGAGCCGGCGGACGGCGGCCAGGCCCCGCTCGTAGTCGACCCCGGAGAACGTCTCCCCGACGTCGAACGCCGCGCCGTGCCGGTTGTAGTTGCGGTGGTCGTCGGCGGGGAACTCGGTGTGCTCGTCGTACCGGCCGGAGAGCAGGCCGCTGGCGAGCGGCACCCGGGCGATGATGCCCACCCCGGCGGCGGCCGCGGCCGGAAGGACACGCTCCAGGGGCTTGTGGCGGACCGCGTTGAGGATGATCTGCACGCTCGCCACCCCCGGTCGGGCGATCGCGGTGAGAGCCTGGTCGCAGGTTTCGACGCTCACCCCGTACCCGGCGATGGCCTTCTCGGCGACGAGGGTGTCCAGGCCGTCGAAGACCTCGTCGGAGGAGAACACGGCGGTGGGCGGGCAGTGCAACTGGACCAGGTCCAGGGTGTCCATGCCCAGGTTGGCCCGGGACCGGTCGGTCCACTGTCGGAAGTTGTCGAGGGTGTACGCCTCCGATCGCTGCTCGACGCGGCGGCCCATCTTGGTGGCGACGGTCAGCCCGGCGTCGGGTCGGGTGCGCAGGAAGCGGCCGATCAGCTCCTCGCTGCGGCCGTCGCCGTACACGTCCGCGGTGTCGAGGAAGGTGACCCCGTCGTCCACGGCGGCGGCGAGCACCGCCATCGCGTCGGCCTCGCTGACGGTGCCCCAGTCTGCGCCGAGTTGCCAGGCGCCCAGGCCGACCGCTCCGACGGTCCGGCCGAGCCGGTTGAAGCTGCGCTGTTCCATGCCCCGAGCCTAGTGATCGGGTTGCCGGCCTGCCACGGGAGCCGTACGGTAGCAAGACGGACGTACGGTTTGGGAGGCAGTGATGTGGGATCCGACGACCTACCTGCGCTACGGCGACGAGCGATCCCGACCGTTCCACGACCTGGTCACGCGGATACCGGCCGACCGGCCCCGCGCGGTCGTCGACCTCGGCTGCGGCCCCGGCCACCTCACCGCCACCCTCGCCCAACGCTGGCCGACGAGCCGGGTGCGCGGCCTGGACTCCTCGCCCGACATGATCGACCGGGCCACCGCCCTCGGCGCTCCCGTCGACTTCGCCGTCGCCGACCTACGCGACTGGCGCCCCACCGGCGACGAGGACGTGGTGGTCAGCAACGCCGCGCTCCAGTGGGTCCCCGGCCACCAGGAGCTGCTGCGACGCTGGGCCGCCGAGCTGCCCGCCGGCGCGTGGCTCGCCATGCAGGTCCCCGGCAACTTCACCGCCGCCTCGCATCGCGCGTTGCGTCAGGTCGCCGACGAGCCGGCCTGGCGGGCCGAGATCGCCCCGCTGCTGCGCGCCGACCCGGTCGACGACCCGGCCGACTACGCGGCCCTGCTGACCGCCGCGGGCTGCGCCGTGGACGCCTGGGAGACTACCTACGTGCACCTGCTGCCCGCCCGGCCCGCCGCCGACCACCCGGTGCTGGCCTGGATGGAAGGCACCGCGCTGCGTCCGGTCCGGGCCGCGCTGGACGCCGCCGGCTGGTCGGCCTTCCGGGCCGAGCTGGGGGTACGCCTCGCCGCCGCGTACCCGGTCCGGCAGGGTCAGGTGTACTTCCCGTTCCGCCGCATCTTCGTCGTCGCCCGCACCGGCGACCATGCAGAGGAGAGTTCGTGACCGACCCGTCCGCCTTCATCGCCGGCCTGCCCAAGGTGGAGCTGCACGTGCACCACGTCGGCTCCGCCTCGCCCCGGATCGTCGCCGAGCTGGCCGCCCGCCACGAGGGACGCACCCCCGTACCGGCCGCCCCGGAGGCGCTCGCCGCCTACTTCGAGTTCCGCGACTTCGCACACTTCATCGAGGTCTACCTGAGCGTCGTGGACCTCATCCGCGACCCGGAGGACGTCTGGATCCTCACCCACGAGGTGGCCCGGGAGCTGGCCCGCCAACAGGTCCGGTACGCGGAACTGACGATCACCCCGTACTCGCACGTGCGCCGGGGCATCCCCGCGCCGGCGTTCTGCGAGGCGATCGAGGACGCCCGCAAGCGCGCGGCGGCCGACTTCGGCATCGAGCTGCGCTGGTGCTTCGACATCCCCGGCGAGGCGGGCCTGCCCGCGGCCGAGGAGACACTGCGCATCGCCCTCGCGGAGCGCCCGGACGGGCTGGTCAGCTTCGGGTTGGGTGGGCCGGAGATCGGCGTGCCCCGGCCGCAGTTCCGGCCCTACTTCGACCAGGCCCGCGCCGCCGGGCTGCGCTCGGTGCCGCACGCGGGAGAGACCACCGGGCCGCAGACCGTCTGGGACGCGCTGAACGAGCTGGGCGCCGAGCGGATCGGGCACGGCATCTCCGCCGCGCAGGACCCGGAGCTGCTCGCCCACCTGGCCGAGCGGCAGATCGGAATGGAGATCTGCCCGACGTCGAACGTCCGGACCCGGGCGGTGGCCAACCTCGACGAGCACCCACTGCCCCGGCTGGTCGAGGCCGGGCTGCTGGTCACCATCAACTCCGACGACCCGCCGATGTTCGGCACCACCCTCAACGACGAGTACGCGGTGGCGGCCCGCCTGCTCGGGATCGGTCCCGAGGGTCTGGCCGGGCTGGCCCGCAACGCGGTGACCGCGTCCTTCCTCGACTCCGACGGCAAGCAGCGGATCGCGGCCGAGATCGACGCGTACCTGGCCGCCGCCGGCTGACGGGCCCGTCGCGGCTGACGGCGGCGGGAGCGGGGCGCGCGGCGGGAGCGTGGGTGTGGGGGGACCTGTGACTCCCGCCGCGCGCGCGGCTTCACCGGTCGCGGGTGCGCGTAGGCGCTCGGCCGGTGAAACTGGTGGGTTCGTGTTCTGATCCTGTCAGCTCACGGCAGGTCAGTCCCGGTCGTTAACCGCGATCTAAGGAAGACTTGCGACGGCCCACAACCCGCTCAGTCGTCGGTGGGGCGCTGGCGCGGCCAGCGCCGTCCGGCGGCCTTGGTGTCCCGGGCGTCGCGTGCCATCCGCCCGACCAGACCGAAGCGGCTGACCTGCCGCGGCGTCGCCTCCGGATCGGCGAGGAGCATCACCACGCTGGCCCCGCCCAACCGGGCGCGGTCGATGCTCACCGATCCGTTGGCCTGCAACGCCACCCGCTTGGCGATGTCCAGGCCGAGCCCGGTCGAGCCCTGGTCACTGGTGCCCCGGCGCAGCGCCCGGTCCGGGTTGGCGATGCCGGGGCCGGCATCGTCGATCCGGATCGCCACATAACCGTCGCGCCGGGACACGGCCACCTCGAACGCGGTGCCCTGCGGGGTGTAACGGAAGACGTTGCCGATCACCGCGTCCAGCGCGGCCGCCAACTCGGCCCGGGGCACCGGCGCGGGGATGCGCAGTTGCGCGCCGTTCACCCGGTGTGGCCGGTTCTGGTCGCCGGCCAGCGCCGCCCAGAACACCATCCGGTCCCGGACCACCTCGCTGACGTCACACATCGCCGGCCCGGCCTCGAGCGCCACCGACTTGCGGGTCGTCTTGATCAGCACGTCGATCTCACCCTCCAGGGTGACGATCGCCTGCCGGATCCGCCGGATGCCGCGAAGCCGGTCCAACTCCGCCGGGCTGAACGAACCCACGCTCGTGTCGTCGGACTCCAACGCCTCCGCGTCCAACCGCAGCACTGTCAACGGGGTACGCAGACGATGCGACAGGTCCGCCACCAGCTCCCGCTCGTCGGTGCGGGCCGCGTCCAGCCGGTCGGCCATCCGGTTGAAGGCGTACCCGGCCTCGGCCAGCTCGCGCGGCCCGGTCGGCTCGACGCGTACGCCCAGGTCGCCGTCGCCGATGGAGAGGGCGGCCTTGACCAGACCCCGGGTCGAGTCCACCGCGCGGGCGGCGACCCGGTCGACCACCAGCACCGCCGCGCCGGCCATCGCCGCGCCGACCGCGAACAGCAGCAGCCAGGTGCCACCGGCGCCCTCGCCCAGCGTCGAGTCCGGGAGGAACACCTCGACCACTGCCGTGCGGTCACCGAGGACGACCGGATCGAGCCGGACCACGCCCCCGTCCACGTCGACGACCCGCGACCGCCGGTCGGCACGAGCCCGGTCCAGGTCGCCGCCGGTGGCCCGACCTGCGGATTCGTCCAGGCCCAGACCGTGCACCACGGGACGGGCCGGCGCGCCCTCGGCGCTCGCCACCACGGCCCGCTCGACGACCGTGGGGTCGGTGCTCACCGCAAGCGCGCCGGTGACCAGGGCGCTGCGTCGGGCCGCGTCGGCGATCGCCTCGTCCCGGCTCTGCTCACGCAGGCTGAGGCCGAGAGGGATCAGGAACGCGAGCGCGACGAGGCTGCACATGCCGGCCGTGAGCAGGGCCAGCGCCGTCCTCAGTCCGGTGCCACCAGCCGGAATCCGACCCCCCGCACGGTGCGCAGGTAGCGCGGCTTCGCCGCGGACTCGCCCATCTTTCTGCGGAGCCAGTACAGGTGAACGTCGATGGTCTGATCCTCGCCGACCGATGGCTGCCGCCATACCTCCTCCAAGAGTTCCCGGCGGGACACTACCCGCCCGGGTCGTGCGGCGAGATAGGCCAGCAGGTCGAATTCCTTGCGGGTCAGCGCCAGCGGCTCCCCGTCGAGCTGGGCGCTGCGCTCGCCCACGTCCACCCGGAGGCCGCCGACGCTGTGCACCGCCGGCTGCACCGTCCGGCTGGCCCGTCCGGCCCGCCGCAGCACGGTGGTGATCCGCGCGTCCAGGTGCGCCCCGGTGAACGGCTTGACCATGTAGTCGTCGGCGCCGGCGCGCAGCAGTTTGACCACCGACTGCTCGTCGTCACGGGCGGTCGCGATGATGATCGGAACGTCGGTGATGCCGCGCAGCATCCGCAGCGCGTCCGAGCCGTCCAGGTCGGGCAGGCCGAGGTCCAGCACCACCAGGTCGGGTGTCTCCGCGGCGACCCGACGCAGGGCGTCCAACGCCGTGCCCACGGCGTGCACGGCGTGCCCCCGGTCGGTGAGGGACCGCAGCATCGCGCCGCGTACGACGTGATCGTCTTCGACCAGGAGCACGGAGGCCACGACAAGACCGTACTTGGCCTGGCAAGTTGATCGCATTGCGACGTGCCTGGCGAGGGGGCAAGCTGGTACGACGATGTCGTTCACCCTGTTCGTCGATGCCCGTCTGGCGCTCGCCCGGGACAGCCTCGCCGGTCTCTCCACCGGCGACGCGCTCGGCGCGCGGTACTTCCTGCCCGGGGCCGCGCCCCCGGATCTCACAGCGGGAGCGCTGCCGCCGGCTCCCTGGGAGTGGACCGACGACACCGAGATGGCCTGCTCGGTCCTCGCCGAGTTGGTCGAGTCCGGCGGCGTCGACCCCGACCGGCTGGCCCTGGCCTTCGCCGAGCGGTGCGCTCCGCGCCGGGGCTACGGCGCTGGCGCGCTGGCGATCCTGCGGTTGATCCGTACCGGCACCCCCTGGCCGCTGGCCGCCGCTTCCGCCTTCGACGGTCAGGGCTCCTGCGGCAACGGCGCGGCGATGCGGGTCGGCCCGCTGGGCGCGTACTTCGCCGACTCGACCGCCCGTGCCGCGGCGCAGGCCCGCGCCTCGGCCGAGGTGACCCACGCGCACCCGGAGGGGATCGCCGGCGCCGTCGCGGTGGCCGTGGCCGCCGCGCTCGCCGCCCGCGCCCGCCTCGACGGGCACCGGCCGGCTCCGGAGCGCCTGCTCGCCGGGATCGCCGCCGCGCTCGACCCGGGCACCGAGGTGCACCGGAGCGTGAGCCGGGCGGCCGGGCTGCTCGGCCGACCGGTGGACCGGGTGGTGGCGGCACTGGGCAACGGCTCCCGGGTGACCGCCCAGGACACCGTCGGGTTCACCCTCTGGGTGGCCGCCACCCACCTCGACGACTATCCGGCGGCGATCCGGAGGTGCGTCCAGGCCGGCGGTGACACGGACACCACGGCCGCCATCGTCGGAGCGATCGTGGCCGCGTACACGGGTGTCGGCACCCCCGGCGGCGTGCCCGAGTCGTGGCTGGCCGCCCGCGAGCCGTTACCCACCTGGCTCCCCTGACCCTGCGGACTGCCGCCCTGCGCTGGCCGCCCGGCGCTGGCCGCCCGGCGCTGGCCGCCCTGCGCTGGCCGCCCTGCGCTGGCCGCCCTGCGCTGGCCGAAGGCGTCCCGCTCGCTGTCGCTCAGCGCCGGAATGTCCGGCACCACCCGGTGCGGCGCGACGTGCACCTCGAACGGCCAGCGGGCAGCCGC